>JAEYYW010000110.1 GCA_023428265.1 Bacillota bacterium | reverse complement strand
GCATAGATCCAGCACCGCCTGGCCCGGCGCCGTGGTTGCGGCTATCATGCGGCAAAGCAGCGCCTCGGGCCGCTGGCCCTCCCACCCGGTGCGCTCCTCATCGCGGGCGGAGATCTCCGGCATGTCGCTCCACACGTCGCCTATGCTCACCAGGTCGTCTTCGAAATAGCGGTACACCTTGCCCCGCGCCTCATGGGTGTAGTAGGCACGGCCGTCTTGCTCGTCGCGGCGCATATGGCTTTTCAGCCTGCCGCGGGCGCGGCCGGCGGCAGCGGAGTTGAAATATGCCTTTTTCCCTTTACGGTAGAGATAAATGGTCTGATGGGAGCGCGTGAACCGGCCCTGTGGCTTCAGGCCCGCCGGCTGCGCCCAGATGATCTCGTTGAGAAAATTGGACCGGCCAAACACATCGTCCAGCAGCAGGCGCACCCGTGCCGACTCAGCCTGGCCGGCAAAGGCATAGATCACGCCAGTGTCGCTGAGCAGGCTGTGGGCAATCCGGAAGTCTTCCGCCAGCCGCGAAAGAGTTTCCTCAACACCATCGTTTCTGATAGAATGGACGGGCACGGTCAAAGAGCCGCGGCCGGTCATCCAGTCGTCGGCGCCGGACTTCCACGAGAAGCGGCCTTTCAGGCCCAAGGGTCTGTCTGCCACAGCCATCTGCACCGGGCCGGGCAGATCCACACCGCAGGCAATTGGGCCGGGGAAAAACCGGTGACCCTCCCCCGCCATGCCAAACCGCTCAATTGCACAACGCACAGGCGTCAAAGCCATACTGCAACCCTCCATCGAAAGGATGTCGGCATGGGCAATCCCACAACGGATCTCTATCGTGAACTGTATCGTCTGCTTGATACGGAAACGCCGCTCCGGTTCGACTGCGGCAGGCTGTGCGACGCGGCGTGCTGCCAGCTGTCTCCGGACTTGCCGGGCATGTATCTTTTCCCCGGTGAGGAAGCGTTGTTTGCGGGTCTTTCCGGCTTCACCGTTTCGCAAGGGCATTTGCCCGGTTTCGGCGAAGTGCCGGTGCTTTCCTGCCAGGGGCATTGCGACCGGGAGCAGCGCCCTCTTTCCTGCAGGGTGTTCCCGTTGGCCCCGCTGGTGTGCGGCGGCTCAGTCTCCGTCCGCATGGACCCGCGCGGCCGCGCCGTGTGCCCGTTGTGTCTGCAAGAAGCCGGCAGCCTGTCGTCCGGCTTCCGCACGGCGGTGTGCCAGGTGTTCGGGCAGCTTTGGCAAACCGCGGAAGGCAAGCGGTTCCTCACGGCGATTTCCGAGCAGCTCGAGGCCTTTGACGAACCATTGTAACCAAGTGTAGCGATTCCGGAGCATGAATGCAAGGCTTTCCGGGCACAGAAGCCTGATAGATGAAAAACACCGCGCTTCCTGTTCAGAGCGCGGTGTTTTCTTTCGTCAGGTTGCTTCAGGCCTTTTTGACGACCGGCACATGGATTTCCATCACGTTGCCGATGCCACCATGGCATCGCTCATCATAAAATTCAAAGTCAATACCGTCCGGCGAATAAGCATAACCGGATTCCGGCAGCCACTGCTCAAACACATAGCGCCACATGTCATGGATGGACTTCACAAACGTGCCGTCGGCGTCATTGGCAGGCGGGGTTGTAAACACCGCGTAGGTGGCAGCGGGCACCATGCCCCGAAACATATCCTGGGGCACACCGTCCAGATCATCCACCTCGCCGGCGATCACATAGACAAAGTCGGTCAACTCATCGTTTTGCGGATAATACAGGAAGTACTCGCCGTGGCGCGTTACCTTTACGCGCTGATAAATCCTGCTCTCGGTGTGCTCCGGCATGATCTCTTCCCAATAGGCAGGTGTGGAGCGGGCGCTGCGCCTGCTTGACGGGCCGGACAGCACATATCCAGCCACAGCAAAAGATCCTCTTTCCAAAATTCTTGGTTCCATCTTGATCCCTCCAATATAGTCCAGCGATTGTCCGCGGAATAGGTCCGCCTTTCCCGGCGGTAGGCGGCCGTTTCGCCGGTATTGCTCCGGTGAACATCCGAACTCCCGACGGAATGCCTTGGAAAAACCGCCGTGCGTCTCAAACCCGCAGTCCAGCGCGATGTCCAGGATCCTGCCCCCGCCGATCAACAGCGACGCAGCCCGGGAAAGCCTCCTGCGGCGGACATACTCCATCACGGTCAAGCCCACATACACATTGAACAAACGGCAGAAGTAGAAGCTCGAGAAGCCTGCGCGCCCGGCAATCTGCGACACTGTCAGGTCTTCGCCGATGTGGTCCTCAATATAGTCGATGCTGGCTTGCAGATATGAACGGTAATCCATTGCGGCCCCTTCTCGCTTGATGGCATGAGTATACCACTGCCGCAGGCCGGTTGTTGTTCCGCAATTGCCAATTTATGCAGAATCTGAAGCGGGAAAGGATAATTACCAGGAAAAATTAACTGCGCCGCGAAGGATATCGCCCATCTCATCCGATCCATATATGGTATAATTGGCATAAAATTTCATCCATTATGAGCGGTCTTGCATGCTGAACAATCATTGTCTGGGCCTTGATATCGGCTCCACCACAATCAAAGTTGCCATATTGAACCATGACGGCAGCCTTGCCTTTTCACGTTACCGGCGCCACCACGCAGACACCCGCAACACGCTGCGGGGCCTTCTTGCCGAGGCCCAAAGTGCTTTTCCCGGCCAGGCAGTTCGCGCCTGCGTGACCGGCTCCGGCGGCATCACACTCGCCGGGCAATTGGGCATCCCCTTCCGCCAGGAAGTGATCGCCAGCACGGAGGCCGTGCGCCAGCGGATGCCCGGTGTGGATGTGGCGGTGGAGCTGGGCGGTGAGGACGCAAAAATCACCTATTTCTCCGGCACCGTGGAGCAGCGCATGAACGGCATCTGCGCCGGGGGCACCGGCAGTTTTTTGGATCAGATGGCGGCGCTGCTGCACACCGACGCCATGGGGTTGGACGCGCTGGCGGCAGCTGCCAAAACGGTTTATCCAATCGCCTCCCGCTGCGGCGTTTTTGCCAAGTCCGATGTGCAATCATTGATCAATGAAGGCGCTACCAAGGAAGACATTG
Organism: Bacillota bacterium; assembly: GCA_023428265.1. GTDB lineage: Bacteria > Bacillota > Clostridia > Christensenellales > UMGS416 > JAEYRA01. The sequence goes on along the minus strand of JAEYYW010000110.1, from coordinate 16,858 downwards.
CCGCGTCCGTGTTTCAGTCGGTGGTCAACCAGACCATCAGCGGCCTGGCCTGCGGCAAGCCGATTCGGGGCCGCATCGCCTTTCTGGGCGGGCCGCTCCACTTCCTGCCGTCGCTGCGCATGCAATTTGAAGTTTCGTTGTGCACGCACGGCAACACATTTGCCCACCCCGCTGATTCCCACTTGTTTGCGGCAATCGGCGCGGCGCTTCTCGCCGGCAAGGAACACCCAATGCCCCTTGAGGGTCTGCTCGCCAGGCTGGACTCCATCGAAGGCGTTCTTCCCCATGAAGTGGACCGCATGGCGCCGCTGTTTGCCGGGCAGGACGATTATGAAGCCTTTCGCGCCCGGCATAGGAAGGCAGCGGTGCGGCGCTCCGCACTTGAAGAGCACATCGGCGACTGCTTTCTGGGCATTGACGCCGGCTCAACAACAACAAAACTTGCGCTCATTGATACCCAGGGCGCGCTGCTTTACTCCCGTTATGGCAGCAACCAGGGCCGGCCTCTGGACCTGCTGGTGGGCTATCTGAAAGAGCTTTACAGCGGGCTTCCTGCAACAGCCCGCATCGCCAATGCCTGCGTGACCGGGTATGGCGAAGGGCTCATCAAGGCCGCGCTTGCCGTGGACATCGGCGAGATCGAAACGGTGGCCCACGCCAAGGCAGCCGCTCATTTCTGCGCCGATGTTGATTTTATCCTGGACATCGGCGGCCAGGACATGAAATGCCTGCGGGTGCGAGAGGGAGCCATTGACAGCATCCTGCTGAACGAGGCATGCTCCTCTGGCTGCGGTTCTTTTTTGGAAACCTTCGCCGGAAGCCTTGGGATGACGGCGGAGCAGTTTGGCCAAGCGGCACTTTTCGGCGCGCACCCCATTGACCTGGGTTCGCGCTGCACGGTGTTTATGAATTCACGCGTGAAGCAGGCACAGAAGGAAGGCGCCGGTGTGGATGACATTTCTGCCGGCCTGGCCAACTCTGTTGTAAAGAACGCGCTGATGAAGGTGATCAAACTCAGGAGCCCCGGTGAGCTGGGCCGGCACCCCGTGGTGCAGGGCGGCACATTCCTGAACGATGCCGTGCTGCGCGCTTTTGAACAAATCTCCGGGGTGGAGGCCGTGAGGCCGGACATTGCGGGGCTCATGGGCGCGTATGGCGCCGCGCTGATCGCGCGCGACCGGCACACACAGGGCCAGGTTTCCACGCTGTCTGGCCCGGCAGCGCTGGAGGGGTTTGCCTGCAAAACCAGCCATGCCCGTTGTGGTAGCTGTGGCAACAACTGCTTGCTGACCATCAACCGGTTCCCAGGCGGCGGCAGGTTCATCTCCGGCAACCGCTGCGAACGGGGCTTGGGTCAAAACAGCGGAACTTCGGACTTGCCTAACCTTTATGCCTGGAAGCTCAAACGTATCTTCAGCTACAAATCGTTGCCTGCCCACAAGGCCCGCCGCGGTGTAATCGGCATCCCAAGGGTGTTGAATGTTTATGAGAACTACCCATTCTGGCACACACTGCTCACGGAGCTGGGCTATTCGGTGTTGCTCTCACCTCTTTCAGACAAGGCGCTGTATGAGCGCGGTATGGAATCGATCCCCTCGGAATCGGCCTGTTACCCGGCCAAGCTGGCCCACGGTCACATCATGCGCCTGCTCGACGAGGGGGTAAAGGTGATCCTCTACCCCAGCGTGGCCTATGAAAAAAAGGAAGACAGCGCAGCCGGCAACTGCTTCAACTGCCCCATTGTCACCTCCTACACCGAAAATATCCGCAACAACGTGGACGAGCTCCGCCAGCCGGGCATCCAGTTCCTGAACCCCTTCCTGTCGCTGAACGGCAAGAAGGGGCTGGCCGCCAGGCTGCTGGAAGTTTTCCAACCCTTCGGGGTGGGGGCTGCCGAGCTCAACAGGGCGGTCAATCGCGCCTGGGCAGAGCAGGAGCGTTACCGCGCCGATGTGCGGGCCAAGGGCGAGGAAACGCTGAAGTTTCTGGAGCGCACCGGCAAAACCGGCATCGTGCTGGCCGGGCGGCCCTATCACATGGATCCGGAGATCAACCACGGCATCCCGGAGCTTCTTTGTAGCTATGGCTACGCAGTGCTCAGTGAAGACGCAGTGGCCCATCTGGGGCGCATTGCGCGGCCGCTGCAGGTGGTGGACCAATGGGCCTATCACACGCGGCTCTATGCTGCCGCCAGCTTTGCCGGCACACAGGCAAACCTGGAGCTGGTGCAGCTCAACTCCTTCGGCTGCGGGCTGGACGCCATCACCGTGGACGAGGTGCAGCGCATCACCCACAGCCACGGCAAGGTCTATACGGTGCTGAAGATTGACGAGATCAACAACCTGGGCAACGTTCGCATCCGTTTGCGCTCGCTGCAGGCCGCCATCGCCGAGCGGGCCCGCCGGGGCGTGCTTCCCCATGAGCCGGCGGCGCAGCAGGCCAGGCCGGTCTTCACCGGGCGCATGCGCCGGACGCACACAATCCTCTGCCCGGAAATGTCGCCAATCCACTTCCAATTTCTGGAGGAAGCCTTCCGTTGCTGTGGCTACAACCTGGTGGTGCTGCCCTATTCAGACCGGGAACTGATCCAGGAAGGGGTCAAATACGTCAACAATGACGCCTGCTACCCCTCAATGCTGGTGGTGGGTCAGATCATGCACGCATTGAAATCCGGGCAATATGACCTGAGCAACCTGTCCGTGATCATCAGCCAAACCGGTGGCGGCTGCCGGGCCACAAACTACATCACATTCATCCGAAAGGCCCTGCAGAGCGCCGGCTACGGCCACATCCCGGTGATCTCAATCAACGCCGCCGGGTTGGAGAGGAACCCCGGCATGAACTACACGCTGGGCCTTGCCAAGCGCGCAATGATGGCGATTGTCTACGGCGACCTGCTGCTGCGCGTGACACTGCGCACGAGGCCCTATGAGCGCTTTCCCGGCTCGGCAGACAGCCTCTCCAGGTCTTGGTCGGCACGCTGCCGTAAGGCGCTGGCAAAGGGCTCGATGGCCGAATACAAGCGCAACCTGCGCGCCATCGTGGCCGACTTCGGTGCACTGGAGCTCACGGATGCCCGCAAGCCCCGGGTGGGCGTGGTGGGCGAGATCCTGGTGAAGTTTCACCCGCTGGCCAACAACGACATCGTGGGCACGCTGGAAGCGGAAGGAGCCGAAGCCGTGGTGCCCGACCTGATGGACATGCTGCTCTATTCCAGCTGGAACTCCAACTATAAGGTGAAATATATGGCGGGCAGCCGCCTGAAGAAGCTCGGCGGCAACATAGCGATCTGGTATATGGAGCGCATGCGCCGCGATATGGTGGGGGCCCTCAGGCAAAACGCACGGTTCGGCGCTCCGAAAAGCGTGTGGGCGATGGCAAAGCTTGCCAGCCAGGTCACCTCGGTGGGCATCCACACCGGCGAGGGCTGGCTGCTCACCGCGGAAATGCTGGAGCTGATCGAGTCAGGCGTGCACAACATTGCCTGCCTGCAGCCTTTCGCCTGCCTGCCAAACCACATCACCGGCAAGGGTGTGATCAAGGAGCTGCGCCGCATGCACCCGGAAGCCAACATCACGGCCATCGATTATGACCCCGGCGCCAGCGAGGTGAATCAGTTGAACCGCCTGAAACTGATGCTGGCTGTGGCCCACCAGCGCCTGGATGAAAAGCAGGAAGACCTGGGTGGGCTGCGGCCGGAGGAAGCGGAAATCGACATGGAGGGTTTCCCCGCGAGGCGGGGCGGCTGATTCTGTTTTCCTTGTTTGCCCCGCCGCTCCCCCGATGATATAATAAATCCCATGAAAAAAGCATTGTTGGTGTTGCTCAGCGTTTTGATGCTGCTTCCTGCCGGCTGCAAAGGCGAGCCGGCTTATCAAAAATACTCCACTGAGTTTATGGACACATTTGACACCGTGATTCAGGTGATGGGCTACAGCAAAAGCCAGGCTGAGTTTGACCAATGGGCCGAAAAAGCACAGGCCCGCTTCGTGGAGCTGAACAAGCTCTATGACATGTACAACGATTATGAGGGCGTCAACAACATCAAAACCATCAACGACAACGCGGGCAAGCAGCCGGTGAAGGTGGGTGCCGACATCCTCTCCCTGCTTGCGTTCTGCAAGCAATGGCAGGCCAAATCGCCGGAAGCGATCAATATTGCCCTGGGCGCGATGCTCAACATCTGGCACGATTACCGGCAGGCTGGGCTGGATCACCCGGAGGAGGCCTCTCTGCCGCCCATGGACCAGCTTCAGCAGGCCGCCGCGCACAGCAACATAGACGATGTGGTCATCGACGAAACCGCCGGCACCGTTTTCCTGCGGGACCCCGACATGATGCTGGATGTGGGCTCGGCGGCCAAGGGCTACGCCACAGAGCTTGTGGCGCAGGAACTGAGCAGCCAGGGCTGGCAGAGCTTTGTGATCAACAGCGGTGGCAACGTGCGGGCCGTCGGCGTAAAAATGGACGGCAAAAACAGCAAGTGGGGCGTGGGCATCACCGACCCGGACAATCCGGGCGATGCGGTCACATCCGCCAAACTGCTGGACACAGCCTTTGTCGCCGGCCTTTCAGTGACCACCGCCGGTGATTATCAACGCTATTACACCGTGGGCGGCACGCGATACCACCACATCATTGACCCGAAGACGCTGATGCCGGCGACAAGCTGCCGGGCCATCACCGTGGTTGCAGAGAGCTCCGCCGTGGCCGATTTTGTGGACACGGTTCTTTTCATCCTGCCGTATGAGGAAGGCCTTGCCTATATTCAAGGCATCGGCGGCATCGAAGCGATGTGGGTGCTGCCCGACGGCACCGTGAAGGCCACCGATGGCATGGAGGCTATGCTGAAGAACCTGGGCGGAGCCACGGCCAACTGACCGTATTTCAACGATTTCATACACTTTCTGACGAATTACATTCCGTTGCGGCAAAAAGATGCTATAATACCGATATTATAACTTTTTAAGGAGTCTGTCCGTGTATTATATTCTGTGCAACCCTACGGCAGGTGGCGGCAGGGCGTTGGAAACACTTGCAAAGCTCGAAGCCCACATGAAGGCGCTGGGCCTGGCATATGAAGTCGGAATGTCGCAATACCACAAGCACACAATTGATCTGGTGAAGCAGGCTCTGGAAAAGGGATATCGCAACATCTTCACGCTGGGCGGCGACGGCACCGTGTTTGAGGCCGTGAACGGACTGGCCCAGTCCGGGCTGCTGGACGAGGCAGCCATCGGTTTTCTGCCCGGCGGCACAGGAAATGACACCACGCGGTGCCTCGGCACACCGCAGGACCCGGTGGAGGCCTTTGACGCGCTGGTCAACGGCAAAGTGGCAAAGATCGACCTATGGGTCGCCAACCAACTCTATTTTGTCAATGTGTTCGGGCTGGGGCTGGACACAGACTTGTGGGGCTGGGCTTCCAAAACCAAGAAGATTCTCAGAGGCATGCCGGCCTATATCGCTGCGATCTTTCTCACACTGTTCAACTTCAAGTTCAAGAAGGTCCGCCTGACGATGGACGGCCAGACCATAGAGCGCGAGCTTGTGGTGCTCACCGCTTCCAACGGAAAATATTACGGGGGTGGCATCCTGGTGTCACCGGACGGCGTGGAAGATGACGGCATGCTGGAGCTGGTGATGATCAACCGCGTGAACAAGCTGCGCATCCCCGGCTTGCTGGCGAAATACATTGCCGGCCGCCACATCAAGGAAATCAAGGAATGTGAGTATATTCGCACGGACGGCTTCACCGTGGAGTCCGGCGTGGACATCCGCTGCGAGACCGATGGAGAAATTGAGCTCAAGCTGCCCGTCACGGTGCGGCGGGCGGAGAAGCCCATACGAGTGATCGTGACCGGGGCGTTTACCCCGGCGGGAGGTTGAATGTATCGGAGGCCCAGAAAAAAGCTGCGCCTTGGCTGGCTGGTGACAATCCTGGCATTGGCCGTGCTGGGCGGCATCGGATATGGCGTATATCAGTTGATCGCGGGCACGCCGGAGCTTGACCGCGACGCCTTTTTGCTTCCTACGCCCAACAAGGACGGAGTTTTTCCATGGAAAAACGGCGTTCTCTGCGTGTATGACAACAAACTGATCTGCAATGAGCTGGGTAAAGACGCCCCGCTCTGGACGATCGACCTGCCGGCGGCCAACATGAAGGCCTGCAAGGAGGGCGACTACACAGTGGCCTGGGGCGGAAACACGTCAGTGCTGATTGACAAAGACGGCATCAGCAAAGGCGTCAAGGCCGAGCCGGAAGACACCGAAATTGTACTGGCTGTGCCAGGCGCCGCCTCTTATGCCGTGATTGTCAAGGAAGAGGGGCAGCACCGCCTCAGGATCTACTCGGTAAAGGATCTCAGCCAGGTGGATGAGATCCGCTTCCCCTATGCCAGCGTGCTGGGCGTTGGTTATTTCGGAGATAAACTCAGCCAGCTTTGGGTTCTGACGGTGGATTCCCACGGCACCGATCCGGTCTCGCGGTTAACCACCTATACACCCGGCAAGAAATATACCGGTGAGATCACGCTGCGCAACGAAATCGGCTATTCCGCCGTGCTGCAAAAAGATCTGACCTACATTGTGGGCACCCACACGCAAACCGTCTGGGAGCATGGCAGCGAGGCCAAGGACAGGAAGCTCGTGTATGGCTGGAACCTGCAAGACACCCTGACGGGAGCCAATGGCAAGGTGGCGTTTCTGTTTTCCCCGGCAGGCGCCAGCGAGCAGCTTTCCTCCTTGTGGTATGTAAACAGCGACGGCACCGAATACCGCTTCCCGCTGCCGGCAGGATGCACCAAGGCGATGCTGAAGGAGAATGGAAAAATCTGCGCCGTGACCAAAAACGGTGTTTACTCTTTTGCAACCAACGGCACCGGCAGCCGCTTCTACCCACTGGTAAACGCTGTGGAGAGCATCTCTGCGGTGGTTCCGGGAAAAGCGTTTGTGGTCTATTCCAACCACCGAAACTATCTGATCAACCTGCCATAACCGCCTGATCACTTGACTGGATCGGTCCAAAGCATTAAGATTGCGTTGCGCGAATCCTTCGGCAGCGCATGGATCGGATCATATGCCTGGAGGCGAAGATTTGGAAATCAACATACTTGACATAGCCGTATACGCCATCCTGTTGATCAGCGTTGCGGCCGGCGTATACCAGGGCTTTTTGGCGACCTCCGCCAATACAGCCGGTTATTTTGTCTCGCTCCTGTCCGCCTGGCTGTTTTATGGCGGTGCCGCCGCCAATGTCAAAGCGGCGGGAAAGATCATCCCGGCTCTGCTTTACTATTCCGAAACCTCCGACATGCTTGGGTCTGTGGACACTTACCGCATGAGCGTGGATAATATGACAAAGCAGGGGCTTGAGTCCCTGCTGAGCGGTCTGAACCTCCCCCACCCTGTTGATCAATGGTTCTCAGGCAATGTGCTCAGCCAGGTGTATGAGAAGATGGGGATTCATAACCTGGGCGACTACTTGTCGCGCACCGTGGCGGAAGTGGCTGTGAACATCGGCTGCTTTCTGATGATCTTCCTGGGCGTATATGTCGCCCTCACCATTGTGGTCAACCTCCTGCATTATGTGGTCAAGCTGCCGTCTCTGCAGCAGCTGGATGGCGTGGCAGGCGGTGTGGTTGGCCTGGGCCGTGGTGTATTGCTGGTATTCGCGCTGTTCCTGGTGGTGCCCGTGGTGCTCTCGATGCTGCCGGTGCAGCAGATCAAGGATCTTGTGGAAACATCGCGCACCGCGGCATTCTTTTATCAGCACAATTTCCTGTTTGGATGGATCAGGGGCTATATCGGATGATGGGCTGACGCGCCCCATTTTACGCTGGACATCGGCTTACCAATATGCTATACTAGCTTGCACGGAAACGGGCCAATGTAGCTCAGTTGGTAGAGCAGCGGTTTCGTAAACCGCAGGTCATGGGTTCGAGTCCCATCATTGGCTCCATATCGAGGTGTGGCTCAGTTTGGTAGAGCGCTGCGTTCGGGACGCAGAGGTCGTAGGTTCAAATCCTATCACCTCGACCAGCAAATCACCATCCGGTGATACAACGAAAAGCCCAGCATAGCTGGGCTTTTTGTGTTGTATAGGGTTGCATCAACGAAACAAGGGCGGGCATAGCGATGCCATGCCCGCCCGTTCGTTTGCTGAGAACTACTTCACGATATAGCACTCTCGGATTTTGGTGTTGCCCTGGGTGTCCACATACACCTTGTAATTGCCAACCTCAAAGGTACCGGCTGCGTTGTTCGCAATCTGTACTGTTGCCGTGATCGTTTCCACAGAGTCGTCAGAATACTGCTCTGTGACAACAATCGTCAGGCTGTTCATGTTGCCTATCTGTTTTTCAACCGATGCAGTCGGTGTGGCGCTGAGCAATTTCACTCTGCGCTGAGCAAACATCCATTCAATCAGCGTGCCGCGCTCGGCGTCGTCAATGACATTGTAAGCCATAAGCCAGACGGCGTGCGGAGCGTTGACGTAATCGGGGCCCAGCTCCGGCACAATGTTTTTCTCAACGAGGGTAAGCTTGTACTTCTTGAAGTATTGGCTGAAGTTGTTGTGGGTAGCCATGACGCCACCGTAAGTGAAGTCGTTGACGTTACAGAAGAACCAGATCGGCAGTTTGGCAAGAGATTGAGCAGATTCCACCGTCATCCCTCCGGCGCCTGCGCAGCAGGGTGCCGCAGCCGCAAAATAGTTGGGATACCGCTGGATGAAGCTCCAGGTGCCACCGCCGCCCATTGAGGAACCGGTGATGTAGATGCGATCCGGATCAACACGGCCGTCCGCCACCATTTCGTCGATCAATGCCTTGAGGTTGTCAATTTTGGTGGCGTCCCAGCTGTTGGTGGGGTATGCCGCCGGAATCATCACGTAGGAGGGATAATCCTTCTGGATTTCAGGCCAGGCGAAGTAGAGGTTGTTCTGGAAGCTCATCTGCGCGTCAAAGTTTCCACTACCCTGCCCGCTGCCATGGAGCATCAGAACCAGAGGCTGGGGCTTGCTGGTGTCGTCCGGAGCAAAGAGTCTGACGGGGGTCGTGCCTGCCATTACTCTGGCAAACCGATCCTGAAGCTCGTTGATGACAGCGCCCTGGACGTATGTAACATCCTCGGCGGTGTATGTCTCGCCTTTTGCGGACTTGATATCCTTATCCTGATAAATCGTGTAATTCACAATGTACTTGTAGCTGTCCGAAGCCACCCTGGAGCCGGGCACCGCACCGACGTTATAGTTCCAGTAAGGCATCTCAAGGATGACATACCGGCCACTTTCCGGGGGATTGTCGGTTTGCTTGGGGGCGGAGTTCACGTAGGCTTTGCTCACTGTGCGGAAGAGGGATTGGGCCGCCTCAACGTTGTTGTTGTTGGGGTTCCGGTTCTCCGCATAGACCCTGAATGTGTCAAGGTTGAGGGAGCTGCCGTCGATGTTCACACCCATGTCGATGGCTACCGCCACAATGCGCTCATTCATGACCCAGTTGAGCGTCAGCAAGTCAAATTTGGCTTCCACCGGGTCAACGAATTCGTCTTTATCCTGGGCGAACATCCAATCAATCAGCCTGCCGCGCTCGGTGTCGACAAGGTGTGGATACTCTTTGGCTTCGGGGAGGTCATTCCAGCCATAGTAATTGTATGCGATCAGCCAGGCGCCGTGCTTGCCGGGGGTGTTGGCGTCACCTGGGGTGGAATACCACATGCCTTTGTATTCCAGGATGTTGTTATGCGGCAGCAAGGTGAACTTGTAGTTGCCCAAAGTCGAGCCGTAGTTTCTGTTCATGTTCACGGCTCCCGTGCCTTGCGCGTCGCCCGACGTCGTGAACTCCCAGATCGGCATGTCGTGAAGAGCGGTTAAGAGATCTGCATTCAGAGTGACGGCAAAAGCGGTGGCGAGCGGGGCTACGGCCGCGAACAGTTTGGGATAGCGCGCAACAAAGTTCCAGGTGGCGGTGCCGCCCATGGAGTGACCGGTGATGTAGATACGGTCAGGATCCACAAGACCATCGGCAACCATCTTGTCAATTACGCTTTTGATGTTGTCAAAGCCCGCAGCAGTTGTGCAGTTCGCCGGCATCAGCACATAGGAAGGATACTCCTGTTGTGTCTCAGGCCAGGCAAAGTAGGAGTTGTTCTGGAAACGGAGATGGCACTCGTTGTCGGTTCCCTGCCCTCCGCCGTGCTGCACTACAACCAGCGGCTGACGTTTGCTGACGTCGTCCGGTCGAAACAGCCTGTATTTGGTCGGGCTGTTCGTACCGACCTGAGCCTCCCCATACTCAAAGCGGTCAAGCACATCGTTGATGGTCCGTCCCTGGATGTAGTTGATGTCTCCGGGGTTGACCGCGGCACCGCTGACGGTGCTGAAAGCCTTGTTCTGGGTAACCGTGTAGACCTGTTTGAAGGCGATGCTGTCGTTACCCGTCGAAGCGGCGGTCGCCTGGGCGATCGGCCAGAAAACCAGTTCGACGATGACATACCGACCCGACGCGGGGAGCTCAGCCGGCAAATCTCTCTGGAACGGATCCAGCATTTCAGGCTTGCTGCTGGCGTAGACCCTTGCTATGTTGCGGTCGGCCTCGTTCACCATAACACCGGCGGCGTTATTGTTCCGACAGTGGACAGTGAAGGTATCCTTGTCCAGCGAGCTGGTGGTAATCTCCGCGCCAGCGTCGAAGACTACCGCGACCACGCGCTCGCGCATAATCCAGTTGATGGTCAGCAGATCGAAGGTAACGTCCGCAGGTTCGGATTCAATCGCGTAAGTAACGGGCATGAAGGAGAACATCATCATGACAGCCAGGAGAACCGATAACAGACCTTTTTTCATTTTCTACACCCTCTCTGCATTATGATATCGATATTGACACCGGTGGCTGAGCAGCAGAAATTCACCTCCTAACTGTAAGGATCAGGTCCGAGCAAGAGCGGCCACGGCGACTTTGCCCGGCCTGTATACACTGCATCCTCAAGCATACCCACAGAGTTGCGCGCGGCAATGCTGGTGCTTACTGCTTCTTGGGTGAAAAAACATTACTTCGAAATGACATTCATTATCCGGTCATGGGTGGACTCATCAACATCCAAAGATCGGCCCTGCTCCAGTCGCATAACGCCATCGTGGAAGGAATAATGCAAATATGGTTTACGTTAACTATGCATGTTGTTATTAAAACATGTAGATTCTTCCATGTCAAGTATTGTTTGCACTAATCTCAATATTTTCGCATGGCTTATTTAAGCATTATATACAGAATAGTAGAGATTTGCACCACCGATGACAGATAGTTATCCTTATCTATTTGCTATCCCTTAGAACCACTAATTTTATAATCCACAGTGCCGAAAGCCTTGTTCCGGGTAATCGTGTGACGGTCGCGTGGCGATCGGTAAGATAACCAGTTCGGCGATGACATAACGGCCTGACGAGGGTAAACCTGCTTGAATCAAAGAATAGGCCGCATAGAATATGAAGATATTCTATGCGGCCTAATTGATTATCCCTGTATGACTATCTTAGTTTAGTCATATAGTTTATATATCTGATCGTCTCTTCTGCAGCGGAAATCATCTCAGCGGACTGCTCCTCACTCAGTTTACCTGCTTTGACAAAACCATTGAGCTGGTTGGTAAAACCGTTCAGAACTGCGACCGCTTCTGCAGATTTGTCATTCTTCATGCCCAGCAATTTCGATGCCTGATCCAGTTTTACCGTCAGAGCATTTATATTGCCACGAACAAGATTCAGACCTGCAACCATCTCTTTCAGGTCGCCAATCCTGTTTTCGGACCTGAATTGTGCGAACATCCAATCAAAGATGTTCTTATCCGCGTATTTTTCATGGCTTGGGCCAAACCTGTGAAGGGCATTGGATTGGCCGATCAGGTTACTGTACACTTGGGCTTCGGTTTCGTGCGGTGTCCAGTCAAAACCGTAGTATGGGAAGTTGAAGGCTTGATTGGTGTCCAGAACCGTCACGTTTGCATCTTCATACAAGCCGATGCCGCCGGCGCCTGTTGAGAAGTAATTTGTCCAAGCAGTACCCATGAAGTCATTCTTATGTGTATGCGCCCATATGGCAGTTTTTGTGTACTCGGGGTTCTGCCTAAGCTGTTCCTCGTTTGGCAAGTTGCCTCCTGCAAGCGGAGCAATTGCTGCGAGAAACTCAGGATTGCGGTTAAAGAATCCCACTGTGTACATGCTGCCCATCGAGAAGCCGGACATGTAGATACGGTTCAGATCCACCTTGCCCTCAGCGGCCAGTTTCTTCACGTATGCAATAAGAGCCGCATTGTTGGCCTGATTGTCTGAGTGGTTCTGCGTAGCTATGATGTGCGCGTTATACTTGCCGGGGTTTTTCAGCTGGAGCCTGGACAGCACGGCTGCGCCATTCGCGGTTTGCATGGGCGCGAAGTAGTCCCCCGATGGGCCGCCGCGGCCGCCGCCATGGTTATAGATGAACAGCGGGAGAGGACCGAGGTCTTCCCAGGACTCGTCGATCGAAATCAGGATGTCCATGCTGCCTGTGCCGCCCGGGTTCGTTTTATCTGGGACAAACTTGTCGAGCGCTGGGTTTACCACAGATGCCTGAGTGAATCTTGGGATTATGGCAGTGCCGTCTGTCAGCTTGATCACACGATCCACGTTAACTCGGTAATTGAGGATCGCCGAGAATGCGTTTTGAAGGGAGCCCGAAACCATTGAGCCGGATGTATAGCCATTGGCATTCCAGAACTCAAATTCAACGATGATGTAGCGTCCGCTTGCGGGCGTATTTGTGACGAGGTCAGCGGATCCCGGTGCGGGTGTTATGTAGCCAAGCGGTTCAGGCTTATTATTTACATATACCCTGGTGATATTGCGCGAACCGTTGAAAATCACGTCCCGGCCGTTAAGCCTTGTGGTCCTGGCGGTCGCTGTGAACATGTCGGCGCTCAGGTCGGCAAGGTTTGCCGCTTTGCCTTCGCCAAGGTCGATGATGGCCGCTGTCGTGACGTTTCCGACAGAGAATATGTCGTTATACACCATGAACGGTATAACCGTAGCGCGTGAATCAGGCTTGAATGTCACGTGGATTTTTGTGCCGCTGGCGGTGACGTTCGTTATTGTGTATGTGTTGTCTGTAACAGCCACTTCTACGTCGTTAACCGTAACTTTATCCACTTCAAACCCGAACGCGGGGTTGAACGTGAAGGTCGCGTTTGCGCCATCGTTTACCCAAACATGGCCTGCCAGGGAGGATGGGCTTATACTGCCGTTCTCACCGGATGACGCCATGATGTAGTGCTGAAGACCCACGTTCACGTTTGGTTCATACAGCCGCAATGACGGTGACGCCTGCATCTGTTCAAGCAGTTGAGCCGCGCTCGTCGTGCTCGCTGCCCTGCTCTTGGCGGTGAAGCCGTCTGGCGTACTCGTCAGGGCAAAATTCCACTGGTTGTTCCCGCCCCAAATGTACAGGGCAACTTTGCCTTCCTCTTCATCCAGAACATGCAGCAACACGCTCTGCTGGTTGCCATTGATGGATGCGTCCGTCGTGTTGATGGGTGCATGCTGCGCGTTGAAGCTGGATAACCTTCTCAGGGGCACCTTGCCTCCGCCTGTACCGGGAGCGTTGTTCAATAAAGAGTAGCCCTTGCTTCCGCCAAGGCCGCCGGATGCCGCCGCAGTGTTTGCGCCAAGGCCAAACTGCCAGATCATGTCGTCCGTCACCACGGATGTGATTAAGCCGTTTTCATCAATCGTCACAGGCTTGACCGCCATGCCAATCTGAGTGTCGCCGGTGACGTCGCCGGGTGTCTGGATTGTCGCTTGGGCGTTGGCAAGCGCGCCATGCTCAGACACGACGAGATAGCTTCTTCCAACCTGGACATCAGCAGGGTCGACCTGCCGCCACGTGTCGATTGTATCCGGCGCCGAAAAAGCAACTGTTCCTGGATATACGGATACTAGCATAGTCAGCACAAGCAACAGTGATCCTAGTTTTCTCAACATAGCACGATGCCTCCATATAACACAATTTTTCCTCTTTTGCTCTGGAGTTGTGGTTCTCCGTTTCAGTCGAGTTCCTTGCGCGCAGCGTGGTTAAGCGGACCGCTTTACAAAATGGTTCTTCACAATCACCTCTTCCGTTCAATCATTCTATATAAGCCTTTTGCTGCCCAAAATAATTTGGTGATTCGAAGGACAAAAAGAAATAATACTATGACACAGTCACTTAACCACCCCCCACAATATTGGAAGCAGTCACGATGATCTACCGCTCGCGCGGTTCCAATGTGCTCAGCAATTTCTTAACGGGATGTGGTCAATCCGGGTGTCGGGATGGTGACTGTAGGTCCGCCACGCGGTCGCCGGTCTTCACGGGTTCTCGCTGCTGGGTTGAGCTCCTCGTCGATCGATTCGATCGGGTTCATCACCTCGAGGATCACGAATAACTCTTCAACCGGGATACCCGCCTCATAAGAACATTCCTGCCCAGCAACTCACGTTTATATCTGTTCTGTCTGCTAAGCTCTTGAGATCGGCATGCGCAAAGTAGCATGGTTTACGTTAACTATTTATAGCATTATTTAAACATACAGATTCTTCCATGTCAAGGTATTGATTGCACTAATCTTAATATTTTTGTATAGCTTATTTAAGCATTATATACAGAATAGTAGAGATTTACATCATCGATGGCAAATGGTTATCCTTAATTATTTGTGGTCCAACTCTCTGGATTGCCGTCATTAATCTCGATATCCAACCCGTTTGAACCCCAAAATGGGGCTCCAGTTGGGGTATAGATGGCAGTTGTGTTGCATCAACATCAAAGTGAGCAGGCACCTCATTACCATCCGGTGATACAACAAAAAGCCCAGCATAGCTGGGCTTTGGGTGTTTCTATAATCGATGGCGATCCAGTAACAGGGCATGTCTTATGCCGAGCATGCTCAGGGCTTGGCATATACCACCTTCGACCAGGGTCCATAAACCTTCGTGCTGCCCTCCAGGTGATAGGCACGCACCTTGTAGTAGTAAGTCTTGCCGGTGGTCAGGCTGCCGTTGGTGTAATACAGCGAGGCTGTTGTCGCTACCAGTGTGTAGGTGCCGCCTGAGGACGTGCTGTGCCACACTTCATATCTGGTCGCGCCTGAGACCGCGCTCCACGTTACTTTGATGCTGGTGGAACTGGCTCGTGCGGCTCTGGCTGTTGTTGGGTAACTCATACTTGTCTTGGCTGTTGCAGAAGCGGAATATGGCCCGTACACCTTCGTGCCGCCCACTGTGCGATATGCCCTCACCTTGTAGTAATAGGTAATACCGGTGCCTATGTTGGTGTTGGTGAAGCTGGTGGACGTGGCAGTACCCACAGATGTGTAGCTCCCTGTGCTGGATGTCGCGCGGTAAACCACATATCCCGACGCACCGGTTACGGCGCTCCATGTCACTTTGATGCTGCTGTAGGTCGCAGGGGCTGCCTTAAATGAACCAGGTGTGCCCATTGATGTCTTGGCGGACACAACGCTTGAGAATGCACCATACCTCTTCGTGCTGCCAACCAGCCGGTAAGCACGCACCTTGTAGTAATAGGTGGTGCCGGTGTTCACGCTGCCGTTGGTATAGTAGAGATAGGATGTCGTCGTCAGCAGCGCATAGGTTCCGGTGCTGGATGTCGCGCGGTACACTTCATACTTCGTCGCACCACTCACAGCAGCCCATGTCACTTTGATGCTGTTGTAGGTTACTGCTGCTGCCCTGGGGGAAGCCGGCGCAGTGGGCACTGGCCTGGCCGATACTACTGCGGAGTATGAGCTATAGACCGTGCCTCTATAAGAGCGCACTTTGTAGTAATATGCGGTGCCGGTGGTCAAGCCGGTGTTTATGAAGCTGGTGCCCGTTACCGTGGCGACCAAAGCATACGTCCCAGTACTGGATGCAGAGCGATAAACCTGATAACCGGATGCACCTGGGACTGTTTTCCAAGACACCTTAACGCTGGAATAGGATGCGGATGCTGCCACTACTCCAGTTGGTGTCGTTGAAGCCCACTTGGCATAGAGTGTAATATCTGCAGTTACGCTGTCGGTGGAGAAATTCCACGCGGTTGCACAGGAAGATTCCTTGTACCAGCCCTGGAAGAAATAGCCTGTGCGGGTTGGAGGTGTTGGAGCGGAGATCAAGGCTCCAAAGTTGACGGTCATGGGGGCGACGGAGGTTCCACCTTGGGTAATGAAGCTGACAGTATGCTGGGTATTCGACCACCTGGCGTACAGTGTGATATCATGAGCCGGCATAGTGTTCGTGCCAAACTCCCAGGCGTTTATGCAGGCCGGTTCCATATACCAGCCGCCGAATCCAAAGCCGTTTTTCGTCGGCGGTTTCGGTGCTGTGATTTTCGCGTTGTATTCAACCTCAATACCTGGCACAGCGCTGCCACCCTGGCTGTCGAAGGTGACTGCATACTTGTTGGCCGCCCACTTTGCATAAAGCGTGATGTTTTGAGCCGGCATCGTATCCGTGCTGAAAACCCATGCGTTTGTTGTGGCTGCTTCTTTATACCAGCCAGCAAAGGTATAGCCTGAGCGGGTTGGCGATATGGGCTCTGATATTGTTGAGCCGAACGGAGCCTTCTTGCTTGTGACATCACTTCCACCCTGGCTGTTAAATGAAACTGTGTAGGAGTTCACCGTCCACTTGGCATACAGGGTGACATCCCCCGTTACCGGGTCGGCAGCGAAATCCCAGGCATTGGTGCACGCAACTTCCTTATACCAACCTGCAAAGGAATATCCAGCTTTTGCCGGCATACTCGGCGAAGCAATCTTTGCGCCATATGCGGTCTTGACATCACTCACA
>JAEYYW010000099.1 GCA_023428265.1 Bacillota bacterium | reverse complement strand
TCCCAGCGCTCACCGCGGGAACCAGCCACATTCACGCAGCAGCGTGCGCCGATCTTGTCGGCAAGCACCAGCGCCTTCACAATGCCGGCAAAGCCTTGCTCCGCCACCTCCGCGTCCGGGTGCAATGGGTTGTTCACCCACGCGCCCACCTCGGCAATGACGATGTCGTGCTGCCTGGCGGCATCGGCATACTCGGCGATTTCCTGGTCGGAAGCAGCCACCCCCACAGGGCAGTAGGCTGCGTTGCAGCCTTTGGCCGCAAGCAGCTTGAGCCATTGGTCAGGGTTCTTCCAGGTGCCTGACAAAGGCATCCCAAATCTCAGCATCTTCAACACCTCAGTCGTTCTCCAGCAGCTCAAGCACAACCTTGAATTTGTTTTCCGCAGCGTCCAGATAGGCATATCTGCCGCCGGTATACTCGCCCGTTTGCACGCAATCCAGGCCTTCACCCTTCAGCCTTGCGATGTTTTCCTTCATACCCTGCACGTTGAAGGCGATGTGGTGCACGCCCTCGCCCTTTTGGTCCAGGCAATCCTGCCAGGTGGAAGGCTGCCCGTCCGGCTCGATGAGCTCAATGCTCAATTGCCCTACCTGGAAGAACGCCAGCCTGGCACGGGCTGTGGAAGGCTCACCGTGATACCGTGTCTGCGCCTTTTCCAGCGGGTCAGTCCATGTGATCGGCGGCACGGGAACACCGAAAAGCCGGGCATATTCGGCGGCGGTCTTCTCAATGTCCTTCACAACGAAACCGATCTGTGTCACTGTGTTGTTTCCAAACATGGCAATTACCTCCTTGGTGCGGTTGGTTTCATTATAGTCTTGCTTGAAATGGGTGGCAAGGTGGAAAGACAAAAGGCCTTGCCTGATAAAATGCGACCATATTCATCCCTACAATCAAAATTGCAATTTGCGAAGAATAATATTGCAAAAATGAGCCTTTTCTGATAAGGTTAGCGAAAGTATCAATTAATCAACACATCAGGATTGGGGAGAAAGCAATGAAGAGAACCATCAGCCTGCTCATGACCATCATGATGCTGGCGGCCATGATGATGATGGCAGCCTGCACCGCCGCCACCCCCTCGCCCACCGCAGCCCCCTCCGCCGCACCCACAGAGGAGGCGAAACCCGCCGAGTCCGGTGAATTCCGCGTGGGCATGGAGTGCGCTTATCCGCCCTTCAACTGGACGCAGACAGACGACTCCAACGGCGCGGTGCCGATTGAGGGCACCAAAGAGTTTGCCGGCGGCTACGATGTGGAAATCGCCAAGAAAGTCGCGGCCAGCCTGGGCAAGAAACTGGTCATCGTGAAGACGCAGTGGGATGGTCTGCCCCCGGCGCTGATCTCCGGCACGATCGACGCAATCATCGCCGGCATGAGCCCCACCGCTGAGCGCAAGGCAACGATTGACTTCACAGACAACTATTACCGCTCCAACCTGGTCATCGTGGTAAAGAAGGGCAGCAAGTTTGAGTCTGCCACCGGCATCGCGGACTTCACCGGCGCCAAGATCACGGCCCAGCTTAATACCTTCCACTACACCGTGATTGATCAGATTACCGGGGTGCTCAAGCAGACCGCGATGGACGACTTCGGCGCCATGCGCGTGGCGCTGCAATCGGGCATCATTGACGGGTACGTGTCGGAGCGCCCGGAGGGCGTATCCGCAATGGCCGCCAACTCTGACTTTGTGATGGTGGAATTCGCCGCCGACAAGGGCTTCCAGACTTCTGATGATGACGTGGCTGTGGCCGTGGGCCTGAAGAAGGGCCAGCCCGAGCTGATTGCGAAAATCAACGAGGCGCTCTCCGGCATCAGCGAAGCTGACCGTGTGGCCATTATGGACCGAGCCATCGTCAACCAGCCTTCGATCCAATAACAGGCAAGTACTTCATTTGGGTGCAAGGATTCAATTGAATCCTTGCACCCAAATTGTTATAATGACCTATATGCACATATACAGGGGAGGACGACGGCATGGCGATGGCAGCCCTCGCTGCGGCGGACAAAAGCTTCTTTGAATGGGTAGCGGCCATCCTGGAAAAATATTGGCCCATGTTTCTGGGCGGCGCCGGCATCACGCTGCTGATTGCGATCACCGGCACGATCGTCGGTTTTTTAATCGGCCTGATCATCGGTGTGATCCGCACCATCCCAAATGACCCCAATGCATCCCTTCTGAAGAAAATCTTCCGGGGCATCTACACATTCCTGCTCAACGCTTATATTGAAATATTCCGCGGCACACCGATGATCGTGCAGGCAATGGTCATCTTCTACGGAGTCGCGGCGGTCTTCAACATAAAGATACCAAATATACAGGCCGGCATCCTGATCGTATCGATCAACACCGGCGCCTATCTGGCTGAAATTGTGCGCGGCGGCATCCTCTCCGTCGACAAGGGGCAGTTTGAGGCTGCTCACTCGTTGGGCATGACCCACACACAGACAATGCTCAACATCGTGCTGCCGCAGGCCATCCGCAACATCCTGCCGGCCATCGGCAACGAGTTCGTGATCAACATCAAGGATACGTCGGTGCTCAACGTGATCTCGGTGGTGGAACTGTTTTTCCAGTCCAAATCGGTGGCGGGCATCGCCTATCGCACCTTTGAGGTGTTCTTCATCACCTCGGTGATCTATTTCATCCTCACCTTCACCGTGACCAGGATCTTGCGCTTCATTGAGAAGAAGATGGATGGACCGGACAATTTCGTGATCCACGGCTCCCAATCGGTGCCGGAGGTGGAGATCGGCCTCAGGATGGGCCGCACCCTGACAAAGTAGCATCGGGAGGACCGTTATGGAAACCATCATCGAGGTCAAGCACCTGCGCAAAGCCTTCGGCAAGACCGAGGTTTTGAAGGACATCAACTTTGACGTGCACAAGGGCGAGGTGGTGTGCATCATCGGTGCCAGCGGCTCGGGCAAATCCACGCTGCTGCGGTGCATCAACCTGCTGGAAACGCCTACCAGCGGCGAGATTCTTTATCACGGAAAGAACATCCTGAACCACGAAATGCCGGTGAACGCCTATCGTACCAAGCTCGGCATGGTGTTTCAGCAATTTAACCTGTTCAACAACCTCACCGTGCTGGGCAACTGCGTGGTGAGCCAGGTGAAGGTGCTCAAGCGCAGCAAGCAGGAAGCGGAGCAAACCGCGAAGAAATATCTGGAAATGGTCGGTATGGACCGCTACATCAACGCCAAGCCCCACCAGATCTCCGGCGGGCAAAAACAACGCGTGGCAATCGCCCGCGCCCTTTCGATGGAGCCGGACGCCCTGCTCTTTGACGAACCCACCAGCGCGCTGGATCCGGAGCTTGTGGGTGAAGTGCTCAAGGTGATGAAGGATCTGGCACAGCGGGGCCTCACAATGATCGTGGTCACGCACGAAATGATGTTTGCCCGCGACGTGGCCAACCGCGTGGTGTTTATGGACGCCGGCGTGATTGTGGAAGACGACGCCCCCGCGGTGATCTTCAACAATCCCTCTCAGGAGAGGACGAAAGTGTTTTTGAAGCGGGTGCTTGAATGACCAAAAACCGCGCCCCCCGCCCTACAATGCAAAAGCCGCTCCGGGAACCGGAGCGGCTTTGTTATTCTGTGAAAAGCTTTAGAGCTTCCTGACCCTTCGCACGCCCTCAATGCCGGCGATCTCATCCACGCAGGCACAGGAAGGCTCGTCGTCCAGGTCGATCAGCGTGTAGGCATAAGCCCCGCGGCTCTTGTTGATCATGTTGGCGATGTTGTGGCCGCCTGCCGCCAGCGCCGATGTGATCTGGCCCACCATGTTGGTGACGTTGCGGTGCAGCACAGCCAGCCGGAACGCGCCGGAGCGCGGCATCGAGCAGTCGGGGTAATTCACGGAGTTGACGATGTCGCCGTCTTCCAGATACGCCTTCAGCTGCTTGGCCGCCATAATGGCGCAGTTGCGCTCCGACTCCGGTGTGGATGCCCCCAGGTGGGGGATGGCGATCACATCCGGCCTGCCCAGCAGGTAGTCCGCCGGAAAATCGGTCACATAGCGGCGGAGCTTGCCACTGTCCAGCGCGGCGAGAAGGGCGTCCTGCTCCACCAGCTCGCCGCGGGCAAAGTTCAAAAGCACCGCGCCTTCTTTCATCTCGTCAAACTGCTTCTGGCCAATCATGCCTTTTGTCTTTTCGATCAGCGGCACATGCAGCGTGAGGAAATCGGAATTGCGGATCAGGTCATCCAGGTCGGTGCCGCGCTTGACTGAGCGGGAAAGGCCCCAGGCCGCTTCCACTGAAATGAACGGGTCATAACCCACCACCTCAAGGCCGAGCGCAACGGCGGCGTTGGCCACCATCGCGCCGATGGCGCCCAAACCGATGATGCCAAGCCTGCGGCCCAAAAGCTCCGGACCCACAAAGTCATTTTTGCCTTTCTCCACCAAAGCGGGCACAGCCGCGCCCTTGTCTTTGATGCTGTTGGCCCAGGCCACGCCTTCAATGATCCTACGGCCGGAGAGCAGCAGGCCGGCCACGGCCAGCTCCTTGACAGCATTGGCGTTTGCACCGGGAGTGTTGAAGACCACAATGCCGCTGTCACTGGCCCTGTCCACCGGGATGTTGTTGACGCCGGCGCCGGCTCTGGCAATGGCTGCCAGGTTTGACGCAAACACCATGTCGTGCATGTTGGCACTGCGCACCAGCACGCCGTCGGGATCCTCCACTGCGGCGGTGAGGTCGAAATTGTCTGCCGGCAGCAGCTCGTGGACCACCTCATCGATGGAATTGAGTTTCTTGATTTGAAACATGATGGTTCCTCCCTTAGGATTGGATTATTCAAACCAGCAGGTTGCAGGAGGGGTAACCTCCTCCTGTCACCTGCGGGTGACATCCCCCTCATGGAGGGGGACGAGATGGATTGGATTAGCGTATATCTCCTGCTTTCACGCCTCCCTCATGGAGGCAGGTGGCTGCCACAGCAGCCGGAAGGAGGTTCCTAATCAATGCCCCGCCTCAAACTCCTTCATCGCAGCCACCAGAGCCTGCACGCCCTCAATGGGCATGGCGTTGTAAATGCTGGCGCGGATGCCTCCCACCAAGCGGTGGCCCTTGATGTTCACAAGACCCCGGGCCTTGCAGAACTTCACGAACTCGTCGGTGAGCGCGTCGTTTGGCAGCACATAGGTCACGTTCATGATGGAGCGCCAGGGGGCTTCCGCGGTGCCCTTGAAGAGCTTGGAATTGCCCAGGAAGTCATAGAGCAGCCCGGCCTTTGCCCGGTTGATCTTCTCCATCTCAGCCACGCCGCCCAGCGCCTCCAGCCACTCAAACACGAGGCCCGCCATATACACGCTGAAGCAGGGCGGCGTGTTATAAAGCGACTGGCTCTTGGCATGGGTCTGGTAGTTGAGCATCACAGGTGTCTCCGGCCGGGCATGGCCGATCAGGTCCTCGCGAACGATCACGACTGTGAGCCCGGAAATGCCCATGTTCTTCTGCGCTCCGGCATAGATCAGGCCGAAGCGGTTCGTGTCATAAACCTCGCCCAGGATGTTGCTGGACATATCGGCAACCAGCGGCACAGCACCGGTTTCAGGCAGCGCCGCATAACGGGTGCCATAGATTGTGTTGTTGGTGGTGATATGAAAGTAATCGGCTGACGGGTCAAACATTGAGCTGTCCAGCTCCGGCACGCGCACATAATTGATCGCCTTGCTGCTGGCCACCACATTGACCTGGCCGAAGCGCCTGGCTTCCGCAATGGCATTGGAGGCAAAGTTGCCCGAATCCACATAATCTGCGCGGCCAGTCTTCATCAGGTTGAGCGGCACCGCGGAAAACTGCGTGGTCGCGCCGCCCTGTAAAAACAAAACCTGGTAGTTTGCCGGGATGCCCATGAGCTTGCGGAGTGTCTCCTCCGCTCTCTTTTGAATCTCTTCGTAGGGGGCCGAGCGGTGGCTCATTTCCATCACGCTCATGCCGGCGGAGCCATAGTTGACCAGTTCTTTCTGCGCTTTTTCCAGCACAGGCAGCGGGAGGATCGCGGGGCCGGGTGAGAAGTTGTAGACTCTTTCCATGGGGATACCTCCTATGATGAATGATAAAATTGGGGACTGAGATATTGTGGCACCCTCCTCCGGCGGGGGGCCATCCTCCATCCGAGAGGGGAAGGAGGAAGAATGGTTGACCGGGATATAACAAAATCCGCCCCTGAAACAGGGACGGATGATCAATCCGTGGTACCACCCACATTGGCGAATTGCCCACTTGCGCGCGCGGTATCGGGCGCTGCCGCCCGGCTCATCGCCGGGGTCTCCGGGGCGGAATGACGCTTTGACCCGCAACCGGCTTGCACCAACCGCCGGTTCTCTTTGTGCGGGGGAGCTGCTCCCCTTCATCGACATCTGCTTTACTTGGGTAAATTATAACAAATCCACAATGCTTGTCAAGCGGGTGAATTGGGACGATTTTCGCCCAGCGGGACGGTCTCCTTGCCATGTTCCCATCGGTTTTTCCCCTGTAAGCCCAACGGCCTCCCCTGCCCGCCCCGTTGCGCCTGCGGGCCGCCTATGGTACACTTTGCCAAAACGAAGGAGCTGTCAGCCATGAGCTGCAACCCGGCGAAAAAAACAGAGTTTAAAACAACCCTGAAAAACGGCCAGGAACTGTTGGTTCGCAGCCCCTTGCCGGAAGAAGCGGTCGCAATGGTGGCATATCTCAACCAGGTGGGTGGCGAAAGCGACAACCTTTTGTTTGGCAAAAATGAGTTTCGTCTTTCGGTGGAGCAGGAAGCCGAATATCTCCGGAACATGGCCGCTGATGCCTCTTCCTGCATGCTCGCAGGTTTCGTGGATGGCCAGATCATAAGTGTCGCGCAGATCTCCTCCCTGAAACGCCCCAGAATCGCCCATAACGCGGAGATCGCCATCAGTGTGCAAAAAGCCTGGTGGGGCTGCGGTGTGGGCACGGTGATGATGGAGCGTCTGATTGCCTTTGCCAGGGCCACAGGCACGATCCGCAACATCACGCTTGGTGTGCGCTTCGGCAATGACGGCGCCATCGCGCTCTATGAAAAAATGGGGTTCCGTCTGGTTGGCACCCACCGTGATTACTTTTTGATCAACGGGTGCTACCATGATGAACACCTGATGGATTTGCAGCTGAGTGAATCAAACGCTGAGGTGAGGTGACAGCATGTATCAGCCGATGAGACGCAAGAAGTATGAAAAGACCGAACAGGATGGTTGGGCCTATCTTGACCGCGCCGAATGGGGTGTGCTGAGCCTTTGCGCCGAGGGGTTGCCCTACGGCGTGCCGCTGAACCATGCCAGAGTGGGAAGCACTCTCTATTTCCATTGCGCGCCGGAGGGCCAGAAGCTGGAGTTCATCAAGGCCAACCCCAAGGCTGTGTTCACCGCTGTGGCGTCCGCCAGGGTGCTGCGCGCGCGGGGCTCCACGGCCTACGAGTGCGCGATGGCCTTTGGCACGATGCGTGTGGTTATCGATGAGGCCGAGCGTCTTGCCGGCTACAACGCGATCAACAGCCGCTTTACCGAAAGCATCGATCTGGGCAGCTCCTTCATCGAGAAGTGGGGCAGCAACGCCCTGGTGCTGGCGATGGACGTGGAGCGTGTGACGGCAAAATCAATACCAGAAGGAGTTTGACCATATGGCAGACCTGTTTTCCCCCATCACAATCGGCACGCACACAGTGAAGAACCGTGTGGTGCTTCCGCCGCTGGTGGTGTGCGGTGTGCACCCGAACAACCTGGTGAATGACGGCGTGGTGGCCCACTACGAGGCGTTTGCCCGGGGCGGCTGCGGCATCATCGTGCAGGAAGCCACCTGCGTTCTGCCGGAGGGCAAGCTGGCCGGCGAGCAGTTAGTGCTCGATGACGACAGCCACATTGACGGCATGCGCCGCATCGCTGACAGCGTGGTTCCCCACGGCGCGCTGCTGCTGGTGCAGATCCATTATGCCAGCACCGAGGGCATGCCGGACAACATCCGCCCGATAGGCCCCAGCGAGTATATGGGCCGCGAGGGCATGTGCCGGGCTCTTTCCACAGCGGAGGTGGAGCGCATCCGTGACGGTTTCGTTTCCGCCGCCGTACGCGCCGAAAAAGCCGGGTATCACGGCGTGGAGTTGCATGCAGCCCACGGCTATTTGCTCTGCGCCTTTCTGAACTCCTCGTTCAACCGCCGCAGCGACCGCTACGGCGACACCACGGCGCTCACGCGGGAGATCATTGAGGGCATCCGCCAAAGCACCGGGCGCGATTTTCTTGTTACTGCCCGCATCGGCATCGACAACCCGGATATGGCCACCGGAATCGCCAACTGCAGGGCGCTGGAGCCCAGTCTGGATCTGCTGAACCTCTCCCACGGCATGGGCCGCGAGCAACCGCTGCCGGTGCCGGAGGGCTTCCCGTTTGTGAGCCTTGCGTGGCTGGCCTGCGAGGCGAAGAAGAGCCTCGCCAAGCCCGTGATCGCCGTGGGCTGCCTGGACGAGCCCGGCCAGGCCCAGAAGCTCATTGCAGAAGGATATGCCGATTTTGCCGCCATTGGGCGCGGCCTGCTGGTGGACCCGGAGTGGGCCAACAAAACCCAGGCCGGCCAGCCGGTGAAGCGCTGCCGCCGCTGCAAGCGCTGCATGTGGTTCAAAGAACAGGAAAAATGCCCTGGCCGGAGAGGGTAACACCCCATTTGCCGGGAGTCTCTAGCCAAACCGCTTGCGGTAACCGCACCGCCTGCACAATTGCTCCACCACAGCCCTCTGGGAGAACCCCTCCCGGAGGGCTTTTGCGCGGTCAGAATTGAGGATCTCCTCGAGGGTCTGCTCCAGAAGGTTGCCCAATGGGATCGCGCCCTCGGCATCCAGGCAGCAGGGCACCACCGTGCCATCCACCAACACGCCGATCTGGTCGCGCAGGCCCATGCAGAACCCCCGCCCCCCCACCTCTTCCTGGTCAGCTCCCGGCCAGTTGAATTGCCCGGCCAGGTTCAGGTAAACGCCGCCGGCAAGCATGAGGCCGCGGCCATCTGTTACGGCGTCCAGAGAAAGATCGGCGAGGCCATACTCCTCGCCCAAACGGTCCAGAATCCAGCGGTTCTCCTCATTGCCCTCCCCTCTCTGCTCATTCCACAGCCGAAACGCCACAATGGGCCGGCCCTGTGCCGAAGCCTGCCGGGCAAACGCGATGGCTTGCTCCAGCACCTGCGCACCCATATCATCACAGGGCAGGCCATGCAGCGACACATTCACCTGCCGCAGGGTCGGCTTGCCGAGAAGCATTCCTGCGGTGCGATGAAGCAGCGTGCCGTTGGTGGTGAGGTTCACCGGCAGGCCGGCCTCGCCGGCCAAATCAAAAAAGCGGCCCAGCAGCGGGTGCAGCAGAGGCTCGCCCATCAGATGAAAATACAGGCTGCGCACATGACCAGCCAGCAGGCGGAGAATCAGCCCGAAGCTCTCCTCGGTCATGAAAGCCTTTTCCCTTGTTGTGCCGGGGCAGAAGGCGCAGCTGCGGTTGCACATGTTGGTGATTTCCACATAGGCCTTTTTGATCTGTTTCAAACGCACACCCGTCCTTGCGGCAAAAGCTGCCTTCATGGTATCATTTTTTACAAACCGTGTATAGGGAAGCGCATTCGCCTTCCCACTGTGAGGATTTGATGAAATGTTCTGTCTGCGGCGCTGCCCACGACCCCGATGACCGGTTCTGCCGGTGTTGTGGCCGCCGTTTCGCCGTTCAATCGGAAGAAACCGCCCCCGTTGCCTCCCCCTCAGGCGCTGACTTCATGCAAACACGGCGGCTTTCCTGGCGGCTCAGGGCGCTCGCCTTGGGCGCACTGGCGGCGGCCTCGTTGCTGCTTGTGTTAGCCCAAGCCGCTCCGGACCTGATCAAGCTGACGGGGCTCAAGGCCAAGGACCTGGGCGTGACCTGGACCCAGGAGGATTATGACCGGGCCTTCGCCCGCGTGGCTGTG
>JAEYYW010000076.1 GCA_023428265.1 Bacillota bacterium | reverse complement strand
GCTTTGACCTGAGCAGTGTAAGAGAGCACTTCTGTCCCGTCGCGCCATAAACGTATCCCTCGCCCACACGGGCCTTGGCCCTGGCGACATAAAGGGATGCCTTGATCGGTTTGATTGCCATTTTGCCCTCCTCAGAAGCCGGACTGGTTGGTCGGGTCGTTGAAGATGCCAAAAGCCGCTACCAACGCCAGCACACCGTTCAAAATGGCCTGAGCCGCATCGCCGGTAATGCCAATGCCGTCCCACAACCTGAATGTGTCGCCCACCAGCAGGATGAGCGCGATGGCCGCCGTCCACGCAGCCTTGGATAAGAAACGGTTCTGAATGGTCTTCATGGGTTTACTCCTCCTTCTTCAGTTCGTCGATCCGCCTGTGCGCGGATTTTGCCGATTCTTCCAGCCTCACAATGCGGCCCTCGTGGTCGCGGATCTGCGCGTCATGATTGGCGTATTGCCCCTCCATGCGAGACAGCTTGTCGTTGATGTTGCGGTCCATCGTGTCCAGCTTGATGGACTGCTGTTTGAGCGCCTCCTTCACCTCCGCACGCTCGGTGGCCTCGCACTCAATCTTCCTGTCGCGGTCCTTCCTCCTGCCCACAAAAAAGCCCAAGGCAGCAAACGCAAGGCTGCCAAGGCCGGCCAGCGCGCCGGCAGCCCATTCTGGAATTGGCATGTGGATCCTCCATTAAGAATTAAACTGCTACAACCAACATGCAAATTTGCTAGACTCTTGCATCACTAATAATTTGTTGAACAGTGCCGTATGAGCCAACTATACTAATTTCCCAGGTACCATTGATGTCATTGGAATTACTACCCCATGCGTCACGAACAACAATAGAACAGTTGTATGCCCATGGTTGAGTATTAGTCATGATCCAGATTGCCGCCTTACTGTCCGCCGTATATCCGAACCGAACGGGAACCGCAACGCTTCCGCCTTGTGCTGAGGCACTGTAGTTTACCCATTGGCTACCACTAGTATATGTATATCCGCCGACCAACACGCTGAACGCTTTGGTAGCGCCATACCCATATACGTCCACCCAGAAACCAATCATATCGTTGCTCCAAAAAGTTGGGAGCTTTATCTGGATGGCACCAGAAAAGGATGCGTCTGTTTGCCGAAACGCGGCGACGAACCCTCTGTGATAGAGGTTTGTGATCACATCAACTGCCGCTGCCGCTCCAAGTGTGTCTCTGGCGCCTGCTGCCGTCGTATCATCCAACAGCGTTTTGGCAAAATCGGAGATGTAAGCTTTCACGGCGATTGGGGTGCCTGCCGGTTCTTCCGCGATGTTATGTGGCATGACGGACGGTGAATAACTGCCAAACTCACATGGCATGCAGAAAATGTTGTATCTTGTATATTGGGGAATGTTGAAATAGAGCGTATACACATCGGAGTTGTATCGAAGGTCAAAGTTGGCGGGCCCGATGCCAATATCCGAATAGATGAGCTGTGCGGAGACATAGTTGCCACTGTTGCCCGGCTCCCCAGTGAGGATCATTTTCCAGTGACCCCTGCCAGACAGGTTTGGTGTGTTCGAGTATCCGCTGATCTCGAGGGTCGCACCGGACAAGTTTTTTGGCGGCACGAATGTTAGAAGCTTCCACCAACCAGACCCGTTGGATTCTTTACATGCCAGCCATCTCAGGGGAGTAACAACAAAACCTCCCTTACGAATCTCACCGCCGACATCGATGTCATTTTGAACCACAGCACTGCCCTTGCTTACAGGCACGGTGAAATCGTCTCCAACGATCAATGCCTGCGCCGAGGCTCCGGTATTTGTCATAGATGAGTCGCGCCACACAAACAGACTGGGTGTAAATTCCACAATGGTGGCCTGGCAAACATCGCTGGGCTTGATCAACCCTGTGCCCGGGGCGCTGTTCGTTGCCAGCATATAGAAGTTATAACGATTTGTTTTCCCCAGAGAGAGCTCAATTGCTCCCGAAAGCCCGCCATTGATCCACGTCACCTCGCTACGGGGAACAACCGTATACTCTTGATCGTTCTGGCCCACGGGCACCACTTTGTATTGCACATTCTGAATCTGGCCGTTGTCCTGCATTCCACCAAAGCCAGTATCCGTAATGGTGAAGCTAACGGTTGCAGCGTCTTCAGCTCTTGATACTCCGGTGATGATGATCACCGGTTTTCGAAAACGCTTAACTGTAAAATCAATCTCAGACAAGAAGGGCCCAGTGAGTTCTTCCCCCGCAGCGGCATGCGTTTTGGCATATGCCCGGATGGTGGTGTGACGGTCATTCAGCCCCGTCGTCAGATTGCCGACGGTATACTCATCTGTATCCACAGATTCATAGGATACATCGGTACCCACATCAGCCAGCGCAGTTCCATCACCCAACTGCACATAGTAGTGAATTTTCTCTATATCGCCGTTTTGCGTGTGTGAATGGCAAAGCCCCGGCAGGCCAATATTGAAGGATATTTTCTCTCCTTCAAAAGGCGCGGCCTTGCTTGGTATCAACGAAGACGGGGCAGATGGCGCAACGCGGTAATCAACGGTAAAGGCGGAAGATATGACTGGATCAGATGGGTACACCTTGTTTAGATATGGCGGCGTTACCGTCCACACCTTTATCTTCATGTTGGTGTTATGATAATACTGCAGAGGCATCAAGCGGAGGCATTGCTTCATATTCACCGTGATTTTCGGTGATCCCTGGGCGCTGGTATATTCTGTGCTCCAATTGGTGCCGCCATCTGCGGAAACCTGCAGCTTGTAGAACAGCTGGCTGGCAGGAAATATCGTGTCGCTGGCCGGAGACCACGTAAATGTTGTTTCCTCCGTTTTTACAGTTGCAACAGCTGCTAGCTTTGGGGCGGTGGGATCGGGGTATGGGCTGTAATTGACCACCAGATATGGGGCATACGCTCCGCCGCTGTATTCAACCGGCCGTATCCCACCGTACTGTCCGTTGGCGCCGGCGAGGTGTACATAAGAATTGCCTGCCTTCAGCGCGCTGATTGCGGCAGATGAAAGTGAAACAGCCTTCCATGCATTCTTTGCGGAAAAGGTGAATGATCCGCTGGTGTTGGCCACAAGAGCAACGGTACCGTCAGCGTTCACGGCGCTGCCAACCTGGTATGTCCAGGTCTTGGAAGCTGACTGCCCATCGTCAAACCGGTACAGGTACAGCGTTATGCCATTGATCGTATAGCCGGAGTATTCCGAGATGTTGAAGCCCAGCACCGTCGTATAGTCATAAGAACCATTCGAAAGGTTGCCTGCGAACAGCTCCTGGCCGCTATAAGGTGCCCACCAGGTCCCGGCGTTGCGGTTATACTTGTTGTAAAAAGCCTGGATATTTACCGTTGCCATGATACCCTCCCATCAGATTGCAAACAGACCGATTCCGGTACGATCCCCAACCGTGTATTGAATAAAGTCCGACGCGTTTTCAAATTTCAGGCCATTCATGCCGATGGATAATGTCAACATGTTGTCATGGTTATACATCTTGAAATAGGGCTCGTTGTTTTCTGTCGACCCCATCTGAAGCCTTTGTTTGTTGGTTTCTCCTGCTTCCAGATTGGAAAATGTGCCGTGCGCGCTCCGGATCTCACCGGCAAAAATAACCTCAGCCCCAAGGCTTCCAGCCATGATCTTATCAGCACTCAGGCTTTCAATTTTGGCGCTGGTGATCGCGCCGTCTGCAATATGCGCCGTTGTGATTGCAGCGTCGGCCAGAATACCGCTGGCTGCATTGATCGTGCCAGTCTCTATGTGATTGGCGGTGATGGCGCCGGCAGCGATATGCTCTGCCTTGATTGCATTGGCCGCGATTTCGTTGGTTGTCACCGCTCCGGAGGAGATCTCCCTTGTTGTAATGGCGTTCACCACAAGTTTGCCACCATCAATAGAGCCATCCTGCAGTTTAGCGCCACTGATATCCGCATTTGGTGATATCTTCTCGTCAGTGATGGAACCTTCCGTAATCCCCTCCTGTGTAATGCCATTCTCATCCAGCAGTACGGTTTGTCCATCAGCCCCTCGCACGCGCAAGCCATACAACGATCGATCACCGTTCACATCACCTAGTGATACCCGCTCAACAGGCGTCTCCTGGTCATCAAATACCTGCAGACGGTTTTCTTTGATTATCAGCTTTCCGCCTTCACCCTGCACAGTAAACCGGTGCGTGTCGATTATGCCTGATTCGATTGTTTCCACCTTCAGCGATATGATCTTAGCATCGGTGATGGACGCATCCTGGATCTGCGCCGTGCCCACAGCTTCGGTTTGTATCAGCGCTGTCGTGATGGCGCCGGTGGCAATCTGGGCAGTATCGATGGCTCCAAAAGCAATCTTGGCCCCAGTGATTGATGCATTGTCAATCTTGGCGTTGGTGATTACGCCATCGGCAATGTGTGCATTCTGGATTGCTGCTGACCCGATTTTCGCACCGGTAATGGCGGCATCTTTGATGTTCACCGTTTCAATGGCGGCATTTCCGATCTTTGCGCCAGTGATTGCGGCGTCCTTGATATGAGCACTCTCGATCGCTGCCTCTGCGATTTTGGCATTGGTGATCGCTGCATCGGCAATATCCGCCGCTGTCACCACCAGCTTATCCACCGTCGCCCGGTCGATCTTGGCGTTGGTGATCGCCGCGTCCTGGATCTTGGCCGTTGTAATCGAGGCATCCTCGATATCCGCCGCCGTCACCACCAGCTTGTCCACCGTCGCCCGGTCGATCTTGGCGTTGGTGATCGCCGCGTCCTGCACATGATAGCTGGCAATCGCCTCGTCGCCGATCTTTTCGGCTGTAACCGCGCCATCCTCCAGCTTGTCGGCATCCACAGTGTCGATCTCTTCCTCCAGCTCCTCGGAAAGCTCCTCGCGGGTGATGCCGCCCTGCACCTTTTGAAACAGGTAACGCAGCATGTCGTTGAGCCTTGCAAGATTGCCTGCCGAAAGATCCTGCAGGTCCACAAAAGCGCTCATTGGCCGTCCTCCCTTTCATAAAGCACCGTCAGGCCTGTCAGCTCCACGGCGCTGCCCTCCACGTTCTCAATCATCAGCGACAATGTCTTGCCCCGCAGGCGCAGCGGCGCCTTCACGATGCCGCCGGTTGCCGGAAGCTCTATGATCTTGCGCGCTTCCCTGCCCTGGGCCTTTGCCGTCAGCCGCAGCCTGCCACCCTTGCCGGTCACCAGCACGCCGGTCACGGTCTTCAGCGCGCTCCGGTCGCCAAAGTCGGTCTCCGGCGTGATCCATCGCATGCTGATCGGCTGGCCGCCATAGGTCAGCGCGCCTTCGCCGCCCCAGACGCACACCTGGTTTCCGCTGGCAAACCGAAGCGTGTCGCCGGGCAGCCAGGCCGCCACTGCAACACCCTCGCGCACCATATAAGCCCCTTGGCCGATGTCAAACTCCACCACGGCGTTGTTGGCCATGGACCCGTCCACCGGCAGAGCCATCAGCAGCCTGCCCCGGTGCACAGTGCCGCAGGCGCCGGCCAGCGCCGCGGCGTTCCGGTTCATCCTGGCCCAAAACTCCTTCATCGCCTCGCCGCCCAGCAGCTCGCACCGGGTGCCGTCATAAGCCATGATGCCCATGGGGGAGAGGAAGAAGGCGCCGTTCTGCCACTGGCAGATTGACAGCGGCGAGAGCGTGCCTGATGTGGAAAGCACCGGCACCACCTGGTAGTCGCCGGGCGTGGTGCCGGCCACGCGAAACACGCTTTTGCTTTTGAACACCACGATGCTGTCAAAAAGGTTGGCCACCGCTGTCACCGCGTCGCCATCCCAGGTGGGCTTCACGATCTCGCCGGCGCTGTCGGTGCCGATCGCCCAGTTGGTCGGGTTCAGGTCGTCGGAAAAGAAGGCTGAGTTGGGCCGCGTGCGCTCGCCGGCGCACCAAACGCGCTCCGCGTGCAGGGCCAGGCTGCAGCCCATCGGGCGGTTCTCGCGGGAAAGACGCACGCGAAACGCGCTCGTGCCATCGCTGGTGAGCTTCACCGGCGTGCCGCCGGGTGATTCGGCCACCTGGAACGTGCTGTCGGTGGCCTTCACGACATAATAGAACTTGCCATACGGCGTTCCGTCGTGGGCAACGATCCCACCGGGCATGAAGCCATTCAGATTGGGTATGTCCACCACGACGGCGTCACCATTCTTAAACCCATGATTGGACAGGGTGATCTTGTCACTCGTGATGTCGTAGCGTGGCGCTGTAGCTTTCCACATGCCATTGGCAGCCCGGATGCGCCAGCCGTTGAGCCCGACACTGGTCAGGTTGACCGCGCCGCCAACGGGTGAAGCAGCAAGCCGGAAATACTGTCCGTCAACATCCCGTACATAGTAGGTTTGTCCTGCCACCAGATTGCCAGGAAGCATCCGCGCCTCGTTCAGCCCCAGCACCACTGCGTTATCTTTCTGCAAGCCATGGCCGGCAATGGTGATTTCGTTGGTGCTGACGTTGACCGACGGCACAGGAAGCCAGCTGGAAGCCCCATACTTTTTCACCGCCCAGCCGCTCATTCCGGCGCTCAGAAGATCGATGGGCTGAGCAGCACCGGGTGTTGCGGCCAGTTTGAATTTGCTGCCATCCACATCTTTCACATAATAGGTGTGCCCGGCGTAAAGCCCGTCGGGCAGATAGCTGTTTTCATCGGCGATGCCAAAGACCAAGGCGTCCCCATTGCCAAAGCCGTGCGCCACCATCGTGAGTGCATTTGTGGAAAGGTTGATGTCGGATGGCACAGTGGCCATCCATTCGTCGGCATTCAATCGGCGCATGGCCCAGCCGGGCACCCCCGCGCCGGTAATGTCCACGATCGGGCTGCCGGCTTCGGCGGTTTTGGCAAGCTTGAAATTGTTCGCGTCCACCACACGGACATAATAGGTCGTGCCCGCAGCAATGCCGCCGGGCAGCACGGCTGCCGGATCGATGCCGAACTCCACAGCGGTGGGCCGCTTGTTGCCATCTAGATCCTTCAGGCCATGGTTGGTCAGCATAAACGTGCTGGTCTTGGCACTGGCTGCGATCCTGCCATTGAGCCAGGTGGTGGGCAGGCCTTTGCGGACTTTCCAGTTGCCATAATCCTTTGCTGCAAACGTGACCAGATCGTTGGGGTCGTTTTTGGTGTTGCTCACCTGAAATGTGTTTGCAGACAGAACAACAGCATAATAGCTTTTATTCCGTTTGATGTTGGAGGGCATACTGCCGGAAAATACGTCAAACACAATCTCATCGTCCGTTGCAAGCCCGTGGTTGGTCAACGTGATCGTGTTGGCGGAAGTGACGGAAATGGAGCCCTCACCCAGCCACTTTGCCTTAGCCACGCGCCAGCCCACAGCCCCCTCGCCCTTCAGGTTCACCGCGCCGCCAGTTTTTGTGGCAGACACCCGGAAGGAATCCGTTTTGGAGTCATAGACAAAATAGGTGTCGTTCTCCACGATGTTGGTGGGCAGCTTTCCCTTCAGCTTTTCAAAGACCACCTCGTTGTCTTCCTTCAAGCCATGGTTGGTCAGCCGCACCGTGTTGGCGTTTACACTCCAGGACGGCATTCCCGTCACCCAGCTGGCATCGGCAGCCAGCTTCGCAATCTTCCCCTCACCGCTCCAGCAATACACATTGTCTGTGCCGTTGGCCAGCAGGATCATCGCCTTGTCCTTGTTCTGATAGTTCACAGAACTGAACCTGCCGCTGCTCACGGGCTGGCTGCCGGCAATGTCCTGCCAGGCATCGTTTGCCCACTGCCAGAGGCCTGTGTCGGTTGCCGCCAGCAGCTTTGTCGTCACCGATCCATCGGCGTTGTTCTTATAGAAATTCATCAGCGACCGGATGGGCCCGGGGGCCGCTTTGATGGCAGTATCCACCGCCCAGCCCCGTGCCATCCGCAGCACGCCGCCGGAGGTGTCGCAGTTGGCGGCGTCTCGGCTCATATGCATCGGCGTGTCATTGCCCTCCAGGCTTTGGTTGATGCCGGTGAAGCGCTCCATCGAGAAGCTCAGTTCCTGTTCATCTGCATATCGCATCGTCGCACCCCCTCACGGCATGGGCCGGTAAGTGTTTCGCAGGCCCAGATCTCCCTGGGGCCTTTGCTCCCGCAGCGCCTGCACCGCGTTGAGCCAGGCATCCATCCACACCTGCATCCGCTCAAACTTCCTGCGCACGCGGAAATAGGCGGCGGCGGCATAACTGGCCAACGCGCCGTGCACCTCCTCCGGCAGCAGCGCGGGTACACTGCCCTGGCCGGGAGCCGCGCCGCCCAGCAGTGTCTCCGGCGCGCAGCGGTAGGTCACGACCACGGAGCCGCCGGGTGCCGCCCCCGGCACGGCCACAATCCCATCGTCGGCGCGATAATGGGAAAACACATGGGCCTTGCCCGCAACGCCAGGGCCGAAGTCAAAGCCCGATTTCACCGTCAGGATGCCGCCGGGGGCCACCGGGTGTAGCAGCACCGCCGGATCAAAGCGCCGGTTTTCATCCAGCTGAACGGCCTCGGTGGCCTCCGGCTTCAGCACGCTGTTGCACAGCAGGCTGTACGCCTCGTTGTAGGCGCCCAGAAACAGCGGAGCCAGGCTCGCGAGGCTCTCAAGCTCTTCGCCCACATTGGTCAGCGTCAGCAGATCCAGGTCATAGGTCGTCATGTCCTCATCCTTTCCTCGGGCAGCGGCCCGGCGGCATGTTTCTGTCAGTCCTTCCAGCCGGAGAGCTCCGTGTAGGCAATGCCTGCGTTCTTCAGCACCTCCAGGATCGGCTCGGGCACATTGGCGATGTCTTCGCCGCGCTTCAGTGCAAACATGTAGCCGTTCACGCCGCCCTCAATCACGTTGCCCAGCCGGTCCGCGCCATCGAGCGCCGTGATGCGGATGTCCATTTTTCTTGCCTGGCGAAACACTTCGCGGATGCGCTCCACGCCCTGCTCCAGCGTTTCCTGCCTGACCGGCGCGGCGGCCTGCTGCGCGGCCTCGGTCTTTGCGGCTCCCTTGGTGGTGTTCACATTTCGTGCCATGGTGTCCTCCTGTTTTCAAATAGGGCAAAGCCCTGAGTGGTCAAAGTGGAAAACAACTCCCTCCGCCGCCTGAAGGCGGCACCTCCCTCAGGAGGGAGGCAAGGAGAATTCTGAACAAGGTGTACTTGTCCCCCTCCTGAGGGGGATGTCACCGTAGGTGACAGGGGGAGTTATCTGCATCCCCCCACCCCCTACCCCTCCCCCGTCCAGCCTTTAGGTCTTACCTGGCTACCGTCGGGGGAAGGGGAGCATTATGCAGGGCTACACCCAGCACCCAAATTGAGGTGGAGACCTTCCGGTAGGGGCCGGGCTCTGTCCCGGCCCGCTCATGGCTTATTGCCCAACAAACCCAATTCATCCCTCCCCCTCCCCCAATCCCATGGGGGAGGGGGAATGGGGGTGAGGGTTTCTATCTCTGGGGGAGGGGGTCGGGAGATGAGGGCTAGTTGCTGATCCCGTGCTCGATCCGGACCATGAAGCCCTGCTGCAGCACCTTCACCGCGAAGGCATCCACCTTCCAGCCCACGGTGCTGATCTGCTCCAGCGGGTCGCTGGTGCCGGAGTCGCCGGGCGTTTTCACCACGGCGCGGGGGCGGCTGCTGCCCTCAATGTCCACCACGCCATAAGCGTTCTGGCCGAGCACCAGCGTCGCGCCGGTGCTGGCCTCACCGGGCCGGATCTCCCTGCCATCCAGTTCGGCAGCGTCTCCAGAATACCCAGTCGTCAGAACAAGCTTTGCCTGCCCTGCGGCGCCGGCCACGGCGGAGGCCACCACGTCGGTGTAGTCGGCAGTGATGCCGATGCTGACCTTGCGGCCGGCAAAAGCCGTTGCCTGCTCGCTGCTCAGCGGCTCGGCCAGCGTGAGGGTCTTTGTGGCCGCGTTGTAGGAGCCAGATTCCTTTCCGTGCAGCAGTCCGTTCACATTGCCGGGCAGCGTCGCGGGCTTGTTCACCTTGGCCTCGCTGGTCTCCACAAAGATCACACCGAACAGCCTGCCGATTTCGCCGGAGAAGATGGCCTCAGCGTCCTGATATTTGGCCACATCCTGCCACAGCTCATCGCTTTGCAGGTCATAGGTGGTGTCCGGGCCCACAATGGCCACATAGTAGCTCTTGCCGCCGCGCACAAAGGGCAGCGCCTTGTTCTTCTTCAAGAGCCGGGCGGCTTTGCGGATGTCGGCGGTGGAGAGCACGTCGGTGCTCAGCAGCAGCGACCGGCCGGCTTTGCCGTTGGCATACATCACGTTGGTGCCGGTGCTGTGCAGCGCGTCGCGGATGATCGTGTCCACGGAGAGGGCGCCCTGGTCGGCCATCAGGTCCACCGCGTCGGAAATCACAGGGTCAATGGCCGTCAGATCCAGCAGGTCGGAGACGGCCACATAGCCGCCGTAACCGGCCACCGTGGCGGTGATCTCGGTGCTCTCCAGCGCCTGCCCGTCGGGGATCACGCCTTCGGTGAGCGCCGTGGTCACCGCGGGAAAGGGCGTCCACTTGCGGAAGCTCACCATTTTGCCGTTCTGGCGCTTGTAGGGGCGCTTCTGCGCATATTCATAGTGCACCAGCTTGGGCTTCATGCTCTCCAGCAGCTGGCGGTCGTAGTAGGTCTGCATTTCCGGCGACAAGCCGCTTGCAGTGGTCAGATTGGTGTTATAAGCCATTCATAGTCCTCCTTGATAGAAAGTCGTCTCTTTAGGGGGTCCGGGGGATTTGCAAGTTCCCCCTCGATGAAAAGCCAGGAAGGGCGTAAACCGAGGGACTGTGTGAGGAGGGCGCAACCCGCCCGACGAGTTGTCCGAGGTTAGCCCTGGATGGCTTTGTTCGAGGTCTCAGGAACTTGCCATCCCCCGTGGGTTTTGGTACTTTTGGCACGCAAAAGTACATAGCATCACGGCCTGACCGTCTTCCCCATCCTGATCTGCTCCTCATATTGCTTGCGCAGGCGGTTGAACTGGTCGCTGGGCATGTTGGCATAGTCCGGCGCGGCGGCCCCGGCGGCGCCCCCGGCCCGCAGCACGTCGGGCACGGCGTCGTTGCGGCTGCGCACCCGCTCCAGCGCCTCGGCCTCAGCCTGCTGGCGCACCATGCTGCCATACACGCCGGCAAACACCGACCACAGGCTCCTGCCCTGCAAGAGTGCATCGCGCACGCCCTCATCGGAGGCCAGGAAGCTCTCCAGGTCAAAACCGGGGAACACCCGCTGGATGTCCGCCTCCTCGGCCAGCAGCCTGAGCGCCATGCGGTTCAGGCCGTCGGCGCCGGCCATGCCCACCCCATTGGGATCCATCCCACCAGGAGCAGCAGCCATGCCGGGAGCCATCGGGATTGCCTGCGGGCCTTGGCCCACCGCCGCACCGGCCGGGTTTTCCGGCAGCTGGCCCATCGGCATCTGCGGCATTGCACCGGGGGCTGCCGGGCCCATGGCGCCGGGGGTCAACCCCATGCCGGCCATCTGTGGGGCGGCTTGCTGCATGCCCTGGGCCTGCGCCGCCATCTGCGAAAGCAACGCCGGAGCCTGCGGCTGGGCCGCCGGTTCGGCTGCGGCGGGCATGGCCATCATGGGCGGGCCGGCCTGCGGGCCCGGAGCCCCGTCGCGGCTCCACTTCCTGCGGGCAGCAGCGAGCCTTCGGGCAAAGGCCGCGTCCACTTCCTTCTGCGAGCGGTAGTAATCGTTCTGGGCGGCGTCGTCCCGCCCCGGCCCCTGGGCTTCCATCAGCGCGACCTCTTCTTCGGCCTTCTGTTTCTGATCGACCGGTTTGCGTTTGTCCATGTCCATCCTCCTGTCGGTTTTCGCGCCTTTCCGCGTTGTCAAACCACGCCGGTGGGCAGGCCTGGGCCTGTTCCTCCGGGTAAGCTCGTGAATGATTTGGGTTGGATTGTTTGGGTAATTTCGAAAACAGTGTGAAATGAAGATGTGCTTCGTTTGCGGGATCAGTGTATTACAGATAAAGA
Organism: Bacillota bacterium; assembly: GCA_023428265.1. Lineage (GTDB taxonomy): Bacteria > Bacillota > Clostridia > Christensenellales > UMGS416 > JAEYRA01. Next base: position 2,071 of record JAEYYW010000076.1, on the reverse strand, counting down.
AAAGGTGTCAATGTTTGTACACGACGAAAGATTGTTCTCTTCGTTGCATTGCGCAAAAGGATAGCCCCCTTTCCCTTGAGGGAATCAAAGGAGGGGGCAGGAAGCGTAATGGGCATGTTTCGTCGCCTCTCGAACTTGAGCGGTGCTCCTCAAACGGAAAGGAATGAACTTGTCCCCCTCATTGAGGGGGATGTCGCCGCCGGGCGACAGGGGGAGTTCAGTCCAAATAGCTCCGCCCTGGCCAGCAATAGGTGTTCAGATGTGTATACGGTAGCTTACCGCCCCGCTGTCCCGGTTGCGCTGGCCTCCGCTTTGGTCTTCGCCGCCTCGATCATCGCGGTGAACTGCTTCAAAAAGTCATCCTCGTCAATGGTGCAAAGATCCTCATGTTTCAGCTTCGCGGTGGGGTCTTTCTTGCCCAGCACCTGCGCTCCCTCAAACTTCCACCCCTGGTAGCGGACCACTCCATCGCTCACTGGGAAAATGTCATAATACACGCCACCAATCACGTCAGCGTAATTGTGGATAGGGTTCATGTTGGTTCTGTCATACTCGGTGATCACATAGGAAATGAAGTAATACTCCTGCCCCTCCACAAGTGCAAACCCAGATTTGTCAAAACGCCTTGACGATTGTCCAAACAGCACCTTGACCGACTCTTTCTTATCTGGGGCATCGCCATATAAAGTATTAAGCACCGTCACATCACAAACAGAGTGCCACTCATCCCATCGGCTGTCCTCCCCCGTTGCATCTAGGCTCAGGTTGATCTCTTGCACCCGGTCGATCTTTCCTTTGAAGATGAATTTGCCGACTAAATCATCCAATGGGTAAGCCATCGAAAACTGCGCTCGGTCTGCCTCCTCATAAATGGGGTTGGGCAGCGGCGTGGCATAGACCACAGCGACCCCCTCCGGCCCGGCGCAGGAGCAGAGGCAGAGCAGCGCTGTAAGGATGCTTGCCAGGACGAAAAGCCGGTTGCGGTGCATGGCGCGGCCTCCTGCATCATCATGGGATATCATCAATATAACGGTTATGGAAATTGCTGTCAATCGCCAATGTGGGGGCTGTGCTGCCCACAGTCAGAAGTGTTTCACAGCCAGCGGTGGCTTCATCAGTTGCTTAATGCCTTAGTTATTCTAACGAGAGGCACCCCTTCCTCCTCAACTCCTGCCGTATCAAATCCTCTTTCTCCTGCCCACTCAGCCTGTCCCAGTTCTCGTGGGTGACCACAGGAAACCTGACCGTTACGATCTCATCCGGCCCCGGATCCCGCTCAAGTTGATCGGAGCCGCAGGCAATGCATGCGCTCCTGTCATTCTCCGCATCGATGTTCACGCCGTTCACCGGGTCGCAGGAAACGCCGAACACCTTCTTGAACCAATTGGATTGATAATACTTATCAATGTCGTTTCCAAGCATATTCAAAAGGATTTGCTTGACTTCATCAGTGGCAGAATTATCAAAATGGTTAATATAGGCGTAATACTTACCATCCTCAGTATTGAACAAGCCAACTCCATAGAGAAATCCTGATGTATAGTAAACATCACGCTTTGCACCACAATTGAGGCATGTAAATATCGCTCTGTCTACAGTGAAATCAATCTCCTTCATCGCGCGCGCCACCTCCTCATCAGTCTCTTGCTGGGCTGCCTCATTCAGTGGCGGGAAGGCACCCCTTCCTCTTCAGCTCCTGCCATATCAAATCCTCTTTTTCCTGCCCACTCAGCCTGTGCCAGCCGTCATGGGTTACCCTGGGGAAATCGACAACCGCCATTACATCCGAGCCAGGCACCGGCTCCAGCTCCCGCGAGCCGCAGGAAAGGCACGCAGTTGCATAATGATAAGCGTCAAGGGCAGTGCCGTTCACCAGGTCGCAGGTTGCCCCGAACACTTTGTTGAAGCACATGGTCATCCTAGGTTCCAGCGTGTCGCTTCCAATGAGTTTCGTGAGAATTACCGCTACCTCCAGGTGCGCGGTGTCTTCATGGTGATTGATGTACACATAGTGCTTTCCGTCTTCTGTGTGCAGAAACCCTTCACCATACAGAAAGCCGGACATGTTATA
>JAEYYW010000038.1 GCA_023428265.1 Bacillota bacterium | reverse complement strand
GCCGGTTCATGATGCGCATTGCCAACCACATCGCAGAGCAATGCGGCTGCGAAGCCATGGCCACCGGTGAAAACCTGGGCCAGGTGGCCAGCCAGACCATCCAGAGCATCGCCGCCACCAACGCCGTTTGCGCCATGCCGGTGTTCCGGCCGCTCATCGCCTTTGACAAGGCCGAGATCATTGACAAGGCCCGCCGGATCGGCACTTATGAAACTTCCATTTTGCCCTATGAGGACTGCTGCACCGTGTTTGTGCCCCGACACCCGGCGACCCGGCCAAGGCTGGCCGATGTGGAAAAGGCCGAAGCGGTGCTGGATATTGAGGCGATGTGCGGCGAGGCGTTGCAGCGTGTGGAAATTGTGAAAGTTGGTTTTGAAGAATAAGCGACCGATCTGGAAGGGGGGGCTCCATATGCAAAAAAGACAGTTTGGAAACACCGGTTTGTCCACATCCTTGCTGGGCTTCGGCGGGTTCCACCTGCTGGAGATTCCGCAAAGAGAAGCGGAACAGCTGCTGAACCGCTATCTGGATGCCGGCGGCAACTACATTGAAACAGCAGCCAGTTACGGTGACGGTGAGTCAGAGCTGAAGATCGGCAAGTCCGTTTACCACCGCCGCGATGAGTTTGTGCTGGTGACCAAGACCGCCGAGCGCGGTGCCCAGGGCTGCATGGACCAACTGGACCGCAGTCTCAGCTATCTGAACACCGATCATGTGGATGTGCTTCTGATGCACGCCGTGGGCACGATGGATGAATTGAACCGCATCCTTGGCCCCGGTGGCGCGCTGGAAGCGGCGGAGCAGGCGGTGAAGGCCGGCAAGGCGCGGCACATTGGCCTCTCCATGCATGGCCAGCCGGATGTGCTGGTCGCGGCGCTCAAAGCCTATGGGTTCGCCGCCGTGATGAGCACGATCAACTATTATGACCGGTTCAATTTCCCTGAAATCGAGGGCGAGCTGCTGCCGCTGGCGCAGGAAAAAGGCGCGGCGGTGATCCTGATGAAGCCGCTGGCCGACGGCCTGTTGTGGCGGTCGCCGGAGCAGGCCTTCCGCTGGGCGATGAGCCAGCCGGTTTCAGTGGTCGTGGCCGGTATGAACAGCCGCGCGATGCTGGAGAAGGACCTGGCCCTGGCCGAGGGCTTCACCGCGATGACTGAAGCGGAGAAAGAAGCAGTCTATCGCGACGCGGTGGAGCTGGGCAGCTATGTGTGCCGCCAGTGCGGCAAGTGCCTGCCCTGCCCGGAAGGCATTGACATCCCGCTGCTCTGCAAGCTGGAGGGTTATTACGACCGCCAGATGGCCGACGGCACAGCAGACAACGCCGCTGAGTATGCTCTTCGGGAGCGGCTCCGGTTCTGGTTCGGCAACCGAGACTTGGCACTGGCCCGTTATCAGGAGGCAGCAGTGAAGGCAGACCGTTGCACCGCTTGCGGCCAGTGCAGCCCGCGATGCCCTTATGGCATCGACATCGCCCGCAAACTGTCCATCATTGACTACAAGCTGGGTGGCAGAAAGGTTCTTTAAGATTGGCATTGTGCCGCAAGGCAACAAATACACGGAGGGTAAAAAATGATCTATCGCAAGTTTGGCAACACCGGTGTGGAAATCTCGGTTCTTGGCTTCGGGGCCATGCGGCTCCCCACCAAGTCTATTGACGGAAACACCGTGTTTGATGAGGAAGAGGGCGTCCGGATCATCCACAGGGCCTTTGAGCTGGGCGTCAATTATATCGACACCGCTCCTTATTATTGTGACAAGGTGAGCGAGGTGATCGTGGGCAAGGCTCTTAAAGGCTGGCGCGACAAGGTTTATCTTTCCACCAAGAACCCCATTGAGAGCGCCTCCGGCGATGACTGGCGCAAGCGCCTGGAGCTGTCGCTCCGCAAGCTGGATACTGATTACATTGACTTTTATCACATGTGGGGCATCAGCCTGGAGACTTATGAGAAAGAGATTGATGTGAAGGGCGGCCCCATGGAAGCGGCCCGCAAGGCCAAGGAAGAGGGCCTGATCCGGCACATTTCCTTCTCCTTCCATGACAAGCCCGAAAACATGATCAAGATCATCGACTCCGGCAATTTTGAGACGGTGCTAGTGCAGTACAACCTGCTGGATCGCGCCAACGAGGAAGCCATTGCTTATGCCCACGAGAAGGGCCTTGGCACTGTGATCATGGGGCCGGTGGCCGGCGGCAGGCTCGGCACCCCCTCCTCCGTGATCCAGAAGCTGGCTCCCAGCCATGTTGCCAGCAACGCGGAGCTTGCGCTGCGTTTCGTGCTCACCAACCCCAATGTGACCTGCGCGCTGTCCGGCATGGGCACGATGGAAATGGTGGAGGAAAACGCCCGCGTGGCTTCCAACGAGCTGCCCTTGAGTGCCGACGAGCTCACCCGCATCAACGCCAGCATGGAAGAGAACAAGAAGCTGGCCGAGCTCTACTGCACCGGCTGCAATTACTGCATGCCCTGCCCGCAGGAGGTCAACATCCCGCTGAACTTCCAGATGATGAACTACCACAAGGTTTATGGCATCACCGAATATGCCAAGGCCGAGTATGCCAAGATCGGCACCACGGCCTGGATGAAGGGCAAGAAGGCCGAGGAGTGCATCGAGTGCGGCATCTGCGAAGAGAAGTGCCCGCAGAAGATCGAGATCCGCAAGCAGCTCCGCGAGACGGCCGAAGCGCTGCGGTAAGCACAAGCAAACCCACACCCCCAACCCCCTCCCCCAGAGCATTGGGGGAGGGGGTCATGTATGTATTGAACTCCCCTGCCGCTTCGCGGCATCCCCCTCCTAGAGGGGGACAAGTCGTCCACTTTCAGAGCACTGCTTGCCTCCCTCATTGAGGGAGGTGCCACCAAAGGTGGCGGAGGGAGTTAACGCAGCTCCCCCTGCCCAAGAGGGGAACAAATTCGTCTCTTCAAAGTTAACTTTTGTTTCTCTATGGCCTTATACTGGAAGAAAAGAGCAGGTTTTCATGGACAATACAAGACGCAGCGACATCCAAATCGGCTCCAAGGTCCGTGTGGTGCAAAAACACCACCAGCGCACCGGCGAGCTTACTGACGGCATCGTGATGCGAATCCTCACCAACTCGCCCAACCACCCCCACGGCATCAAGGTGATGCTGGAAAGCGGCATCGTGGGCAGGGTGAAGGAAATCATGTGATTTGCCGGTCATCATTGGGGCTATAGCCATTTCATGTATTTTGCGCTGTTCGCGTTGACATTGCGGGGATATCTTGTAGAATTGATTTGTTAGTATTGCAACATTTCCTGCCAGGTTGGGCCGGGCTCAGTTCGGCCCGTAATGCATCGCATCCGGCAGGAAACAGGAGAATCCCATGAACCTCCGCCAATGGCTCACCCATTTCCAGGACAACCCCGCCACAGCCCGCAACATCGCATATTGGCATGTGCAAGACAGCCGGCCTGCCGTCTTTGAGCCATTTCCAGAATGGCTGGACGACCGTATTGCCTCGGCTCTCAAAAAGCGCCAGATCTGGCAGCTCTACAGCCACCAGCGGCAGGCGGTGGACCTGGCCCATGAGGGGAAACACGTCACCGTGGTCACGCCCACGGCATCGGGCAAGACGCTGTGCTACAACCTGCCGGTGCTGAACCGCATTGTGGAAGACCCCACGGCGCGGGCGATTTATCTTTTCCCGACCAAGGCGCTGTCTGCCGACCAGGTGAGCGAGCTTTATGAGCTGATCCAGGCCGCCGAGGTGGATGTGAAAACCTATACCTACGACGGTGACACGCCCCCGGCCGCCCGCAAGGCGGTGCGGCAGGCCGGCCACATCGTGGTGACCAACCCTGACATGCTGCACAGCGGCATCCTGCCGCACCACACCAAGTGGGTGAAGCTGTTTGAAAACCTGAAGTATGTTGTGATTGACGAGGTGCACAGCTACCGGGGCGTGTTCGGCAGCCACTTGGCCAACGTGATCCGCCGCCTCAAGCGCCTGTGCGCGTTTTACGGCTCCAACCCCCAGTTCATCTGCTGCTCGGCCACCATCGCCAACCCCCGGGAGCTCGCCGAGCAGGTCACCGGCGTACCGATGGCGCTGGTCAATCAAAACGGCGCTCCGCAGGGGGAGAAGCATTTCATCTTCTATAACCCGCCGGTGGTCAACGAGCAGCTGGGCATCCGGGCGAGCAGCTTGCAGGAAAGCAAGAAGATCGCCACCGACCTTGTGATCAACGGCATCCCGACGATCGTGTTTTCGCGGGCCCGCGTCACGATGGAGGTGCTGGTTTCGGCGCTCAAAACCGCCGTGAAAGATGTGCTGGGCGACTCTGGGCTGGTGCGCGGCTATCGCGGCGGCTATCTGCCCAGCGAGCGCAGAGCCATCGAAAAGGGTCTGCGGGAGGGCAGCGTGCGGGCTGTTGTGAGCACCAACGCGCTGGAACTGGGCATCGACATCGGCAGCCTGGATGCCTGCGTGCTCAATGGCTACCCCGGCACCATCGCCAGCACCTGGCAGCAAAGCGGCCGAGCCGGCCGGCGCCATGGTGTGGCGGCCACCGTTTTCGTGGCCAACTCCAGCCCCATCAACCAGTTTATGATGAAGCACCCGGAATACTTTTTGAACCAGCCGCCGGAAAACGGGCTGGTGAATCCGGACAACCTCTACATCCTGCTGAGCCATGTGAAATGCGCCGCCTTTGAGCTGCCCTTCCACGATGGCGACGGCTACGGCGGCAAGGGCATCTCCGAGGTGCTGCAATTCCTGGAGGATGCCTGCATCCTGCGCCATGTGGGCGGTGTGTGGCACTGGTCGGCGGAGGAGTTCCCAGCCTCCGACGTGAGCCTTCGCAGCGCCAGCAACGAAAACTTCATCATCATTGACACCACCGGCGGCACCCACCGTGTAATCGGCGAGATGGACCGCTTTGCCGCGCCCATGCTGCTGCATGACGAGGCGATCTACATCCACGAAGGCCAGCAGTTTCAAGTGGAAAAGCTGGATTTCCCCAACAAGAAGGCCTATGTCAAGTCGGTGGATGTGGACTACTACACCGATGCGGACCTGGCGGTGAGCCTCCGCGTGCTGGACTGCTTTGCCAATGAGCAGCGCCGGGTCAGCGGCCGGGGGTGGGGGGAAGCGCTGGTGACGAGCCTGGTCACAATGTTCAAGAAGATGCACCTGGAGACTCACGAGAGCATCGGTTGGGGCCGTGTGCACCTGCCAGAGCTGGAGATGCACACCACGGCCTATTGGATGAGCTTTGACGAGGGCTTTTTACGCAGTTATGGTTCCGACGCATTAGAAGGCGGCTTGATGGGCATCGCCAACCTGGTGTCCAACATCGCGCCGGTTTATCTGATGTGCGACCCCAAGGACATCTCGGTGTTTCCGCAAGCCAAGAGCCCTTACACACAGAACCCGACGATCTTCATCTATGACACGATCCCCGGCGGCATGGGGCTCTCGGAGAAGCTTTATGACCTGCACAACACGGTGCTGGAGCAGAGCCTCAAGATGGTGAAGGAATGCCCCTGCCCCTCCGGCTGCCCCAGCTGCGTGGGGCCCGACGGGGTGGATAAGCGCATGGTGATCGGGCTGCTGGAGGCGATTTGCGGGGATAGGGGAGAGTAGTCAGTAACCGGAAGTCAGTAGTCAGTAGTCGATCGGGCCGGGCTCTGTATCGGCCCACGTCTATATGTCTTTGAGTTATATTTCGCTTAAATCAATAAAAATGGAATCGAACCATGAATCAGCAGCCAAAAACCCCCGATTTTCCTTTGCTATTTGCCAATTTATGATTGACAGCCTTGAATATTTCTAGTAAAATGTTCGTTGCGTCAAATCGGCCAAACAGCCCCGGCCGGGATAGCGCAGGCAGCAACCGACGCGGCAACCCCCACACCGCAGGCGGCGAGTTGCCAATTTTGGAGGGATCCTATGGATACTTACATGGCAAAAGCCGAAACCGTGCAGAAGAAATGGGTCGTCGTGGATGCGGCGGGCCAGCCGTTGGGCAGGCTCACCAGCCAGATCGCGGCCGTGCTGCGCGGCAAGAACAAGCCCACGTTCACGCCTCATGTGGATTGTGGCGACAATGTGATCGTCATCAATTGCGAGAAAGTGATCCTCACGGGCAAGAAGGCCGAGAAGAAGACATATGCCCATCACACCGGTTATGTCGGCGGCCTCAAGGTGCGCACCTTCAAGCAGGTGCTTGCCAAGGAGCCCGAGTTCATCATCTATCACGCCGTGAAGGGCATGCTGCCCCACACCATCCTCGGCCGCAAAATGCTCAGAAATCTGCGCATTTTCAAAGGTCCCGAGCACAAGCACCAGGCGCAGCAGCCCGAGCAGATCACGCTGCTGAAGTAAGGAGAGAGCACACATGGCAGAAGTTTTACAGTACAGGGGCACAGGCCGCAGGAAGACTTCCATCGCCCGCGTGCGCCTCGTCGCCGGCAACGGCAAGATCACGATCAACAATCGCGACATCGACGATTATTTTGGCCTCGAAACATTGAAGCTGATCGTCCGCCAGCCGCTGGTGCTCACCGAGAACCAGGGCAAGTATGACGTCATCGTCAATGTGGAGGGCGGCGGTCTTTCCGGTCAGGCCGGAGCCATCCGCCACGGCATCGCCCGCGCCCTTCTGGGTGTGGATGGCGGCGCGCTGCGCCCCCCGGTCAAGAAGGCCGGTTTCCTCACCCGCGACTCCCGCATGAAGGAGCGCAAGAAGTATGGATTGAAGGCAGCCCGCAGGGCTCCCCAGTTCAGCAAGCGCTAATCCGCAGCATGAGAAAAGCCGCCCGATCGGGCGGCTTTTTGTTTTGCAAGGGCGGTTGGTCGTAGCCATTGGGTTACTGCTCGCCATGCAGCCCGGCTCACGAGCCGCCCGATGGGCTGGCAAAATCCAACCGGATGCTCTCAAAGGCAGCCAGCTCCTCCACCTGCACTGTGGCATGGCCTTGCTCCTGTGAGAAGGGGCACTCTTTGCCGCTAACGAGGCTTACCGCGCGCAAAATGGGCCTGGTGCAGGGCACCGTGACGGCGATGCCGCGAACGGGCACGGGCTTCAGGCAGGAGGTCGCAAAATGCCCGGTGCCATTGACCAGCTGCACAAGCCCATGACTGCCGCTTGTGCTAACGCCATAGGTCACCTCAACCATGCCGGTGAGGCCTTCAGACACGCTGGTAAGCCCTGTGATCGTTCGCAGCACATCATACAGGAGCAGATAGGTGTTGCTGTAGCCTTCGCGGAAATAGAGCTCTCCGGCCTTCCAGGGCAGTGTGACGCACTTGCCGGCCCCATGCCGATGGATCACAACGCCCGGTTGCGCGGTTACCGTGGTGTGATAGCACCGCTCCGGCGGCCCAAACATTTGCGGCGCAATCATCTGCATGCATTGCTCGGCGTTGCCGTCATACTCGTGATACCAGTAGCTGTCGCCGAAGAAGACCACGTCGGTGTCTCCCAATGAGGGGAAAAGCGCCCTCTCCGCCTCATTGATGCGGAACATCGCGGACGCCATGTCATCCCGCCGGATCACCCTGCGCCGCACGCCGGCGCAGGTGAGGGGCATCTCGTCATAAGGCTCGAAGTTCTCGTTATACTTGAGCCCGTCGCCGGAGCAGATCAGGCAGCCGCCGTTTTTCACATAGTCGTCCAGCTTTTTCGCCAACGCACCGGGCACAACCTCGATGCCGCCCAGCACGATTGCCTTGTATTTGCTGAGGTCGCCCCGCAGAGCATCTTCCACCTCCGCCTCATCAAACAGGATGTGGCTCTCGGTCAACGCCCGGATCCAGCCGAACTCCTCCGGGGAGCGTGCCCATTTTTGCGTGCGGAGCACCAGCGCCTCTGCCACAGAGCGCATTCCCAGATAGCTTTGCTCATTTCTGCGGGCGAAGCGGAAAACCTCCTGAATGGGCCCGAAGCCGGATCGGTCCGGCTTGTTGTCCAGCCTTCCGATCAGGTAATAGTCCAACCCGCCCAGGTTTGCCAGGTTCTGCCAGAGCCGCAGCTGTTGGAGCTCCGGGCTCACCGCCACATGGCGGTAATAGAACCCGATGAAGTCCACACTGGTGTTGCTCGGCTGGATTGCCCCATCCACACCGCGCATGCACCGTGTGTTGGAGGAGGCGCTCAAATGCCACGAGGGCAGGGGGCGCCCATACTCCGTGTTGGATTCCATTCGGTGGAAATCGACGCCATCGATCATGATCCCCGGGTTGATCCCGTGCACCATTTCCTCCAGTCTTTGGGTGTATTCCGCGATCACCTGCCGCTGGAAGGCGCGATAGGCCCGGTAATCGGGATTGTCCATCCCGGTGGATGATGGCAGACCCCTGCCGTATTGCTCCCGGAATTTCTGCTTGCAGTTGTCACAGTGGCAGATGCCATATTGCCTGTAGCTGTAGTCCCGCACCTGGAAGCCGCCCATGTTGATATACAGCCCGTCAACCGGCAGCGTTTCGCACACCTCTCGGAGGATCTTCAGCGCGTAATCCTGCTGGTAGCCTCCGTTCACGCAGGCGTGCACGTCGCCGTTGTAGTCCACAATATCGCCGGCTGCCGTGCGATAAGCCCAGTCTGGGTTCTGCTCATAGATGGGGCGGCGGATCTTGGAAAAATCAGTGCGGGCGATCACCCTGATGCCGTTTTCGCGGCAGAGCCGCATCACCTTTTCCAGGCTGTCGCCTTTCAGATAAGGGCTCTGGAAATGGTGCTTCAGGTTTGTGGGGTAGCTTGCGATGATCCCCGCTGTGTTGATCATCACAATTGTGGCCTCAAAGCTCTTTAGCTGCCGCACATACTCCTCAGCGTCCATATCCAGCATGTCAATTTCACGCAGGTTAGTCTGTATCAGCCGCCAGGGGTAGTCTTTCCACCATTGCTCCATTGGTCACCTCGGTTTGCTTTCTCCGTCAATAGTAACCAAAACCGCGCCGAATCTCAAGCCGGGGGCAGAGAAAAAGCCTCCTGCTGAGCGGCTCAACAGGAGGCGTGGGCTTGATGGATGCCTTAACCCTGCTTGTAGCGCCTGAGCCTGATTGCCGACAGCACCAGGAACACCGCCGCTGTGGCCACCAGCACGATCAGCATTGCCTGCGCGGGAATCATTGAGTCGCCCCAGTAAAGGTTGACGCCGTATATTTTGGAATAATCCGTGATTGCGGCAGCCCGCGCCTGCGCCGGGACGCTGGCGAACACCTCTTGCAGCGGCTGCTCGCAGAAGAGCTGCCGCAACAGCGACGCGCTATGGCTGAATGGCACCACATTGACGATCTTCTGCACGAACGAGGGCAGCACGCCCATCGGCACATAGACACCTGTGATGAAACCGATCATCGTGCCCAGCAGCGTGCTCAATGTGCCGAAGGACGAGCCGGTTTTCAGGAAGGTGGCCAGGAAAAACATTGTGGAGGATGAGGTGATCACCGTGAGCACCAGCACACCCAGCACCTGGAGCAATTTATCCGGCGGGAGGAGTTTGCCGCCGCCGGAGAGGATGTAAAGCTCGCTGAGCACGAAGGCGATCAGGCTGAAGAGCAGCGTGATGATCCAGGAGGCGATCAGGTAACTCAGCACCACGGAGGTGCGGCTGGCAGGGGCCACCACAAAATCGGGGAAGCGCTTGTATTCCATGTCAAACACCATCGTGCCCAGCGCGCCAAGCGAGAGCGTGACGGCGTTGATTGCCAACAGCCCGGACATGATCCAGGAATCCACCAGAAAACGGGCGCTATCGGTTACCAGCCCGTATTGCCCCATCATCTGCTCCACGTTGTCCACCTGCAGCTTGCCCAGAAACAACGCGTACAGGCCAATGATGATGATCACCGACAGAAAGGAGAAGAACACCGATGTGCGGTCGCGCGTATACACCAGAATGTTGCGCTGTGTCAGTTTCCAGATCATATTGCTCATTCCTCCCCTTCGCCGCGGATTTGGCGCCCGGTCACGTTCATAAACACGGTGTCCATGTTGCCCTTCACCACTTCGAAGCTTTCGACGATCGGCTCAACACGCTTCAGGATTGCAAGAGTCTCCAGGCTGTCTTTCACGGGGATGGCGATGGTGTCGTTCTTCACCTTGTGCGCCACACGCTCCGTGTCAAGCAGCGCCGCCATGTGGCTGATGTCTTTGGGCACGATGATCAGGCTGTCGCTGCTGTATTGATCTTTCAATGCGGCCGGGGTGCCCTGGGCCACGATTTTGCCGTGATCAATGATCGCCACGTCGTCGGCGGTAGCCGCTTCCTCCATATAGTGTGTGGTCAGAAAAACCGTCATTTTTTCCTTGCGCTGCATCTCATGCAGCGAGCTCCACACCTTGAGGCGCGTCTGCGGATCCAGGCCCGTGGTGGGCTCGTCCAGGAAAAGTATTTTAGGTGTGTTCACCAGCGCCCGCGCCACATCGGCCCGGCGGCGCTGACCGCCGGAGAGCTTGCCATAATGGCGGTCAATGAAGTCGCCCAGCCCCACCACATCGGTCAGGTAGGCAATGCGTTGCTTCAGGGCGTTGCCCTTCACGCCGTAGAAGCTGGCGCGCACCTCCAGGTTTTCCCGCACGGTCAGCAGGTTATCCAGCACCGAGTGCTGGAATACCACGCCGATGCTGCGGCGGATGGCGTCGTCTTCCTTGCCCAGCTCATGGCCGTTGACCACCACGGTGCCTTCTGTTTTTGCCAGCGTGGTGCAGATCACATTGATCGTGGTGGACTTGCCCGCGCCGTTGGGCCCCAGAAAGGCAAACAGCGCGCCTTGCTCCACGGTGAAGCTGATGCCGTCCACGGCGGTCAGGTTGCCGTATCGCTTCACGAGGTTGTTCACTTCGATGATGGAGCTCAAAGTAATCCTCCTTATTGATCATGAATGGATAAACAAATAGTATTATACCGATCTTTTCGCCATTGGAAAGGAAAAGCTTTCAATTTCATCAAAATGCTGCCTGAAGGATACGATAACTTGTTTGAATTGCAAGGAAAAGGCCCCTTGCTTTTGCAGGGGCCTCTGTTACTTATTCTTCGTCTTCCTCTTCCGGTTCTTCGTCTTCAAAGCCTTCCGGAGCGATCACGATGTGGCGATAAGGTTCTTCACCCTCCGACCACGTTTCAATGCCTTCATAATCGGCCAGAGCGGTGTGGATGATGCGGCGCTCGTAGCTGTTCATCGGCTCCAGCTCCTGGCGCTCACCGGTTTCGTCAGCCTTTTCGGCCAGCCTGCGGGCCAGACGCACCAGCGTCTCCTCGCGGCGGGCACGGTAGCGGCTCACATCCAGCGCTACATGCCAGTACTTCTCGCTATCACGGCCCTGCGGGTTCACCACCAGGCCTGTGAGCAGCTGCAGCGCATCCAGCGCGTCACCGTGGTGGCCGATCATCGGGCCCACGTTTTCGCCGTCCACGTTGATCGTGAGCGTGTCGCCGCTTTCCTGGATTTCGATGGTGGGCTCGGGGAGCCCCATCAACGTGGCCACCCTGTTCAGGAAGTTTGTGGCGATGCTCACCGGTGCGGAAGCCACCACGATCTCGCGGGCACGCACACGGGCCATCTTGGCGCCCAGGCCCAGAATGCCTCGGCTGCCCTCGTCCAACACAATGATGTCGGCGTTTTCGCGGCTCACGCCCAGCTGGCTGAGCGCCGCGGCGATGGCGTCATCCACCGTCCGCCCGATGCTTTCCACTGTTCTCATGCTATTTCCCCTCCTTGGGATTCTTCTTGCCTTTGGCCCGCTCCAGGCGCTTGGCTTCCGCTTCGGCGGCCCGTTGGGCTGCTTCCCGCTCCTCCTGCTCCTGCTTGACCTTTTCCTCTTCCAGGCGCTTCGTCTCGCGTGCTTTCCAGACGAGATCAACACCCTTGTAGGTCGCGATGGACACGATGTTGCTGGTGATCCAATACAGCGCAAACACGGCGTTGCTGCTCGCGGTGAAGAATAGCGACATTGCCGGGAAGAGATATTGCATTGTTTTGCCGGAGAGGGGGTTCTTTGCCGCGTTGGGGTCGGTTTGAGCGGCCTGCGGCGGCATGGTGATCTTGGTCTGCCACCAGCTGGTCAGGCCCGCCAGCAGCGGAAGGATCAGCCAGCCGTTGTAGTTGGTGGAGGTGCGGGCGATCAGGCCGCCCATTACGGCGTTGTATTGCACTTCGGAGATGCCCTTGAACTTATCCAGCAGGTGCACCGCCGAGTAAGGCGGGATGATCGAGGAATTCCAACCGAAGAGATTGAACCCGTTGGGGCCGAAGAAGGCGGTGTCCGGCGCCCAGACGTTGTTTACCCACAACCAGGACTCGATGTGGTTCATTGCGTTGTGTAGGCCGCCGTTGATCATTTCGGTATACAGCTTATAGATCTGCTCGCCGGCCATAATGTTCAACGCGCCGAAGAAAGCGATGAACAAGGGCATCTGGATGAGCGACGGCAGGCAGCCGGAGAAGGGGCTTGCCTTCTCTTTGCGATACAGCTCCATCGTCATCTGGGCGGCTTTTTCTTTGTCGTTTTTATATTTTTCGTTGATCTTCTGAATCTTTGGCTGCAGCAAGGCCTGCTTCTTCATGCTGATCTTGGATTTGATATCAAGAGGCATCAGCACCAGGCGGAAGAGGATGGTCAGCACAATGATCGCCCAGCCATAACTGGGGATGAAGCTGTGCACCCAGTCCAGAACAATTCTGAAAATGGGCACAATGTCCTTGATAATGGGCCAACTGTACATCTATGACTCCTTCCTTCCGCCTTTGGAGCGGGAGGGCAATATCGGAACCGGGTCGTAACCACCTTTGAAAAATGGGTTGCAGCGCAGCACGCGCTTGGCCGCCAACCAGCCGCCCCGCAGCGCTCCGTAACGCTCTACGGCTTCCATGGCATATTGGCTGCAGGTGGGCAGATAGCGGCATGACGGCGGCAGCAGGGGGGAGATGTGCCGTCTATACCCCCTGAGGAGGCTCAGCAGCAGCGCTTTCAACGCCAGGCACCTCCTTGAGAAGATTGCTCTTTTCCAGCAGGTGCTGCACAGACGCGCAGATTTCCGTAAATGGCAATCCCACGGCGGCGGGCCGGGCCACAAAGACCAGCAGATAACCGGTCCGGATGCGCGGCAACTGCTTGCGGCAGGATTCGCGCATGAGCCGCTTGATGCGATTGCGCACGGTTGCTTTGCCCACTTTTCGGCTAACAGAAAAACCCACCCGCAAGGAGCTGGGCGGGCCAGACTTCACATAGACCAGCGAGAGTGTGCGGTTTGCACAGGACCTGCCCTTGTGATAGACATACTTAAATTGCGCGTTTTTCCTGAGGCGGTACCTGGCGCTAAGCAATGCGCTCTCCTCCCGTGGCTGCCTGCCAAACTTCAAAAGGCCGGTTCGACACCGGCCTTTTCCCCTTTTGTCAGGCTGTGAGGACCTTGCGACCCTTGGATCTGCGGCGGGCCAACACCTTGCGGCCATTCTTGGTGGCCATGCGCTTGCGGAAGCCATGCTCCTTTTTGCGCTGGCGTTTCTTCGGCTGATATGGTCTGATCATAACAGTTTCCCCTCTTGCTATTGTTTGGCATTGTTCAGAAAGAATGGCATAAATTGCCCATTGGCACCTGAACAGTTGCCATACCATTATAATGACATGGATGTTTGCTGTCAACATGGAGATTCGGCAAATCGCTTGCCGCAATAATACACAGTGTATCGCGGTTGATTGCAATTGGCAGTTGACAATTATTGGGGTAAGCGACTACAATAATACCATCTTTTGATAAAGGAGTGGCGTGTTATGTTGGAGTTTGTGGCGCGGGAGGGCGCGAAAAACTGAATAGCCGGCCATGGCGGCCCATCTCCAACGACAGCCCCTTATGATACCGCCCCGTGTGGGCGGGAGAAGCCAGATCAGGCGCGGCAGATGTCGCGTCTTTTTTGTTGGTTTTCATACGCCGGAGGCATGCCCTCCGGCGTTTGCTTTTGAACGGACAGGAAGGAGAAATGTTTGATGTGCAAGATGGATTCTGGAAGCAGTCGCCGCTTCGACAAGAGGAAAATCGTTCGCAACCTGAAAAAGCGAGGAGAATGGATTGAATATGACAACAATCATCGAAACGTATGGCTGGAATGAAATCTGGCAGAAACAATGGGAGTCTGGATGCTATGAGGGGCTGCTGCCGGGCCGAGTGACCGCCCGCTGGCGCGGCCAATGGGAAGTGGCTTGCGGCGACGGGCTGCAGCTGGCCGATCTCACCGGTCGGTTTCGCAGGGACCAGCCGGAGGACTCCTACCCCGAGGTAGGTGATTTTGTGGCGGTCCGCGTGGAGCAGGGCAGCGCGCGGATCGCGGCGCTGCTCACGCGCCAAAATGCGCTGGTGCGCCATATGGCGTTCACCGTGTCCGGCCGGCAGGTGTTGGCCGCCAATGTGGATGTGGCGTTTGCCGCCATGGCGCTGGATCGTGACTTCAGCCTCAGGCGCATGGAGCGGTATGTCACGGCCATTGCCGAGGGCGGCGTGACGCCGGTGGCGCTCTTGACCAAGGCTGATCTGTGCCCCGGCTACTGGGCCAAAGTCTACAGCCTCATGGACTTGTTTCCGGGGCTGGCGGTGCTGCCCATTTGCGCGGTTACCGGCGAGGGGCTTGATGAGGTGCGCATGCTGCTCCGCCCCGGCAGCACCTCGCTGGTGATCGGCTCATCCGGCGTGGGGAAATCCACGCTGCTGAACGCACTCTATGGCAGCGAGGTGATGCGCACCGGGGCCTTGCGCAGCGACGGTTTCCGGGGTGCCCACACCACGACCAACCGGCAGATGGCGCTTCTGCCCAACGGGGCGCTGTTTATTGACACGCCGGGTATGCGTGAGTTTGGCATGGTTGGGGATGGAGACGGCCTCTCGGATGCCTTTCCGGACATTGCGGAGCTTGCGGCCGGATGCCGGTTTCGAGACTGCACCCATGACCGGGAGCCCGGCTGCGCCGTGCGGCAGGCCATCGAGCAGGGCGGGCTTGACCCGAAGCGCTTCAAGAGCTATCGCAGCATTGGCAAGGAGATGGAGCGGGAGCAGGCCAAAGCGGGCTTCCGCCTGAACCACCTGCAGCGGAATGACAGGCAGGCGAAGCGGAAGGAAGCGATCAACCGGGACGCACGGCTTGAGCCGTAACAGTAAGGCGAGGGGCGGGTATCATACCCGCCCCTCGGTTCATTTGCACGCTGATTGCCGCTCTTGCTTCGGCCAGGCGAGCCCGGCAGCTACTAGAGTTGCTGCATCACATCGGCATAGCTTCCGGCTGAGGAGAAAGACCTTTTCTCGCTGACCGCCTTCTTCAGCTTTGTGCCGGCCTTCGTATCGCCAACCAGCACCGCCCCGGCCAACACGCCGTCGCGGAGCATCAGGCAGCCGTAGCCTGTGTTGGTTTCCTCGCTCAGCGAAACAACCCCGTCGCCCTCCGTGATGTCGCCCACCGAAAACACGCTGTGGGCTCCCACCTTCAGCATCGGTGAGGGAGGGGTCTCTGTATAGACGGCGTCACCCCCGGCGGCGTTGATCCCCGCCACCTTGCCCTGCTCCTGAGCCACGGCCATCAGGCCCCAGCTACGGCCGTTGAACTCGGCCGCGTCGCCGCAGGCGAAGATGCCGGCTTCGCTGGTGCGCATGTGATCATCCACCTGGATGCACCGGCCCACCGCGATTGCCGTGTCTTGCACCAGTGACAGGTCAGCTCTCACGCCGGCGCACGTCACCACGCAGGCGCCTGCATACACTGCGGGGCAGGTCTGCGGGTTCTGGCCGATCATGATCTCCAGGCCTGAGGCCTCCAGCCTTTGCTGCAAATAGTTGCCGGCGGCCTTGTTCAACTGCCGGGGCATCAGCCAGGGCGCAATCTCAATCACGGTGGTTTTCACGCCGGAAGCGTTGATTTCCCAGGCTGTTTCCAGGCCCAGCAAGCCGCCGCCCACCACGATTGCCTTGCCGGCCGCCATGGTTGCGCTGCGCACGCGCACCGCGTCGTCATAGCTGCGCAATGTCAGCGGTGTGTTTTCGCAGGGCAGGTTTGGCAGGTTTGGCAAGGCGCCGGGAGCCAGCACCAGGCTATCCCACGGCAGCACCGAGCCGTCTGAAAAATGCACGGTTTTTTGCTCCGTATCGATGCGGACGGCTGCTTTATTGGTCAGCAGCACGATACCCCGCTCCGAAAACCATTCCGGTTTGCGGATGGCGAGGCTGGCCGCGTCTGAAGGATCAGAGAGATAATGGGTGAGCCGCGGCCGCCAGTAGGGAGCATAGGGCTCTGCGCCGCAAAGCGTCACAGACGCTCCGCGCGAGGCTGCCCCGTCTGCCGCCGCCAGACCGGCCGGGCCGGCCCCGATGATGAGTACGTTGCGTTGGGTTTCCATGTTCGATTTCGGTCCAATCCTGTTAATAAGGCTTATTATACTCATAATATCATTTGAAACAAGCAATATCATCAGACATCCGGGCGCGCGGGGCAGGAGAAACAAATCTCGTGGCTGGCACATAGGATGTCAGGAGGGGTGGTATGCTTGAAGCCTGTGATTGTGCAAACCAGGGTTGTGGATGAAAAGCTGGAGTATCAGGATGTCACAATGGTGAAAGTGAGCATTTCCTATCCGGAGATTGGCGGAGACATCCCAAAGCTCTGCGCCAGGCGGTTCAACGATTACTGGGCGCGAGAGGCGACCGGCCTGCGCAAGAACGCCAGGCAGGAGCTTTATGGCAGCGCCGTGGAGGATTATGAATACAGCCGCCAGAAGGGGTATCCATTCAACCCATATGAGCTGATGCAGGTTTTCGAGGTGACGTTCAATTCCGTTCCGATTCTCAGCCTGTATGCGGATGTGTATCAATACACCGGCGGTGCCCATGGCATGACCGACCGCACCGGCAGCACCTGGGATGTGCAGCGGTGCCGCATGTTGGAAATGAGGGACTTGTTTGGCCGGGGTTATGATTACACCACGCCGATTCTGAAATACATACCTGCAGAGGCCGCCCGCCGCCAGGCCTCTGAAGAGGCTTCCTATTTCGAGGGGCTTGAACAGAACATCCGGAAATATTTCGATGAGAAGAATTTCTATCTGTCGTGCCAGGGGTTGAACGTGTATTACCCGCTCTACTCCATCGCGCCCTATTATGTGGGCATCCAGGTGTTCACAGTGCCCTATGGCATGTTTGGCAACCATCTGGCATACCCGCTGCCGGCGCTCTGCATGTGAGCAGGGTGCAGCCCGCGTCAACGATATGGCGCCATCCGCTAAGGGGATACCCCATTGCCAATTGCCTGCGTTTGCCCTATTCTTATCGGTGCAATGTGGGGGAGGCGGCGATGAGTTTACCTGAAATGCTGCTGGTGTCCATGGTTCTGACCGCCAACATCGCCGGCGCGGCGGCGGCCTTTGCGGATAAGCAAAAGGCGAAGCAAAAGAAGTGGCGCACGCCTGAAAAAGTGTTTTTGTGGCTGGCTTTCCTGGGCGGCGGGCCCGGAGTTCTGGTTGGGTTTGTGGCGTTTCGGCACAAGACACGCCATGGCAAGCTGATTGCCGGTGTCGTCGGGCTCACCGTTTTGTTCTATGGGCTGGTTTATGCGATCTTCACATTTGCACAATCTCTTTGATTGTCATGTTCAGCGTAGCGCTGTCTGAGGTCAGGTCCAGAAATTCGCCGGTGGGCTGGCCCTCATGGATTATCCGGATCTTGGGCCGCAGGCAGGAAAGCTCATAGTTCTGCACGACGATGCCCACAATGCCGTTGCTGAGCTTCACGCATGTTCCGATGGGATAAGGCGCCACCTTCCGGGTGAAGGCCTTGACCACCTTGGGGTCAAAGGTGGAGCCGTAGCCGCCCATGATGTACTCCATCGCGTCAGAGGGCAGCATGGCGCGCCGGTAAGGCCTGTCTGAGATCAGCGCGTCATACACGTCGGCCACGTTGACGATGCGGGCGAAGAAGTCGATCTGTTCGCCGGAGTAGCCGAAGGGATACCCGTTGCCGTTGTATTGCTCGTGGTGGAGCAGCACCACCTTCAGTGACGCTTCCGACACCTTGCTGTGTTTCCGCAGGTATTCGTAGCCCTTCTGGCTGTGCTTTTTCATCTCTTCAAATTCTTCTGCGTTCAACCTGCCCGGCTTGTTCATCACCTTTTTGTCAATGAACACCTTGCCGATGTCATGAATCAAAGCGCCCATTGCCAGCTCGTGCAGGCGGGAGCGGGTCAGGCCCAGCACCGTGCCCATAACGGCGGAGAGCACCGCCACGTTCACGCTGTGGCTGAAGGTGTAGTCGTCGAAGGTGCGCAAATCCACCACGTTCACCATCAGCTTGCGGTTGTAGAGGATTTCGTCCACGATGTCGGTGATCACCCTGCTGATGATGTCAAACTGGTTCGACGCCTTGCTTTCCGATTTGCTTTGCACGTTGATGAACAGGGATTGGATATCCGCTTTTGCCTTATATTTCAGTGCGTCGCTGATCACGCTTGCCACTTCCAGGTCTTTTGACAGGTCGTCGATGATGTAGACGCCTTGAAATCCCAGTTGGCAGATCCGGTTGATCAGTATGCTGCTGAGTTTCACGCCTTTTCGCAGCATGACCTTCTTGCCTTCCATGACAAGGTCGGATGCGAGTATCTGGCCTTCACGCAGGCAGTTGGCCGGTACATACCTCATATGGGCAAGCGTTCCTCTCCTGTTACTCTGCCGGGCGGGGGGGCTTTCATCATGACCCCGCGCCGGCCCCTTCGTCAGTCAATCGACTTGATGTTCAGCTTTTCCGCCAGGGCGCAGTCGATGATCACATAGCCATCCCGCCCCAGATATTTTTCCCATTCGTCCTTGGACAGCAAAGACACCACGCCTTCAAACTCGCCCCTGTTGGCGGTGTCCAGCGCCGTGGTCTCAATCAGGATGTATTCGCCGGAGTTGCGCCAGGTTTCCACAGCCACCTGGGCGTGGCCCGGCAGCAGGATGATGACGGCGTGCATGCCGGTGCGCTGGATCGCGGAGGCCATCGTCACGGCGGTCTCCACGCACAGGCCGCCTTTGGTTTCAATCACCTGCGCCGGCGTCTTGACGCTTTGCATCTCGGGGCTGGTGGCGCTGAAGGGCGCCATCACATATTTCACCTGATACTTGTTGGCCAGCGTGTACATCATCGCGCAGACCTGATACGCGGTGATTTGCTCGTGGGAGAGCCCCTTGATCTCCTGATAGCCCACGATGGAATCGATTGCGCCGCCGGTGAGCTCATTGAAGGAGTCGGCGCTGTCGCGCAGCATTTTGTCAATTTCGCTGGCCTCCGGCGTCACCCAGGCCAGGATGTTTTCACTGTAGGGAGTGCCGTCTGCCCCGGCCCACAGAATATCGTTGCGGGAGTAGAGCTTGATCTTGTTTGTGTCCTGCCGGATGATCCTGCCGGTGTTCATGTCCGTCACGGTGACCACCAGTTGGGCTTCCTTGCTGGTCTTCAGCAGCTTGGCCGCGTGATCCAGCAGCGGCGGGTGGATGATCAGTTCTGTTTCCGCCCTGGAGACTTCCACCATCTGCTCAAACTTCTGCGTGAACTCCGGAATCTCTGCCGTGACCATCAGCTTTGTCCTGCCGCGGTCGGTCCAGCATTGCATATAGACCACATAATCCATGGACCGGTAGTTTGCCGGGATGATCTCTTCGTGGTATTTGTAGTCACAGTTTGCCTTGACCACGGCTGGATCGATTTTCAGCTCTTCCGGAAATGGATTAAGCTCCACAGGCTTGGGCCAGAACACATATGCCGCCCCGGCGCCGGCCAGGATTACGATTGCGGCGATGACTGCCGCCGCACCGAGCCCCAGCCCCCAAAACAAACCTGTTCTGCGCTTTTTTGGCACTTTCGGCACAACCGGGCCCGCTTGCCCGGCGGCGGCCTGGTTGGGTCGAACCGCGTAGCCCGTGCCCTGCGGTGCCTGGACCGGCTGCTGCGCCGCAGCCCCCGCCGGCGACCCGCATCTGGGGCAGAACCTCTCCCCGCCGGCGATGGCTGCGCCGCAAGTCTTGCAGGAGGCAGTCACCCTGTGGCCGCATTTTTCACAGAAGGACATCGTGTCGCTCAGGGGATGGCCGCATTTTTCACAGAATCTAGCCATTCTGGCCCCCTCCTAGTTTTCCAGCTTGTCAAGATTGGCCTGCACCCAGCGGGACAAACCCTCGTTGACATTCTGGACTGTCGCGATATCCTGCTTGAGCTTCTCCCTGCGCTCTTCGGTGTCGGCGTCTGCATCGGCGGAGATCCTGGCAAACTTACGCTCCAGGATGCCCATGCGATAGGCCGCGCCGTTTCTGCGCACCGGGTCGTCGAGGTCTTCGGCGGTCAGCGAATAGAGCACGGCGTCGTTCAGCTCATTGAGTGAGGCAATCATATTGTCATTCATGCTCCTGAGAAAGGACGGCGCTTCGCTGGACTCCAGCTTGGTGACTGCTTTCTCAATTGCCTTGTTGATGGCCTCATACATGCCGGCGGGGTTGGCAGCGTCCACTTTGCCAATGGCTTCCATCTGTTCGGCCAGGTCCAGCAGAGACTGTATGTAGTGGAGCACCTGCATATATTCCTCCACCACGGCGCCGGCCAGTTCAAACTGCGCGGTTTCCGCCTTGCGCAGCTCGGCCATGTCTCTGTTGTCCGGCTCTTTCCTGGACTTGATATCACTCACAGCCTCATTGAGACGCTTGTTATACTCTTCCAGGATGCTCATATAAAAAGCCACTTCAGACTTTGTCAGTTCAGAGGCTTCGGAGGAAGCGTCATCGTCCAGCAGCCCAAGGTCTTTGTCTGCAATCATCTCGTCGATGATCCTCAGCTCATCGCGGACCGCCTTCAGCTCGTTGGATATCTCCGGACTTGTGACGGACTTCCGGGGCAGGATTCCCATGGATATATCTGCCTTACCGCTTCCCGATGGCACCGCGCAGCCAGCCAGGGCAAACGCCAATGCCAGAACCAGCGCCAATGCCTGAGGCCACCTTTTGACATGAACCATGCGGAACCCTCCTGACTGGCCGACAGTTGCTTCGCCGGTGCCTTGCGCGAGAGCGGGACGTTGATATAGATACCCAGATTTTAACATTATATATCACTGTTTTTTATTATTCCAGAGCGGTAAGTGTGGCAAATTGGTTTTCGCCGCGCTCAAATCATCTTGCTCCTTTCGCTCCGGTCGCATAAGGAACGGTGTCCAGCAGGCCCGGATCGGTCACATTGACATAGGATTCCGGCACCTGCCCCACGATAATGCACTCGGTCACAAGCACTTTGGTGCTCACATCAATCTGCTTGCTCTGCGTGGGGACGACGATCCGCACCGTCGTGTGCACATTCAGGTAAATTTTGTGGCGGGTCTGGTTGATGCCCTGGTTTTGGAACTCGGATTCGAAATCTGTGGTAACAGACCCCACCGGCACAATGCGGGCATAGATCTTCGGCCCCCTGCCGGCCAGCAGCTGCCCGCCCAGCACCGAGCCAAGGGGAATGCCCACGCCGTCGTCGCCGATTTTGGTGATTTGATTCTGGGATGTCATTGCGGTGGTCATTGCAATATCGTTCATTTTCAGCGTGTCTGCCTGAATGAACATCACGTTGCCTTCGTTGTCCTGCACAATGTGGATCAGGTCGGTGTATTTCACGGGGTTGGACATCACGGAGCGCACGGAGTCGTTCATGGCCTGCACGGCCATGGCGCGCACCTGTGCCTCGGCCATTGTGATAATGACCGGCGCGGTGTTGTGGTCCACGTAAATAAACAAAAGAACGCCGATCAAAGCCAATATGACTAGTGTGGTCGCCAACCGCAGCAGAAACGGCCTGGATGGCCGAAAACGTGGTTTGCTCCAACGGAAACTCATGAGACTCCCCCTCAGATATTCTATGAGGGAGATTCTCATGATATTTCAGCATTCCGGTTCATGCGGAGCCATCTGCAATCTATTTCCAAATCGCTGCCTGAATCAGGAACTACCGTTCATTGCCCAAATGGGTTATAATAGATACTCAGTTCAGTAGTATATGTATGTGTTCCGCAATCGTTCTGGAGGATATTACCGCGATGAACGCGATCAACAATATGATCCAAAAAATAAAAGACTGGGTGCTGTCGCTGGCCGGCAAGGGCGCTGATTTGCCGCGCCGTGATTCGTCATACGGCAGAGCGGCCCGGCCCGGCTCCCGCGAGGCAATCGCCCGCAGGGGCCAAATCGCTTCCCGCGCCCGGATTGAGAGGGGCGAACCCCACATGCCCTCCGGGCGGAGCGCGCGGCCGGCAGTCGACACCGAGTTTGCCCGGGATGACAACCCCTTGATCCCGGCGCACGATGAACCGTCCGATACCGAGCGGCTGGAGATTGAGCTCAGCAAGCATTACCCAGGTGACCGGCATGCCAGAATAGATGAGACGCCGGCTGACCCACAGCCGGAAATCACGGCGGAGCCGGATGCTCCGGAGCAGCCGGAAGAGGAGAGCGCGCCCGCCCCGGCAGAGCCGCAACAGGAGGAGCCCGCCCCACCCTCGGGGCTGCAAGGCTATTCCATCGACAGCGTCCAAACCAGAAAACCTTTCTACAGCCGGCCCCGGCCTGTGGAGCCGGCTCATCCGGAGCCTGTTCACAAGGAGCATGCAGCAAAGCCGCCTCGAAATCCGGATGAGACATTTGACATGGCTCCCCGGCAGCCGGAGGAGGGGCTGAGCGCCCCGTCATTCTGGCAGCCGCCGATGCCCGACGAGCATCCGAGCGATGCCGAGCAGCCGGAGGAAGAACCCCGGCAGGCATATGGCATTGAGAGGTTCAAAAGCCTGTGGGCAAGGAAACTGCGCGCCGACGGGGCTGACGCCGCCGGTGAGGGGCAGGACAATGGAGAGGAACCTGTGGCAAAGAAACGCCTGAAACTGTTTAAATCACGCCAGAAGCCGCCAAACGCCGTGCTGGGTGTGGCGTTCACCACGCTGCAGCTCACTTTGTTTGCCGTGCTGCTGATCGGTGTGGTGGGGGCCGGCGCGGTCATCGGCATTGCCAAGGCCTATGTGGACACCACGCCCACGCTGGACGTGGGCAAAATCCAGAACCAGGACCTGACCAGCTTCATCTATGACAGCAACGGCGAGCTGATTACCACCTTTGCCGGCATGGAAAACCGCGTGTGGGCCACTGTGGACGAGATCCCGAAAAACCTGCTGAATGCCATTGTGGCCGTGGAGGACGCCCGGTTCTACACCCACAACGGCGTGGACCTGAAGCGCATTGTGGGCTCCTTCCTGAGCAACATGAGCAGCGACACATCGCAGGGCGGCAGCACGCTCACGCAGCAGCTGATCAAAAACACAATGGTCACCAACGAGCGCACCTATAAGCGAAAGATCCAGGAAGCATGGCTTGCGATGCAGCTGGAAGCGGAATACCGCAGCAAATATCCGGATGATTACAAGGGATTGATCCTGGAAGCATATCTCAACACGATTCCTCTGGGGCAGTCCAACTATGGCGTAAAGGCCGCCGCCAAAGATTATTTCGGCAAAGAGCTGAACCAGCTCACGCTCCGGGAGTGCGCGATGCTGGCGGGCCTGGCGCAGAGCCCTTACCTCTATGACCCCCGCCGCAACACCTATACCCGCAGCCGTATGGACATTACTGACAAGCGCACCAACACCGTGCTGGGGCGCATGTATGAGCAGGGCTACATTGACAAAGGCCAATATGAGCAGGCGCTCGCGGAGAAGGTGGCGATCCTCAAGGATGCCGCGACCACGCAGATGTATGACATGCCCTACTTCGTGGAGTATGCCATTGAGGATGTAAAGACCCATCTGCTGGAGAGCCGCGGCCTGGAAAACACCAGCGAGAACCGCGGAAAGCTGGATAGCGAGCTCCGGTCCGGCGGCTACAAGATTTATCTGACGGTGGATCCGAAGATACAGAAGACGGTGGAAAACACACTCTTCACCTGGAAGAAATACCCCAAGATGCAGATCAGTCGCGACAGCTCCACCACCGTGCGAGACGGCGGCTCCGGCTATACCACCATCCAGCAGCCCCAGGCGGGCGCCGTGGTTCTGGATTACCACACCGGTGAGCTGAAAGCCATCGTGGGCGGCAGGCAGCAGCCCAATGCCAAACGCACGCTGAATCGTGCGTGGCAGTCCTACATGCCGGTGGGCTCCTGCATCAAGCCGCTGGCGGTGTATGCCCCGGCCATTGAAAAGGGCTTCTCGCCGGCTTCGATTGTCTATAATGTGCCCGCGCCCGTGGAGGGGTGGAACACCGCCCAGGGCTACCCCAGCAACTATGGCGGCGGCTCATTCAAGGGCCCGATGTCGCTGCGTGCCGGTCTCACCAACTCCTACAATGTGGTGGCTGCCCATGTGCTGATGGACGACGTCGGAATTGAGGATTCTTACAACACGCTGCTCAAAATGGGCATCAAGCCCACAACCAGTCTGAAGAAGGACGGCCCCGGTCTTGCCCTTGGCACCTCCGGCATCACGCTGGTTGAAATGACTGCGGCTTACGGCACCTTTGGCAACAAGGGTGAATATATCGAGCCGCTCTCCTTCACCAAGGTGGTGGATTCCAAAGGCATCGTGGTGCTGGATGCGGAAAAGATCCGCAAGCGGCAGCAGGTTTTCAAGGAGTCCACAGCCTGGCTGATGGTCAATATGATGACCGATGTAATTAATAAGGGCACCGGCACCAAAGCCAAGATCCCCAACATGACTGTGGCCGGCAAGACCGGCACCAACAGCAACTATGTGGGCGTTTCCTTCAACGCGCTCACGCCCTATTACTCGGCGGCGGTCTGGGTGGGCAGCGATGTCTACAAACCGCTCTATAAGGGCGCTTCCGGCGGGTCGGACGCCGCGCCGCTGTGGCAGGCATTCATGGCCCAGATCCACAAGGGCTTGAAAAACAAGGCCATCATTGAAGATAAGCCCGAGGATCTCGGGTTGGTGAAGGCCACCGTCTGCGGTGTGTCCGGCAAGCTGGTGACCGAAGCCTGCAAGCATGATGAAAAATACAAGCCGGTGACCGATTGGTTCCTGCGCGGGACGGAGCCTACGGAAACATGCAACATGCATTATCAGATGAAGGTTTGCACAGTCTCCGGCAAGCTGGCCACCGAGTATTGCCCGGCTGATACGGTGGAGGAAAGCAGCATACTGATCGTGCCGCAGGATTCGATTATCCGCACGATGAAGCCGGAAGACATCGCCAAATACTTCCCCAACGCGATGCTGGATTTCCCCGGCGTGGATGATCTGGCGGCGCTTACCCCAGACAATCCGGAGTTCGCCCAGTATTTCTGCAACATCCATACGGAGGACTGGGCCGGCATCCTGCAGCAGTATAATGATCTGGCAGCGCTTTCCAACACGCTTGTGAAGAATGTGAGAAACAGGATGGATGGGGTGATCCTGAGCCAGAGCGTCAGGGATGCGCTGAACACAAAGATCAAAACTGTGAACGACATCATCGCCAAGGGCTTCAGCGACGTCAATGTGGCGCCGCAAAAGGTCTACAACAATCTTGTGGCTGCCTACGACGACCTCAAGAGCTATGCAGAGTTGGTGCTGCCGGAAACGGTGCCCACGCCCACACCCACTCCGGAGCCGAGCCCGTCGCCATCGCCGCCCCCGGTGTGAGAGGAACTAAAACAAACCCGCAAGACAGTGCTGTCTTGCGGGTTTTATCATTTACTGGAACTTGATTTCGAACTCTTCATCCACGCGGCAGAAAAAATTTCCGCCCAGGCGTGCCACCGCGTGCAGCTTTCTCCAATCCACCTCGCCGGTTTCGCCAAGCAATCCTTCCTGCAGATGAACATTGCGGATCGCCCCCAGAATCAGGTTGCCGGCATTTGCTCCTTCGCCCACGGTGATGATGCGATGCAGCTCACACTCAAAGGCAGCCTTGGCTTGCAGCACACGGGGCGGGGCAACGGTCAGCGACGGTGCCAGGACAATGCCTTCTCTTTCGGCCTCGTCCACCTCATAAGGATGCGTCGCGGAAGTAGCCGCCATATGCCGCGCAAGCTCCTCCGAGACCAGGTTGACCACGAACTGGCCGGTGGCAAGGATGTTGCGCACCGTATCCTTCCTGGTGCCGTCTGGCCGGTTCACAGCGCAAACACTCAGTGTGGGCGGGCTCCAGGCCACCATGTTGAACATGCTGAATGGCGCCAGGTTTCCCGCACCGTCTTCCCCGATGGTAGAAACCCACGCGATGGGGCGGGGGATGATCAGGCCGGTCAGCAGATCATGAGCCTTGTGGTGCTCCAACTCCGATGGATTGATGTCCATGCCAGGCACCTCCTGGTTATTATAATCCCACACCGATCCTGGTGCAGCGCACCCGCCCTTCCACGAGGTCGGAAATCCTGTGCCTTGCGTGGCCGATGATCACTTCCGTGCCGGCCTTCACCGGCCCTTTGCAAAACTCCAGCTTCGCCTTGGCGCCGCCGGCGCCTTTGCGGCTTGCGCCGTCGCAATGGTCCTGCATGCGCCCGATTTCGGCCAGCACTTCCGCCGCGTCGCGGCCGGTGATCGTCTCCACAATGGTTTCCGGATCGGCCGGGTCCAGATAGATGCCGTCCACACTGGTCATAATCAACAGCCGTTTGGCCTGCACCAGCGTGGCGATCACGGCGGCCGTTTCGTCGTTGTCCACGCACTCCACAATGCCGTTGCGGTTCTGCCGCAGGTGCACCAGCTCCATCTTGCGGTTTTCCTCAAAGCTCACCGGATCGTTGTAGTTCACAATCGGGATCGCGCCCTGCCCGGTGCAGCGCAGCAGCAGGCTTCTGATATGGCTGCACTTGTCCTCGTCGTTGAAATGGGTGTGCTCCACCAGAAGCTGCCGCACTGAGTACTCCGGCGAGATGAACCGCCGGTAGTTTTCCATCAGGATTGCCTGGCCCTGGGCAGCATAATCGGCCTTGGCTTCCTCCTCGTCACCGGTGAGCTCCAGGCCGCCGCTGCGTTTCATATAGTCCAGGCGGCCGATTTCCGTTGCGCCGGAAGACACCCACACCATGCCGGGCCTGAGCTCCGCGCCCAACCGGCTGAAGATGTTGTAGTTGATGTCATGATCCTCTTTGCGGATCAACGCCATGGAGCCGATCTTTCCGACCAGCTCAACTGTCTGTGTGGACATAAGGCACACTGTCCTTTCCCGGAATCGGGTGTATTATAGCACATTGATTGAGGGCAGTCAGCATCCAAGGAGCAATGGCATGCCTCTGGCAGAGGGAATGCCGCGGTAACTGCTCGATCCGCTTAGTCCGCCTCAACTTCCAGCGCCAACGCGTTGGCATTGACCAATGGCGGCTCTGCTTGTTCCGTCAGGTTTTTCATCCAGTTTTTCCGGAAGAAGAATATCAGGCCAACCACCACCTTCACAACATCTTCCACAAAGATCATTGCGAATATCCAGATAAACGGCAGTTTGAAGACAAATCCAGCCAACACCACAGCCGGAGCGCCTACCAGCCATACGGCAACCACATCGATCACTGCGGCCAGCGTTGGTCTGCCGCCGGCGCGGAAGATTGCCACAATGAAGAGCATGCCCAGCATCTTCAATGGCAAGCAGAAGCCACCAATCAGCAGCAATTGCGTGGCCAACTCCCCGGTGGCCTGGTCCGGCGGACTGATCAGGTTGATGATGGGCACTCGCAGCAACAGCTCAACGATGCCCATGAAGGTGGCAAACACGGTGCCGAAAACCAGGAATTTCTTTGCGTTGGCCAGTGCGCTGTCATTGTCGCCGGCGCCCACAGCCTTGCCCACCATCACGCCGCATGCAGAGCCCATGCCAATCACGAATGCAAACAGCAGTTGGTCAATGCTGGTATAAAGCGCATAGGCTGGCACACCGTTTACGCCACCCACGCGACCAAACACAAACATATAGATCGATGAGCCCAGTGACCATAACACCTCGTTGATGATTACGGGCATTGCAACTTTATAAAACTTTATCACCATCTGTTTGTTATAAACGAACAGCTCGCGCAAATGCGTCAGCGCCGGGTGTTTTTTGATGCGGAGCGCCGTAACCAGGATACACACCTGCACCAGGCCGGACAGGATCGTAGCGATGGCCGCGCCCTTCACACCGAGCTTAGGGAAGCCCCAATTGCCTTGGATCAGCAGCCAGTTCATCCCCGTGTTGAGCAGCACTGCCAGGATTGTTGTGTAAAGCGGAATGCGAACTTCCTCGGTGCTGCGGAGCATCAGGCTGGTGGCGAAGTTGAACCCCATGACCAGGCAGTTGAACGCGATGATCTGCATATACTCCGCGCCGAGGCGGACCGCCTCGGGGTTGTTATCACCGGCAAACACCTTCACAAGCTCATGGGGGAACAACGCCATCGCTGCCCCAAACAACAGCACCAATGCCATTGTGTTGATCAACGCAAAGCCATAAACGCGGCGGATGCCGGCTTCGTCGTTCACACCTTTGTATTGTGAGTAGAGGATCGCCGCGCCGGAGTTGATACCAAACAGCGAAATCATCATGATAAAGTTCCATCGGCCAGCCATGCTCACACCGGCCATCGCCTCATTGCCCAGCTTTGATACCATGGTGGTATCGGCCAGTTGAAACGCGGCCATCAGCAGGTTCTGGATTGCGATAGGCAGCGCCAACCGCCTCATGCTTTTGAAAAAATCCCGGTCACGAAGTAATTTCACGTCACTGTTCTCCGTTTAAAGTATAATAAGTCATTATTTTATCACAGAAAGGAGGGCATGTGGGGAGTTCAACGCCAACATTTATCAATTGCTGTTGCGCACAATAAAAAGGAGCACCGTTATGATGCTCCAACGAATAGGTATCGGGTTATCAGAAATGTCCTACTAAACCAGCGCGGGAAAGCCGTTGAGCGGTTGATTATCGGGCAGGGATTATTACATCGCCTGCGCAGCCAACGGAGCCGCTTGCACATACACCCTGGTTGCCTTCTGGCTGTCCAGCATGAAAAGGCCCTTGCCGTCGCCGCCGAAAAGCTTGTAGCTCGTGATGTTGTCCACGGCGTTGGCTTCTTCTTCCACCTGCTCAGCGATGAACCATTTCAGCATTTCCTCGGTCTTGAAATCGCCTTCTTCACGGGCGGCAACATTGATCTTGTAAATCAGGCTGGTGACCAGCTGCTCATGGCTGAGATTCAGATTCAGTAGCTCCTCAATGCCGGAAAAGTCAAAGTTGGGTTCGTCGATGGCAAGCAAATGCACGCGGCCGTTTGCCTGGATGATGTAGTTCATGAAGATCATCGCATGGTCGCGCTCTTCCTGCGCCTGCACGCGGAACCAATGGGCGTAACCGTTCAGGCCGTAATCGTGCAGCCAGGCGGCCATGGACAAATATAAGTACGCCGAATAAAACTCGTTTTTGATCTGGTCGTTCAGCAGGTCTTCAATTTTCTTGCTCAGCATGTGTCTCCCTCCATATCATTTGCTTCAGGATGCACCAATATCATTTCTCGTTCCGTGACTATTATACCATTTTTTGGCACTGCGGCAAAGGATTGCAGCTTGATGATTTGCCGGAAATGGGATATGATAGCAATAACTCCAAATGAAGGGGGATGACTATGATGAAAAGCAGATTGAGAGCGGGTTTTTTCCTCTGATCATCATTATGGCATCGGGTGATCCCGCTGCCGCATCCACCTGATACGCGCACATTGAAGCACGCGGCAGGCGTGCTTTTTTTGCGCACAGAAATGAGGAGTGTTCTGAATGACAGAGTTGTTTTCCTTGGGATGGAATGAGGATTTTGAGCGCGCCTTTGAACACGATCGGCAGGCAGGCCTGCAACCGGCCAGAGTGATTGCCAGGCTGGCCACACAATACCGGCTGCTGACGGCTGAAGGGCAGATTGAGGCGGTGCTGTCCGGCAGATACCTGCATCGGGTTGAGCGCGAAGAAGAGGAGCTTCCGGTGGTGGGCGACTGGGTGGCGGCGGAATCCAAAGGGGTTGTTGCCGTGATCCAGGCGCTGTTGCCGCGCAGGACCTGTTTTGCCCGGAAGCCCGCCATATCCGGCGGGCGCAAGATGAAGGGCGGTCAGCTCACCGGCGGCACGACGACCCGCCAGGTGCTGGCTGCCAATATCGACACGGTGTTTCTCGTGGGCGCCCTGGATGGCAACCACAGCACCGCCCGCACCGAGCGCTATCTCACGATGGCACTGGCCAGCGGCGCGCAGCCGGTGCTGCTGATGAACAAGCTGGACCTTTGCCAGGACGCCGCTTCGGTGCTTGCTGAACTGCGGCGTATCGGCGGCTGCCCGGTGCACACGGTGAGCGCCATGTCCGGCGAGGGCATTGATGCGGTGGAGCAGTACCTGCAGCCGGGGCAAACGGTGGCCTTTCTGGGGCCGTCCGGCGTGGGCAAGTCCACGCTGATCAACCGGCTGTTTGGCACGGAGATGCTTGCCACCGGGGTGGTAAACGACACGACCGGAAAGGGGCGGCACACCACGACCAGGGCGGAGCTGCTGATCCACCGAAACGGCGCGATGCTCATCGACACGCCCGGCATCCGGGAGCTACAGCTGTGGTGTGACGCGGAGGCCGTGCAGGATAGCTTTGAGGATGTGGCGGAGTTAATTGCCCGTTGCCGCTTTTCCGATTGCGGCCACACCAATGAGCCGGGCTGCGCCGTGCGGGAGGCCATTGCGTCCGGCAAGCTGGATCCGGCGCGGTATCGCAACTACAGGAAGCTGGATGAGGAGACGGCACGGCTGGACGCGAGGAAGAAGCAGCGGGAGATTTGGCTGGGGCGGAAGGTGAAGGGGGTCAGGAACAAGGGGTAAGGGTAGGAAGAAATGAAAAGCCGCCGCGCGGGTTCGCGCGGCGGCTTGCTTTCAATATATCTAGATGGATTTTGGATCATCGCCATACTGGTTGGGGCCGACAGTGCCCTCCATGCACGTGAGTACGAGCAGCCAGATGCCGCCGATGAACGGCACAAATGAGATGAAGACCCAGGCGCCGGATTTGCCCTGGTCATGCAGCCTGCGCACTAGAACCGCCAGGCTGGGGATAAAGACGAACAGACCATACGCGCCCATGATGAAACTGAAGATGAGGCTGGCGATCGTGATGCCATCGGAATCAAAGGCACCACCGATGACCATGAAGAGTATCATCAGCAAATAGAGGGCGAACACGAAAAGCATGTTGAAAAGATAGAACATCCAGTATTCTTTTCTTCTGGCCCGGCCGCTGAAATCGGCATAACTCTTGATCGCCTTGATGTACCAGCTCATTGTATGGCCTTCCTTTCTCTTCGGCAATATATTCCATTATTCTCATTTTATCGCATGAGCAATGCACCGTCAATTGCAGCCGGTTTGATAGGGGAGATTTGGCTGGGGAGGAAGGAGAAGTGGGTAATAAAGAAGGGGTTGCTCGGTTAATAATGATTGGTGTATTAACGTGAATACTCATAAAAATACGCAACACCCGCACGGCATCAAGGTGATGCTGGAGGATGGGATGGTTGGGAGGGTGAAGGAGATCAAGTAAATCCTCCGAATCGAAAAGGATATTGGAACCTAAATAAACTCAATACTGTCACAATAATCAATCATCATTTTTAGTAATGCAATAATCAACCTTTTTTCCAGCTTGTTTTTGTAGAATAAATTCTTATACTCCGGTTGTCTCCAAAATTCTGTCTGATTGTCAATATTTTGCACAGCAACTCCTTCCGATGATTTGCTGTAATAGAAATCACAAAGATTAGTATTTTTCTCTTTGCTGTCTATATTAAGTGAAAAAACAGCAAAAACAGTTGAGTCTCTTAATCCATCATTAAATATTAGGCTGTTTGTAACTGGTTCATAGAATAAGAGAAACATTTCCTCATCAATATTTTCGTCTTTAGCTATTATACTAGCATATGAAAATTGCATTTCTATAGATGCTATCAGGTCTATTCCTATCCTTTTCTCTTTTATGTATTGTTGTATCTGATCATCATTAAATGCATCTATAAGAATTTTTAAGATTCCTTTAATAGATTCCTCATATAATTCTTTCCAAAGTTTTTCTTCAATTTCAGAAAGATATGTATCAATAGAGAATATTGCATCACTAATTTCCTGAATCTTTGGTAATCTTCTATTAAGTGTTGGAAGAATATCATGATAAATATGCTGTAAAGTCCTATTAATGCATCCAACTAGAAAATAATACTCTTCTTGGTAATTAACACCCAAATGAATAATTGTATTTCGTATTCTGTTAAGATGCAAAAAGGAAACATTATATGCTTTGCTGATATTATACAGTTTACAATATAAGTCTATACATTTGCTATAAGGTATTGTTATAATATCATCATTGTTAAGTAAGAAATAATCATATGTATGCTTAATCTGTTTTGGAGTGTTCTGATTGTAGTAGTTAATTATTTCGTTTTCACTGTTTTCCCAATCGTATATTAGTAATTCATTTTTATCACAAATCAATTTCTTAAATAGAAGCTCCAAACAGCAGTTCAAATTTATTATTGCCTGTTTTAAGTATGTTGAACTCCTATTTCTCTTTTCAAAATATGGATCCATCTTCACAAAATCGCCTAAATGTATTAAGGACCACCAAAGCGAATCTATTGCATTGACCATCAGCTTCATTTTCATAGCCTGTACCTATCAATATACTCGCTTCATTAATGTGTTCCAAAAACTATACAACAACTCAATGGTATTCGGAATGCTCAAAGTTATCACTATTTATGGCTAGTTTTATTTTATTACGTATTACAATATTTGGCAAGTATCTACTCCCAAATAATAAATTATCGCAAAACATGCAAAACAAATATGTTATAATATTTTCGGAGGAATATTTTCCACATGCCATTCACCCACCTTCATGTCCACACCGAATACAGCCTTCTGGACGGCGCCGCCCGTATCAAAGATCTGGTCAAAAAGACCAAGGCCCTGGGCATGGACGCCATCGCCATCACCGACCACGGCGTGATGTATGGCTGCATCGAGTTTTATAAGGCCTGCATCAATGAGGGCATCAAGCCCATCATCGGCTGCGAGGTCTATGTGGCCCCCCGCAAACACACCGACAAGGAGAACCAGGACCGCGAGCCGGCCCATCTGGTGCTGCTGGCCGAAAACGAGACCGGTTACCACAATCTGTGCAAGCTGGTTTCCGCCGGGTTTGTGGATGGGTTTTACTACAAACCCCGCGTGGACTTCGACCTGCTGCAAAAGCACCACGAGGGCCTGATTTGCCTTTCCGCCTGCCTGGCCGGCGACGTGGCCAAGGCGCTGATGGATGGCCGTTATGACACGGCCAAGGCCGTGGCCGAGCGCCTGAACGGCATCTTCGGGCAGGGCAATTTCTTCATCGAGCTGCAGGACCATGGCCTTGCGGAGCAGCGGCAGATCCTGCCGCAGCAGGTGAAGCTGGCAAAAGAGCTGGGCATCCCGCTGGTTGCCACCAACGACCTGCACTATGTGAACCGGGAAGACGCCGAGGCACAGGATGTGTTGGTGTGCATCCAAACGCAGCGCACCGTGGACGAAACCGACCGGATGAAGTTTGAGACCAGCGAGTTTTATTTGAAGAGTCCGCAGGAGATGGCGGAGCTTTTCAAATACGCGCCGGAATCCATCGAGAACACGGAGAAGATTGCCGCCCGCTGCAAGGTGACCTTTGACTTCAACACCACCCACCTGCCCAACTATGAGGTGCCGGAGGGCAAGACCCACGAGGGCTATCTGCGGGAACTCTGCGAGGCGGGGCTCACGCGCCGTTATGAGCAGCCGGGCAAGCCCCCGCGTCTGGACATGGACGAGCTCAGGGCGCGTTTGGATTACGAACTCGGTGTGATCGGCCAGATGGGCTACACCGATTACTTTCTGATCGTGTGGGACTTCATCCATTTCTGCAAGACCCGCCGCATCATCGTGGGCCCCGGCCGCGGCAGCGCCGCCGGCAGCCTTGCCGCCTATTGCCTTGGCATCACCGAGATCGACCCGATCAAATACGGTTTGCTGTTTGAGCGCTTTTTGAACCCCGAGCGCATCTCCATGCCGGACATCGACATTGATTTCTGCTATGTGCGCCGGCCGGAGGTCATTGAATATGTCGTGAAGAAATACGGCGCCGACCATGTGGCCCAGATCGTGACATTCGGCACGATGGCGGCCCGGGCGGTGATCCGCGATGTGGGCCGCGCGCTGGGCATGAGTTATGGCGAGGTGGACCGCATCGCCAAGATGATCCCGTTCCAGCTGGGCATGACGATCGAGAAAGCCTTGGAGATGAACAAGGACCTGAAGGAGCTGTGCGGCATCGATGAAAAGGCCGGTAAGCTCATCGAGATGGGCCGCAAGCTGGAGGGCCTGCCCCGCCATGCCAGCACCCATGCCGCCGGCGTTGTGATCAGCAAGCTTCCGCTGACCGACCACATTCCCCTCAATCGCAACAACGACGCGATCACCACGCAATACCCGATGGGCAACATAGAGGAGCTGGGGCTGCTCAAAATGGACTTCCTGGGGCTGCGCACGCTCACGGTGATCCGCGACGCCGTGGACATGGTGCGGGAGGGCACCGGTGAGCGCATCGACATCGGCGCGCTGGAGTTTGACGACCCGGAGGTCTACAAGGTGATTGCCGCAGGTGATACCGACGGTGTGTTTCAGTTGGAAAGCTCCGGCATGCGCAGCTTTATGAAGGAGCTGCGGCCCAACCGCTTTGAGGACATCATCGCCGGCATTTCGCTTTACCGCCCCGGCCCGATGGACAGTATCCCCCGCTATGTGGAGGGCAAACGCAACCCGTCAAGCGTGCGCTACGACCACCCGATTCTGGAAAGCGTGCTAAATGTCACCTACGGTTGCATGGTGTATCAGGAGCAGGTCATGCAGATCGTGCGTGACATGGCCGGCTACTCCTATGGCCGCAGCGATCTTGTGCGCCGGGCCATGGCCAAGAAGAAGGCCGCTGTGATGGAAAAGGAGCGGCAGTATTTTGTGCACGGCCTTGTGGAAAACGGGCAGGTCACCGTGCCGGGCGCGGTGCGCCGGGGTGTGCCGGAGGCCGTGGCCACCAAGGTGTTTGACCAGATGATCGACTTCGCCCAATACGCCTTCAACAAGAGCCACGCGGCGGCCTACGCCGTGGTCGCCTATTGGACGGCCTGGCTCAAGGTGCATCACCCGGTGGAGTTTATGGCCGCCCTGATGAACAGCGTGATGGGCAACTCCGACAAGGTCGCCGTCTACATCCAATATTGCCGCAAGAAGGGCATCGACGTGCTGCCGCCCGACGTGAACATGAGCGGCACCGCGTTCACCGTGGAGGGCAAAGCGATCCGTTTTGGCCTGTCCGCAATCAAAAACGTGGGCGCAGCCGCCGTAAATGACCTGATCCGTGAGCGCCAGAGGGGCAGTTTTGGCGATTTCTTTGATTTTGCCGAGCGAGCCGGCGACACGATCAACAAGCGCATGGTGGAAAGCATGATCAAGGCCGGGGCTTTTGACTCCACCGGCGCCAACCGCGCCCAGCTTCTGAGTGTGTATGAGGCCACGATGGACGGCATGGCCCGCGTGCGGCGCAGCAACATTGAGGGGCAAATGAGCCTGTTTGAGGTGGGCAGCCGGCCCGAGTCCCTTTCCCACGCACTGCCCAAAGTGAACGAGCACCCCCGGCGCATACTGCTGAAGATGGAAAAGGAGATGACCGGCGTCTACATCAGCGGCCACCCGTTGGCCGAATATGAGGAGGAACTCTCCAACTTCGACTACAACAGCTCCCACTTTGCCGCCGATGAGACTGTTGACGCAGATGCCGTTGCGCTGTCCATCAGCGGGGAAGACGCAAAAAGCGGCGAATCTGCCGTCGGAAGCCTCCGGGACGGCCAGAATGTGGAGCTGGCCGGCATCGTGGTGAACAAGGTGATGAAGACCACCAAGTCCAACGACCTGATGTGTTTTGTGACCTTGGAGGATCTTTACGGCACCGTGGAAGTGATCGTGTTCCCCAAGGTGCTGCAGCGCAGCGATCGTATGCTGGAGCAGGACAATGTGGTCGTTGTGTCTGGCCGGGCCAGCTTCCGCGAAGAAGAAAACGGCAAGCTGGTGGCCGAGATGATCCGGCCCATCTCCCGGCAGGGCAAGGCCAGCAAGCTTTATGTGCGGCTTGCGCCCGGCACCAGCGAGTTCGCCCGCGAGGTTTTCCTGGGCGTGCTCAAGAAGCACCCCGGCGCCTGCCCGGTCTATGTGAAGGATGAGGACACCGGCAAGAGCTACATGGTCAACAAGGAGCGCTGGGTGCGGGTGGATGGAGACTTGATGAAGGACCTGTGCGATCTGGTGGGGGAGGGGTGTGTGAAGACGGGGTAGTATCCTGTCAGTAAACTCCCCCTGTCGCTTTGCGACATCCCCCTCAAGGAGGGGGACAAGTACACTTCACTCATGATCTACTTGCCTCCTTCCTTGAGGGAGGTACCCCGAAGGGGCGGAGGGAGTCATAACGACTCCCCCTGTCACTTCGTGACATCCCCCTCAAGGAGGGGGACAAGTTGTACCCTGTCCAATTGCCGTTGACGAATCTACCTTCCTCATTGAGGAAGGTGTCCCAAATGGTGGGGGGAGCGGACTGATGTCTGTGCCATATAAAGGGGAACTCATAGAGAAGGCGAAGGAACTCCGGAAAAACATGACCCCTCAGGAGCGCTAGCTCTGGTATCTGTTCTTGGAAAGGTATCCTGTTAGATTTCAGCGGCAAAAAGTCATTGGGAGTTTCATTGCTGATTTCTACTGTGCGAAAGCTTTTCTAGTAATTGAGGTTGATGGATCGCCGCACTTTACTGATCATGGAGCGGGATACGATATCGATCGAGATGTTTTGTTCAGGAAACAGAATCTTGAAGTCATTCGATTTGATAACAACTCCATTGATTATTCGTTTGATTCCGTTTGTACTGCAATTGATGAAACAGTAAAAAGAAGACTTAAGCAGCTTCATAATGACTACTAGGCAACTCCCCCTGTCGCTTTGCGACATCCCCCTCAGCGAGGGGGGACAAAACGTACCCGATCAAATCGACATTGACACACTTGCCTCCCTCCTTGAGGGAGGTGCCCCGAAGGGGCGGAGGGAGTCATTTCCCATGATACCCCATGATCACTTCCCCGGCTTCCTCTGTGATTGCGAACACACCGCAACCTCCAGCAGCAGTCGCGGGCAGCTCGTCATAGACAATCCATGCTTTTGCATTTTCATTGTACCTGACAACATAATCTCCAGAGGGGGCACCATAGATTTCCTCGTGAACATATGCGGCTGCCTGCGCCGCAGTTTGCGCGTCGTCAATGGAGACGAAAGATTTCCAATATTTGATCAGATCAAACTTGCTCAATTGGTTTCTACCGGCGTCATATAGGTTTATCTCATCGTGGATTCCGGATTTTTCATCCCATACCGATTTGGTGTAAATGGACGATTCGGATATATGGTAATTCAAAGAGGGAACCTGATTCGGTAATGATACTTTTACTGGTTGTGTGAGGATAAATCCCGTTATCACCACCACCACCGTCCCAATGATGTGCAGTGCCACCAACGGCCTCTTTCGATCCTTTCCGGAGAGAACCGCCCCTGTGGCAAACAGCGAGACCATCGCTGCCAGCCCCACAATGCCCGCCACCTGCTGGATCACCGGCAGTGCACCAAAACTTCCGTCGCCGAAAATCCAGATTGCGAGAACAAGGAGCCCGGTTGCAACCAGTTTGTGTATTGCTGAGGGCAGCTTTTTTAGCGGCCTGCCGGACCGGCTGACCCAGATGCCTGTTACGGCTGCCAGTAAACACAGCGCGGTGAGCACATTCATGGTTTCTGCCTCCGCTGTCTACTTCCTTTGCTATAATTATATCATATGAATCGGCGCATGCTTATCTCTGCTTCTGAATGATAATGTTGTTTTTGGTGTGCTTTTGATTCCTCCCGCCTTTTGGTATACTTTAGGATATGAAACAAATTCTGCCCATCCTGAGCTCCCTGAAGCTGCGCTTGGCCTACTTTGCCCAACGAGCGGCGGGCTTCTTCAGCCGGCTTCGGCCAACTTCCCCAATGGGGAGCGTTGCCCCTGTTGTGCTGAAGGGTGTGCTCCTGCTCGTGGCGCTGCTGGTGTTGGTGCCGGCTGCACAGCCATTCGCCGAGATGGAAGTGCGCGGCGATGTCACGGCGGCGGCGCCTGCTGCCACGACCACGGTGCCTGCGAGCGCCATACCAACCATGACGCCCGCCAGCCTTCAAACCGCGGCGGCCACCCCTGCACCCACCCCGACGCCCTATGTGCCCACGCCGTCGCCCGGGATTTCCCTCACACCACACACAGAACCGGTTACGGCTACGGTCACGATAGCGCCTACGGCAACGGCGGCTGCGGCGAAGCCTTCCGCCAAGCCGCCAGCCAAGCCATCGAAGCCCACGCTGCTGCTGCGGGTTTATAAGGGCTCGCAGACCACCGTCGCCATCCGCCTGCAGGACGGCAAGGAGACGGCCGAGCGCGTGATGA
The DNA here is from genome assembly GCA_023428265.1 of Bacillota bacterium. GTDB lineage: Bacteria > Bacillota > Clostridia > Christensenellales > UMGS416 > JAEYRA01. Next base: position 20,995 of record JAEYYW010000038.1, on the reverse strand, counting down.
TCTGCTCCACCGGCCGCACCTCAAACCTCACGCCGGAGGGCACGTTCAAGATCTATGCCAAATATTCTTACCGCCAGCTGCAGGGCGCAATGGGGCAATACTGCTCACGGTTCAACGGCGGCATATTGTTTCACAGTGTGCCGATAGACAACGCCGCCAAGAAAATGTCCGTGGGCAAAAGCCGCATGAAAATCAGCAACTATGAAAAGCTTGGGTCGATGGACTCCGATGGCTGTGTGCGCCTGCTGGCGCGCGACGCCCTATGGATTTACAACAACTGCCCCAATGGCACCCGCGTGGAGGTTGTGAGCGGCAGCAGCCCGTATGGCACCGGCAGCAAGCCCGCGCTAAAGTCCGGCCCGCCTTATAGGAGTGAAGACGGCCAATATGGCTGGGACCCCACCGACCCTGACCCCGGCAACCCTTATCGCAAGCCACAGCCGACGGCCTCTCCCACAGCGGCCCCGACACAGCAGCCGCCGGTCACTCCCACGGCCACGGAGGCGCCGCTGCCCTCTCCAACAGCATCCGAACCGGCGACACAAGCACCTGGGCTTGCGCCGCCACGCGGGATAATCCCGGCCAGCCCTGCGGCGGTGTTTGGCTTGTTTGGTAATATTCTTTGGCCAGGCTGTGTGTAAAAAAGCTGATGATTCCGTTGAAAACATGATATAATAAATATCAAACTACTCCAAAGGAGCAAATTGATCCATGTCCGATCCTCTCCCGCGATCAGCCCAGCGCGTGCAATCCATTCTGGATGAGCACAATCTCGCCCTGCAGGTCGTGGAATTTGATGAATCCACACGCACTGCCCAGGAAGCTGCCGACGCCATCGGCTGCGATGTTGGCCAGATCGCCAAATCTCTGATCTTCCGCGCAAAGCGCACCGACAGGCCGGTGCTGGTGATTGCCAGCGGCGCCAACCGGGTCAATGAGAAAGCCATCAGAGACCACATCGGTGAAAAGGTCGAAAAGGCAGACGCCGAATATGCTCAGGAGCACACCGGCTATGCCATCGGCGGCATTCCGCCGGTGGGCCATGTGGAGGCCATTGAAACATTCATAGATGAAGATCTTCTCACGCATGAGTGCATCTGGGCGGCAGCCGGCACACCTCACACGGTGTTTCGGCTTACGCCGCAGGCGCTGGTGGAAATCACCGGCGGCGAGATCGTATCGGTGAAATAGAGATAATAACAGGAAACCCGCCCATCGCTGCCGCGTGGGCGGGTTTTGCCCTGGAAACGTTGTTATCTGGTGGTCGCGCTTGGTGTTGTGCTGCTCATGGGAGACGTCATCGCTGTGCTGGCTGTGGTCATTGTGGCAGCCGGCGAGGGGGATACGCCGGGAAGCGTGGGCATCACAGAATGCACTGCAGACTGCGCCGCCGACACGCCTGGCACCTTTTCCACAGCGCGGCATGCTGCCATAAACACCACCAGCAGCAAAGAGATGATCCCAACAACAATGATTTTTTTCTTCATTTGATTCACCTTTCCTATCCGTTTCAGTGTTAGCATTTACCGTTTCGTGATCTGTCATGTGCACAAAAATTGCCATTTCAGGGCGTTGCCGTTGCGCCTTGGGCTGTTGCGGCCTCCGGCAGCCTTGTGACTGCGCCGGCTGTGTCCTGACTGGCGGTTTTGTCCGGCGCAACGGTGGCATAGCTCGGGCTGCCGCTGGCTGCCGGCCTCATGGCCGTGGTTCCCGGCTGTGTGACCTGTGGTCTCGCCGGCAGGTTGTTGCGCATGTTGCAGCCTGCCGCCAGCAGAAGAATCAGCGCGGCCAACAGGATTGCCAATGCCCGTTTCATGGGTTTTCCTCCATTCATCTCCAGTAAAAGGTATCGGGGATTTGCTTCCAGATATTCTCATTGTCGGCTCCGGCAGGCGCCCAGAGTGTCAGCACCGCCAGGTGGCCGTTTCGGCTGAAATAGTAGCGGTGGTTCACTTGCCGGTGTTGTTTGCCGCCGGCGGGCTCGGAGTTGTTTTCATAATCCACGTAAACTGCCTTGCCGCCGTTGGTATCGGTCATCCCCACGGTTTTGATTTCAACAGCCCGGCCTTTGCGCACAAGATCCGCCAGCTGCACGCCCTTCACGGTCTCCAGCGAGAATGGCTCCGTGGTTTCAATAATCTCCACCTCCATGCCGCTGTTTCCATGGGTGAACTTCAGGTTTGGCCCCTGCTCTTTCTTCTTCCATCCATCCGGCGCCTGGATATCATATTTGCCTTCCGCCGAAGTGTGGTTTGTAAATGTCTGCGTCTCCGGCAGCGCGCCGGTTTCCGCCTTGATCGTCGGGGCTGGGGTCTCGGTGTGTTCCGGCTGCACCAGCAGGTAGTTTTCCGCGCTGGCAGTGGCTTGCCCTTCGGCAGGCTGCGAGGTGCCGGCTGCCGTGGCTGATGGTGTCGGTGGCTGTTGAGACGGCGTGTTGGCAGGCTTGCGGCATCCGCTCAAAAGCAGGATCAGCACAATAAGGGTCAGACCGATCTTTGATTTCATGGCAAACCTCCGCAATCAATGCATAGTTTTGCCTGAGCCAGAGAAATTCATGTGCATCATGAAATGCGGGCGGTCTCCCGACCGCCCGCAGTGCAATGGTATTACGTTTTTCTAGGGATTTCAGGTTTCGTTGTTTGCAAGCCCGTTTCTCAGCCGGGCCAGCCAATCCAGCTCCGCCTGCAACGTCATGAGCCTGTGCTTTCCGATCATGCTCCACAGAAAAGCCTCGCGCTTGCCGTCCGTTTCAATGGCAGGCCCCCGGTTCAGCTGCTCGCGGGCCATTTTTTGCTCCACTTCCACCGCCTGTTGATACTGATCCATCAAATGGAGGAGCTCTGTGTCACTCAGGCTTCCGGCCCAAGCAAGGTGCATCAGAAAGCTGCCGGTGTGGGGCGGCGCCGGGCTTGGCTCCAGCACGGCCAGCCGCAGCTGCGCCCTCCCGGATTCTGTTGCTGAATAGCGCTTCTGGGCAGGCAGCTTTTCCTGCTGTATGGTCTCCTTATGCACCAGACCCTTCTTTTCCAGTGCCATCAACGTGGTATAGATCTGGTTGTTGTTGCCGGACCACGGCAGAAAATCAAGCTTGGCAAACAAAGCCTTCAACTCATAGCCAGTCATGTCTTTTCTGGCCAGGAAGCCCAGAATGGCATTTTCCAACTCCATCACAAAACCCTCTCTGAATAACTTATGTTCATGGTAACGTTGTTGTATAGGTGTGTCAAGGTGTGATGATGCGGTGTTTAGGATTGATTTTTGCAGATGGTTTGATATGATACACCTTGATCATACATCACACAATCTGATATTCATTTTCATTGCAGGGAAGGAAGGATACGTGAATGGACGGCATGAGAAGGCTGGAGGGCAGACGCGCATTGGTGACGGGCGGTGGCCAGGGCTTGGGGGAGGCGCTCTGCCTGCGGTTGGCGCAGGAAGGCGCGCAGGTGACCGTGGCAGACATCAATGTGGACACGGCCCGCGCTGTGGCTGACCGGATCGGCGGCACGGCTGTGGCCTGCGATGTGACCGATTATGAGGCCTGCGCGCGCATGGCCGGAGAGGCGGCCCGGGCGATGGGCGGCATCGACCTGCTGGTGTGCAACGCGGCGATATTGTTTTCCGGCGCCATTGAGGAGCTGGACGCGGCGCGCTTCAAAAAGGTGATCGACGTCAATCTGTGCGGCTGCTACAACACGGTGAAGGCCGCCATACCCCACATCCGGCAGGCGGGCGGAGGCACCATTGTGCAGATCAACAGCAAATCAGGCAAGAAGGGATCGTTTAAAAACTCTGCCTATGCTGCCAGCAAGTTCGGGGGCATCGGCCTTGTGCAGAGCCTTGCGCTGGAGTTTGCAGAGGAAAACATCCGCATGAACGCGATCTGCCCCGGCAACCTGCTGGATTCTCCTCTGTGGGTAAACAGCCTCTTCAAGCAATATGCCAGCAACCAGGGCATCACCGAGGAGCAGGTGCGGCAGAAATACATTGACCAGGTGCCGATGAAGCGGGGCTGCACCTATGAGGACGTGGCCAATGTGATGGTGTTTTTGTCTAGCGCCGAATCCAGCTATATGACCGGTCAGGCCATCAACGTGACCGGCGGGCAGGAGATGAGATAGAGGCTTTGGCTGACCTTGACTTCATTTCATGTGTTTGAGGAAACTGCCCTGCTGCAGTTCATCAAACGCCAGCCTCAGCTCTTCCATTGTGTTCATCACGATGGGCCCGCCCCATGCCACCGGCTCGCCAATGGGCCGGCCCATGAAGAGTATGAAGCGGGTGCCGGCTTCTCCGGCTGTCGCATCCACAAACTCTCCCTGGCCAAGCAGCGCGGCGTGGTGATGATCCACCGCCGTGCCGGCCTGACCGAACGCGCCGGTGCCTTCCATGACGTAAAGGAACACCTTGTCCTCCTGCTCCGTCGGCAGGGCCCAGCGCTGCCCGGCCTGCAGCTGCACATCCAGAAGCGTCAGCGGCACATAATCGCCTGTCGCGGCGCCGGTTACCCCTTCATACTGGCCTGCCACCACTGCCACCGCGGCGCCTTGCCGCTGCACAACCGGGATCCTGCTCGCCGTCAGGTCGCGGTATTGCGGCTCTGTCATCTTGTCTTTCCGGGGCAGGTTCAGCCACAGCTGGAACCCCAGCATCCGTTGTGACGGCTGCGGCATCTCCTGGTGGATCACGCCGCTGCCGGCGGTCATCCACTGGCAGCAGCCGTCATCGATCACGCCGCGATTGCCGAGGCTGTCGCCATGCTCAATTCTGCCGCGGACCAAATAGGTAACCGTTTCAATGCCCCGGTGGGGGTGCCATGGGAAGCCTTTCACATAGTCATTGGGGTCGGTGGAGTCAAAGGCGTCCAGCATCAGAAAGGGATCGAAGTCGGCCACATCGCCATGGCCGATCACGCGCACCAGCTTCACACCGGCGCCGTCGGTCGTGCGGGTGCCTGCAACGGTTTTGATCACTTCTCGTTTGCTCATCTGCTACCTCTTTGCCCTATGTGCGGGGTTGTTATTACTCGTCGATCATCGTCGCTTCCACAAAGGCCAGGATTTCCGTTTCATATTCCGGCTTGTCCAGTTTCCCTTTGTCTGCCCAATCATAGGTGGTAAACTCGCCTTTGCCGTCGGTTACGGTTACATAGTATTGCTGCACCTTTTTCTCGTCGGCGGACCCACCGGACTTCAGCGTGATTTTCACCAGCACCATATAGGGCTTGTCGGTGTCACAGGTGATGGTGCCCTTGCCGGAATAGGATTCGGTGTATTCCCCCGAATCATGCGACAAATCGAAGCTTGCCACACGAAACAGGGGCGGCTTGCTTTTTTCTTCCAGCTGCTTTTTCAGGTCTTTGATTTCATTGCCCAGGCTGTTGCTGCTGTATAGCAAATAGGCTGAAGCCAGAAACGACGCTCCTGCGATGAGGAACACAACCACCAGCGCGATGATGACCGCAATGCTGCCTGCCTTGCCCTTTTGGTCCATATGAGGCACTCCCTTGCTCAGTTGTTTGCCAAAGTATACCATATTTCCCGATAAAAACCCACGTTTCACAGTGGGAAAGCACCTCACCGGCCTGAAACCAATTTGTGATTGACACCCATGCACCGCCTGCATATAATATCCTTAACTCAATACCCAAGCGATGATGGGGAGCCAGGGGCAAGCAATCCCGCCCAGAGAGCCGCCGGCAGGTGCGAGGCGGCAGGGAAGAAGCCCATTCTCACCCCGGAGCATCCAGCCGAAAGCGCTTGCCGCCGCGTAGGCCTGGGCGGGCACCCGCCGATACACGGGCAGGATCCGGGCATAACGATGTTGTGGCTCGCATCCGAAGAAGATGGGGTGGAAAGCCCCAATCAGAGTGGTACCGCGAACGGCCCTTCGCCTCTGCATGGCGAAGGGCTTTTTATTGTAAGGAGGTCATCCCATGGCCAAGGAGTTCTACGATCCGGCAGACATTGAAAAGAAGTGGCAGGCAATTTGGGAGGAACGGGGTGCTTTCCGCGCCACCGATGAGTATTCCAAGCCCAAGTTCTACGGCCTGATTGAGTTCCCCTATCCGTCCGGCGCGGGCCTGCATGTGGGGCACCCCCGCAGCAACACGGCGATGGATATCATTGCCCGCAAGCGCCGCATGGAGGGTTACAACGTGCTGTATCCCATCGGCTGGGATGCTTTCGGCCTGCCCACGGAGAACTACGCCATCGCCAACAACATCCAGCCGGCGGTGGTCACGAAGAACAACGTGGACCGGTTCCGCAGCCAGCTGAAGTCGCTGGGGTTCTCCTTTGATTATTCCCGCGAGGTCAATACCACCGATCCCGCCTATTTCAAGTGGACCCAATGGATCTTCCTGAAGCTGTTTGAACACGGCCTGGCTTATAAAGCAGAGATGCCGATCAACTACTGCACCAGCTGCCGCGTGGGCCTTTCCAACGAAGAGGTTGTAGACGGTGTGTGCGAGCGCTGCGGCGGCGCCGTTGTGCAGAAGGTGAAGAGCCAGTGGATGCTGAGGATCACCGATTATGCCCAGAAGCTGCTGGACGGTCTGGACACGATCGACTTCATTGAGAAGGTGAAGACCCAGCAGCGCAACTGGATCGGCCGCAGCGAGGGCGCGGAGATGGACTTTGCCATCGCCGGCTCTGAAGACAGGATCAAGGTCTTTACCACCCGGCCTGACACGGTGTTTGGCGCAACCTACATGGTGCTCTCACCGGAGCACCCGCTGATTGACAAGCACAGGGACCGGATCGCCAACTTCAGCGAGGTGCTGGAATATCGCAAGGCCGCCGCAGGCAAGTCGGCGATGGAGCGCACCGAGCTGTCCAAAGAGAAGACCGGCGTGCGCCTCAGCGGTTTTGACGCGGTCAATCCGGCAACCGGCAAAACAATCCCGGTGTGGATCTCCGACTATGTGCTGATGACTTATGGCACCGGCGCGATCATGGCCGTGCCGGGCCATGATGAGCGCGACTGGGAGTTTGCCAAAAAGTTTGGCCTGCCCATCATTGAGGTGGTGGCCGGAGGCAACGTGCAGGAAGCCGCGTTCTCCGATATAGACAGCGGCACGATGGTGAACTCCGGTTTTCTCGACGGCTTGACCGTGAAGCAGGCAAAGGCCCGCATCACTGACTGGCTGGAGGAGCAGAAGCTGGGGCACCGCACCGTGAACTACAAGCTGCGCGACTGGGTGTTTTCCCGCCAGCGCTACTGGGGCGAGCCGATCCCGCTGGTGCAGTGCGATCATTGCGGCTGGGTGCCGCTGCCCTTTGAGCAGCTGCCGGTCACGCTTCCGGAGGTGGAGGAGTTCCGCCCCGGCGAAGGCGGCGAGTCACCGCTGGCCGCCATCGAGAGTTGGGTCAACACCACCTGCCCCAAATGCGGCGGCCCGGCCCGGCGCGAAACCGACACGATGCCCCAGTGGGCCGGTTCCTCCTGGTATTTCCTCAGGTATATTGACCCGCACAACGACGATGAGCTGGGCGCCATGGAAAAGCTGCGCTACTGGCTGCCGGTGGATTGGTACAACGGCGGCATGGAGCACACCACGCTGCACCTGCTCTACTCCCGGTTCTGGCACAAGTTCCTGCATGACATCGGCGTGGTGCCCACGGCAGAGCCTTATCAGAAGCGCACCAGCCATGGCATGATCCTGGGCGAGAACGGCGAAAAGATGAGCAAGTCCCGCGGCAACGTGGTGAACCCGGACGATATGGTGCGCGACTACGGCGCCGACGCGTTCCGCCTTTATGAGATGTTCATGGGTGCCTTCGACCAGGCAATCCCGTGGAGCACGACAGGCGTGAAGGGCTGCCGCCGCTTCCTGGATCGCGTGTGGCGGATGGGGGAGATGGTGCAGGGACAGAACAATCCGGCGCTGACCACCTCTGTGCACAAGCTGATCCGCAAGGTTTCCGAAGATTATGAGGCGATGAAGTATAACACCGCCATCGCCGCGATGATGGCCTTTGTCAACGAGGTTTATGAGGCGGGCAGCCTCGGCAAGGCGGACTTCGGCGTGCTGCTGCAGTTGCTGAACCCGGCTGCGCCCCACATCACCGAGGAGCTTTGGGAGCGGGGCGGGTTTGCCGGCATGGTCTGCCGGAGCCGCTGGCCCCAGTATGACCCGGCCCTCTGTGTGGACGAAACGAAGGAAATTGCAGTGCAGGTCAATGGCAAGGTGCGCGGCCGCATTGTGATTGCCGCTGCCGCAAGCAACGACGAGATTGAGAAGCAGGCGCTGGCTGACCCCGATGTGCAGGCATGGACCGAGGGCAAGACGATCGCCAAGGTGATCGTGGTGCAAGGCAAGATCGTCAATATCGTGGTGAAGTAGCGATACCGCAGGCAACGAACGCCCCTGTCCGGCCGGACAGGGGCGTTTTGCTTCTCTTGTTCCTTGTGTGAGTTACTTCAGGGCTTGCGTAATAAACGAATCGATCGCCTCTGCGGCGGCAGCTTGCTGCTGGCTGGCGGTTATCCCGGCGTCTCCGTCTCCCTTCTGATGGCCGTAGTCGCCGAACTGCGCGTGGTTGCCGCCGGCAATCTCCAGGAACTGAGCGTCGGCGGGCAAGTTAGCCCGAGACGATTCATATTTCTCCCGATTGAGCACGCCGTCCTTGCTGCCCGTGATCACAAGGACCGGCAGGCTGCTCCGGCTCAGGTCGCTGGCCGAATAGGAAGCAAGCAGCACAAGGCCGCCGCACTGATCTAAATTACCGGCGCACCACGACGCGGCCATGGAGCCTCCTAAGGAATGCCCGCCCACAAACCAGCTGCTGATCTCAGGATAGGCTTTGATGAGCCTGCCGGCGGCGTTTGCGTCAAACACGGCGAGGTTAAAAGGCATTTTCGGCAGCACGCAGGCATAGCCCCTCTCCGCGACAGCGCGCATCAGCGGCGCATAAGCCGCCGTCTCCACCTTGCCGCCGGGATAGAAGATCAAGCCGGCCTTGGGCGTCGTGCCCTCCGGCTGAAACACAATGCAGCCGTTTTCCTGTGAAACGGCCACGCCGTCGCCGCTTTGTAGCGCTGCGACTGCGATATCGTCAGCACGGGAATTGTCCGACACATAGACAAAAAAGGACAGAGCGGCGATGGCGACCAGGGCGGCTGCCACTAGAGGCACCAGAAGCTTTCTTCTGCGTTTGCCGTTTTCCATTTTCAAATCCCTCCGGATGGGGGTATCCTAACGGATTATCGTCAGAAACGCAAGGGTATCTGCTCAGAACCCTTGTGCATTGCCAAAGTATTCGCTCTCCAGGATGCCCATGAGGATCACATCGCAGTATTCGCCGCCGATCAGCTCGGCGTCCCGCCTTCTTCCTTCCTCCACAAACCCCGCCTTGCGATAGGCCCGATATGCTCTGGCGTTGAAGGAAAACACTTCCAACTCGATCCGGTGCAGGTGCAGCCGCTCAAACCCGAACTGCAGCGTCAGCCTGAGGGCTTCCGTGCCGATGCCCCGCCCGCAATTGGCGCTTTGAAATAAGGCGATTCGGAAGCCGGCGCATCGGGTATCCGGATCAATATCATTAAGCACAGACTCACCGAGGATCTCCCCATTGGCGTCAAGGATCAGGAAATCGTAACGGCTTTCGTCGTGCACGATCCTGTTCACATAGTTCACGATTTCTTCCCGGGTCGCGCTATGCTTTGTGCCTGTGAGCCGCATGACTTCCGCATCCTCATGCTCAAACCCCGCTTGATAATACCGCTCCGTATCGTCGGGCCGGATCAGCCTCAAGGTGATCGTTTGGCCCTGCAGAACCATTTCCGTCTCTTTCATAAAATTCCTTCCGTCTGCTTTCTGGGGAAGCTTCCTTGCTTGTTGGGATGCCTAATATGCTGGGCATAACCCGTCAATCCGGCTTTTTGTATGCGATGCCATCCAGCATGCACAGGCAAGCCGGATCAACGAAGTCTGTCGTGGAAGACATCCTGGCCGGGAAACCATCGGTGAAGAACTCATAAAAAACATCCCTGGCCGCGGGGAAGTCCTTGATGTCTTTCAAATAGAGATGAATTTGCACAAGGTTGTCCAACGTTGCACCTGCCGATTCCAGCGTGTACTTCAGGCTCAGGAAGCTTGCACGCATCTGGTGCACAATGTCGTTCTTCTCATATCCGCCGGCATGGTGTGCCAGGTAGATGGTGTCGCCCGCGATGACTGCCGATGGGCAGGTGTCGTCACCGCAATGGGTAGGAAGCCTTTCAACCATGGGAAATACCTCCTGATATAAGAATAAATGTTCTTATATATAGTACTTTATTATCTGTTGCTTGTAAACCAAATCATCAAGATCAGCCTGTTTCATCAGGATGGGTTACGCGCAAAAAGAGCGGGTCCTGCCCGCTCCTCATTCAATATGTGAACGGCTTTTGCCGTTGTTGCTTCATCCCTGCTGACAATAACAGTATGAAGCATTGGTGTGAACTGGGTGTGAATGCGGTTTGAAAAAACCATGAAGCGTTTTTTAAGTTATTTTGACGATGCTTCTTCACTCATTGCGCAAGCGGCCTGGGCAGCTCATAATAGCGCGATGGGACCCCATCTTCCTCAAACTCCTCGATCTCAGCAAACCCAATCCGCCTCAGCAGCCGGTCGGAGCGGGTGTTGGCCTTGTAGGCGAAGGCACACAGCTTATCAATTTGATATCGGTCAAAAACGAGGGTGCAGAACTGCCCCAGCGCCTCGGTGCCCACGCCTTGCCCCCAACAGCCCTTGTCAAACAGCACGATGCTGATGAATGCCGTCTTTTCCTGCTCTTCGTCAATGCCATAGCACCACACATCGCCCACATAACGGCCGTCAAGCATGACAACCTGCCCGAAGCTTGCCGCGCCTGGCTGCTGTGCCTGCTCAAATTGGTGCAAGGCGTCATCGATTGTGCCCCTGGAAAAAGGAAACAGCCGCTCGATTTCCTCATCCTGCGTCTTTTCCCAGAACAGCCGCACATGCTCCGCCGTGCGGTCCTGAAGTGTTATTGCGCTCATGATGTCCCTCCTGAAAAAAAGGCCGCCCGGCGTGTCCGGGTGGCCTTTTTTGATACGGTTGATCAGCCGATGACTGCCCGGATGCGGCGCACGCCGGCTGAGGAGCTCTGCTCCTTTTCGATCTTGAAGCCGCCCAGTTCGCCGGTGTTGCCGGCATGGGGGCCGCCGCAGATTTCCTTGCTGAAGCCTCCCATTGTATAAACCTTAACCACTTCGCCGTATTTGCTGCCAAACAGGCCCATCGCGCCAGACTCACGGGCCTGCTCCAGCGGCATTTCCTCGCACTCGATCGGCAGGTGGGCGGCGATTGCCTCATTGACATAGGCCTCCACCTGCATGATTTCTTCCTTGGTCATGGGCCGGGCAAAGTTGAAGTCGAAGCGCAGGCGCTCGGCGGTGATGTTGCTGCCGCGCTGCTCCACGGTGTCGCCCAGATACTTGCGAAGGCCGGCGTGCAGCAGGTGGGTGGCTGTGTGCAGCCGCGCCGTTTGCTCGCTGTGGTCAGCCAAACCGCCGCCAAACCGCTGCGCAGACCCCGCGCCAGACACTTCCTGATGCTTTTTGAAGGCTTCCTCATACCCTGCCGTGTCCACCCTGAGGCCGCGCTCGCTTGCCAGCTCCACCGTCATTTCCAGCGGGAAGCCGTAGGTATCATAAAGGCGGAAGGCCAGCGGGCCCTCAATCAGGCCGCCGGGCTGCAGGCTGTCAGCCACGCGGGAAAACTCCTTGATGCCTTTTTCCAGCGTGAGGGAGAAGCGCTCCTCCTCCTTGACCAGCTCGCCGGTGATGCGGTCGCGGTTGCGCAGCAGCTCCGGATACACCGGCTTGTAGCGATCCACAATGACTTCGGCGATCGTGGCGGTGAAGCCTGCCGGCAAGTTGAGCTGCCGCCCGTAGCGCACCGCGCGGCGGATGAGCCTGCGCAGCACATAGCCCTGGTCAATGTTGCTGGGCGTGACGCCCTTTTCATCGCCCAGGATGAATGTGGCCGAGCGGATGTGGTCCGCCACCACGCGGAAGGATTTCAACAGTGCCTTGTCTTCGCCGTATTTGAGCCCGGAAAGGCCCTCGATGGCCGCGATGATCGGCTGGAAAAGGTCCGTCTCATACACGCTCTTCACGCCCTGCAGCACGCCGATCGTGCGCTCCAGGCCCATGCCGGTGTCCACGTTCGTCTGCTTCAGCGGCTCAAACTTGCCTTCGGCGGTCTTGTTGTATTGCATGAACACATCGTTCCAGATTTCCAGATACTTGCCGCAGTCACAAGCCGGGTTGCAGTCCGGCCCGCAGGGAGCCTGATCGCCCACGATGAACATTTCGGTGTCCGGGCCGCAGGGGCCGGTGTGGCCGGCAGGGCCCCACCAGTTGTTCTTCTTGGGCAGGTAGAAAATGCGCTCGCGGGGCAGGCCGCAGGCCGCCCAAATATCGGCGCTCTCCTCATCACGGGGGGCGTCTTCGTCTCCGGCAAACACGGAGACTGCCAAGCGGTTGGGGTCCAGGCCCAGCCATTGGGGGCTTGTGAGGAACTCCCAGCTCCAGCGGATGGCGTCGGCCTTGAAATAATCACCGAGCGACCAGTTGCCCAGCATTTCAAAGAATGTGCAGTGGGAAGCGTCGCCCACTTCATCAATGTCGCCGGTGCGGATGCATTTCTGCACGTCGGTGAGCCGCGTGCCTGCCGGGTGCTTTTCTCCCAGCAGGTAGGGCACCAGCGGGTGCATGCCGGCGGTGGTGAAGAGCACGGTGGGGTCGTTTTCGGGAATCAGAGAAGCAGAGGGGATCACGGCGTGGCCCTTGCTTTTGAAAAACTCCAGGTATTTGCTTCGCAGTTCTGAGGCTGTAATCATCGGTATTGGCTCCCTAAGTTAAAATAAGGGCATCGTAAACATAAACGTATTATATTGAAGGCCGGAGGGGGTGTCAAGAAATTTGGGCGGTGCGGCTTCGCCTCTTCCTGGCGATCAGAAGCGCGCAAATGCCGAGAACCAAAAGTGCCGTTGTGATAAGCCCGCCTTCCGGTCCAAACTTACCGCCGGTCAAAAGGCTGTTGCCAGACTGCAGAAAAGAAAACACAGAGCCGCCTTCCACGATGGCGCCGCTTGTGCTGAAGCCATATAGATTGCTTTGGGCGAAGTTCCAACCCATATGCCATCCGCAAACACCCCAGATGCTGTCTTCCCACAGTGCATACAGTGCATAAAAGGCGCCGGACAGAGCAAGGTTGAGGATTGACATAACAGTCACATCCGGGTTGAAAATATGGATGGCCCCGAAGACAACCGCTGCGATGGTCACCGCTGCCACCGCGCCATATCGATTGCCCAGCACCGGGATGAGCCAGCCGCGCAAACCGATCTCCTCTGAAGCACTTTGCACCATCCACCCCGCCGCCATGAGCACCACGCCTGCCAGCAGACTGGTGCTGAGGGAGGCATTGCCGATCGGCAGAACCGACCCGGTCAGGGTCAGGAGCGCAGCCACAAGGCTGATCGCTGAGATGCCCAACAACAAACCGACGCCGTATGATCTGAATTTGTGCCTGGATATCAGGCCCAGCGTCGCGACCGGCCTTTTTTCAACGTACTTCACCCAGAAAAAGAACACCGCAATCTGAACACCGCACACCAACAGCCGACGCACGGTGGCCCGCGCCGCTTCGCCGAGCGTGTTTTCGGAAGCCAGAAGGCTCACAACAGGGGCGGATATGAGCTTGCCAAGATAAAAGCTACCGCCCCACAACAGGAAATATGTCAATACAGCAGTCAGCGCATTGTATCTGATCCGGTTTGAAACAGACCGCGTGAAGATGTTGTTGTCATTCCGGAGCAACATGATTCCCATACCTTTCAGCGCCCGACGCGGGGGCGGGTTTTGCGGAGATTATCGCATAGCCACTTGATCCCGATCCTGATGGCGATGATACATCCATCCGTTTATTATAACTTGATTTGTTCACAATGGAAGGGCAATCGAATGGGTCAACCGGCCATCCTGGGATGCCACCTGGATGGCTGCAGTGCGGCATCCGGCATCCGGGAACCATATTGCCATCGCGGCAGTCTCAATTTATACTACTCAAGGAAGTGTGCTACGGGCGAGGCAATGATGAAACGGTTCTTCAAACGGTTTTTTCTGGTGCTCACCATCTTGATCATTCTGTTTCTGGTTCTGATGGCCGGAAGCCTTGCCGCCGTGCAGTTCGGTTCCATTGAGGCGCACAAACCTTTGCCGCCGCCAGTTTTTGGCCTTTCCATAACGGCAATCCCATATAACGGCCAACAAGTCGTTTTTCCAAACGGTGATGTGTTTTTGATCCGGCGCACCCAAAGCGGCGTCGAAGCCCGGATGGTTATCTTGTTTTCTGCCGGGGAGGGGCAGGGGGTCCTGTCTGGCCTGGTCACAGGTGTGCAGGATGACGCATATCAGGTGGAGATCGCCGGTGGGCGGCAGGTTCTGGTCTTGCCGGAGGAAACCGTCGGCGTTTATGTCAACAGAATACCCCGCTTCGTGGTCATATTGCAGTCTATGAGTGCGCCGCTTTCCGTGATGGCGTTTGCGCTGGCACTGGTGGTTTCCATCACCTTATGGAAGGTGATCCCCGGCAAGCGGGAGGCTACGGGCCTCAGCCAATCTGATGGGGAGATTTCGTCCGTCCTTTATTAAGAACATGAGCGAGTTGCCCATATAAAGATAAGGCCATGCACCGCATGTGGTGCATGGCCTTTGGTATCTTCTCTGGCCGAATCAATACCCCAAATCTTCCTCAATCAAAAACACGTAAAATTGTCTGCCACCGGCAGGCCTTTGCAGGCGCACCACGGCGCTGCACATGCGCTGGGGGCTGCGGCAGTCGGTGCAATGGCCCAGCTTGGCGCAGGGGGTGTCCAGCTTCAGGCGGCGCGCGTTCTGCGGGCAGGCCACGTTTTTGATGCGGTCCACGGCCTTAAACGGGTCTTCCACCAGCTTGTTTTTGCCGCACAGAAGGATCACCACGCCGGGGCCGTAAAGCATCGTGCCCAAGCGGTTGCAGTTGCCATCGATGTTGATGAACTCGCCTTCTTCCGTCACGGCGTTGCTGCTCATCAGGTAATAATCGGCGCCATGCGCTTTTCTCTGTTCTTCCGCCCGGTTGGCAGGCTCGGCGTACCAATGCCAGTACACTTCGCTGCCCCGCTCCATCAGAGCCTCCCGCAGCCCCAACTGCTGCACCGTGACCGAGCCGCCCACGCCCACCGGCGCACCCACTGGGATCAGCTCCAGCACGGCTGCTTTTGCTTCCTCCGCCGTGGCAAACAGTCGGGCTTTGAAGCCGTTGCGGTTCAGGTTCTCAATTGTCTTGTTCAGGTCCATCCTAGCACCTCCGATGCTGTTATCATAATTCGGCCCGGAGTTTCTCGCAAGATCCGAGAAAAGAACCTTGACAAATTCTCCCGCTGAACATATACTGAACATGTACGATACAGAGTGAGGCAGATAAGAGGTGAGACCATGCCAGACATGGAAGCCCGGGAGCGGATTCTTGCGGCCGTGCAGCAATTGCTGGATGAGGGGGAAGACCCGGAGCGCATCACGGTGCGCAGGATCGCCGCGCGGGCCGGTGTGGGCATCGGCACGGTGAGCTACCACTTCCGCTCCAAAGACAAGCTGGTGTATGATGCGGTGGCAAGCCGGATGGCCGGCATGGCGGGGGTGCTTGCGGTGGGGGAGGGCTCCGGCACCGCGCGGCAGCGGCTCAGGCGGTTCTTTCTGGAGACGGCGGAGCTGGCTCTGCGTTACAGCACCGTCTTTCGCGCACAGATGTCTTATGAGATCATCCATGGCGACATGAGCATCTGTTATCACATCACACCGCTTCTGAAGGAGCATTTCAACGGGGCAAAATCCGACCTGGAGATCAAGCTGATCGCGCTGCAGCTTGTCTCGGTCATGCAGGCTATCCTTTTAAAAGTGGAGGCGTTTCACCGCTACTCCGGTGTGGACGTGCACAACGCCCGCCAGCGGGAGGAAGCTTTGGACGCCATCCTTGACTCGCTACTCACAAATTTGCAGGAGGAATAAGTCATGAGAACAGTTCAAGTGGTAATGTCTGTCATCTCCACGCTGCTGATCGCCTTCACGCTGATCTGCGGTTTCTGGATCCACAACGGCAAGGAAGTCACCGACCTGGCCAGCTCCGTGCGCTTCCACACAATGCTGGGCATCGCAACCGGTGTGTCGGTGCTGATTACCACGATCATCACGCTGCTCCGGAAGTAACGTCGGCCATGCTCTATTGCATACACGGTTGATTGTGCTATACTTCAACCATAACTTGATGGGTATGAGGTGCAGGCAATGGGCGAGATGGAATTAAACATCCGCGGTATGCTGACAAGCGAGCTGCTCCGCATTGTCCGGGAGGACGCTGACGAATACACACAAGAGGCATTGGTGATTGCGATGGAGGAGCTGAGGCAGCGCAATGTGTCACCCACGGCGGCAGCACCGGATAAGCCTGAGGGCGGGAGCGGTGAGCTTCCGGCTGATGGGCCTGCGGCCGGCCCCGGAGACCATTTCTATGCGCTGCTTGCCGAAGAGCTGCAATACGAGGAAAGCTATTTGGCTCTGGCAGACTTTGCGCAGTCCATGAGCATCCGCTGCGGAGAATATGAAGGGGCCCGGTTGGTGGTCAAAAAGATGGATCGGGACAACTTCATCCTGTTCACCGAAGCACCGGAAAGCCCGATCCGGGCGATTACCGCCTGCATTGCAGTCTCTCAGACGGAGCTTGCGGGCTGGATGACCCAAATCGCCCAGGACAACGGCCTTCAATTGGAAGAGCTGGAAGAGGAAGAATAACAAAACAGCCGCGTTATGTGGCTGTTTTACTGCGATTCTATTTCTTCTCTTTTTCGTTTCCCATGTGGCTCCAGGCATCCTGCTGGGCCGGGCCGTCAGCTGCCTTTGCGTTGTATGCTTCCTGCTGCTCGACGGGGAACAGTGTGAGATATCCCTCCACCTCCGCCTCGTTGAGGGGCGGGCGGGGCACCATGCCTGTGAAATCTTGAGCAGACACGACCGCGTTGTTGGTCATGTCGTCGTCGAAAATGGGATGCAAAGGATCCTGGGGTCTTTTCCTGCTATCTTTCTCCATAGGTCACACCGCCATTGCCGGATTGATATCATACAGTATGGCTCGGCTGGGGCTGCTTTATGCCATAAGCATCAAACCCGGTTGTTTAAGAAATGTAAATTTGCATTCCCTTCCATTTTCCTGTATCATTAATCAGTTAAACTCTATCTCCCTTTTGAAAGGAAGAAACTACATGCCTCGCAGGCAGGACTATATCCGTAACTTTTGCATCATCGCCCACATCGACCATGGCAAGTCCACGCTGGCTGACCGCCTGATGGAGTGCACCGGCGCGGTGGCCCGGCGCGACCTGGAAGAACAAATGCTTGACACAATGGACCTGGAGCGTGAGCGCGGCATCACGATCAAGGCCCAGGCCGTGCGCATGCCCTATGTGGCGCTGGACGGGCAGGAATACGAGCTCAATCTGATCGACACCCCCGGCCATGTGGACTTCAGCTATGAGGTCAGCCGGTCGTTGGCGGCTTGCGAAGGCGCGATCCTCGTTGTGGACGCCACGCAGGGCATCGAGGCGCAGACGCTGGCCAATGTCTATCTGGCGCTGGACCACAACCTGGAGATCATCCCGGTGATCAACAAGATCGATCTGCCCAGCGCCGACGTGCCCGCTGTGCGCAAGGAGATTGAAGACATCATCGGGCTGGATGCCCATGACGCCCCAGCCGTCTCCGCCAAGGAGGGCCTCAACATCCGCGACGTGCTGGAGCAGGTCGTGAAGCTGGTGCCGCCGCCCAAAGGCAATGAGGACGACCCGCTGCGGGCACTGATCTTCGACTCTTATTACGACAACTACAAAGGCGCGATCTCCTTTGTGCGCATCATGGAGGGCTCTGTGAAGCCCGGCGACCGCATCCTCATGATGGCAAACGGCTCGGATTTTGAAGTCACCGAGGTCGGTATGTTCCGCCCGCGCCTGGCGCCCACCGACGGCCTTTATGCCGGCGAAGTGGGGTATATCTGCGCAAGCATCAAGAACGTGGCCGAGACCCGCGTGGGCGACACGATCACCAATGCCGATTGCCCTGCCGACGAGCCGCTTCCGGGCTACAAGGAAGCGATCCCCATGGTGTTCTGCGGCATTTATCCTGCTGACGGCGCCCACTATGAGGATGTGCGCGACGCGCTGGAAAAGCTGAAACTCAACGACGCTGCGTTTTTGTTTGAGCCGGAAACTTCGGTGGCGTTGGGCTTCGGGTTCCGCTGTGGCTTTCTGGGCCTGCTGCACATGGAGATCATCCAGCAGCGTCTGGAACGGGAGTTTGACCTGGACCTGGTCACCACCGCCCCCAACGTGGTCTACAAGGTGGTGCTCAACGACGGCACGGTGCTGATGATTGACAACCCCAGCAAGCTGCCCAACCCCACCGACATCGAGCACATGGAAGAGCCGATGACCTCGGCCCACATCATCACACCGGTGGAGTTCGTGGGCTCGATCATGGGCCTGTGCCAGGACAAGCGGGGCATCTTCGGCGAAATGAAATATCTGGAGGCCACCCGCGTGCAGCTGAGCTACAAGATGCCGCTCAACGAGATCATTTATGACTTCTTTGACGCGCTGAAGTCCCGCACGAAGGGTTATGCATCCTTTGACTATGAAGTGATCGGCTATGAGCCCAGTGAGTTGGTCAAGCTGGACATTCTTCTGAACGCGGAGATTTGTGACGCGCTGTCGCTGATCACCCACAAGGATAAGGCTTATGCCCGCGGCCGGGCCATGTGTGAAAAGCTGAAGGAAGCGATCCCGCGGCAGATGTTTGAGATTCCGATCCAGGCAGCCATCGGCGGCAAGATCATCGCCCGCGAGACGGTGAGCGCTTTCCGCAAGGATGTTTTGGCCAAATGCTACGGCGGTGACATCTCGAGGAAACGAAAGCTGCTGGAAAAGCAGAAGGAGGGCAAGAAGCGCATGCGCCAGGTGGGCAGTGTGCAGGTGCCCAGCGAGGCGTTCATGTCGGTTCTGAAGCTGGATTGATGGCAGGACTCTATCTCCACATCCCATTTTGCGTGCGAAAATGCGCCTACTGCGACTTCCCTTCCGTGGCCGGAAGGGAGGGGGACGCGGGGCGCTTTTTTGCTGCGGTGATCAGGGAGGCGGAGATGTATACTCCCCCCGCCCCCCGCGGGGGCACCCCCCTCAATGAGGGGGGCAAGGGGCACACTGAAAGAAATCAACTTGTCCCCCTCCTGAGGGGGATGTCGCCAACGGCGACAGGGGGAGTTCACAAGGGAGTATTCACCACCGTCTTCCTCGGCGGCGGCACACCCTCCCTCCTTCCGGCTGGCGATCTGGAGCGGCTGATGGACAGCCTGCGAGCCGTGCTGGATATCAACCCCATGGAATTCACCGTGGAGGCAAACCCCGGCACCGTGGACAAGGCCAAGCTGGAGTCCTTCCGGCGCATGGGGGCCAACCGCATTTCCTTCGGGGTGCAGGCAGCACAGGACGGCTTGCTCCGGCGCATTGGCCGCATTCACACATGGGCGGACTTTGTTCGTTCCTTCGAGCTGGCCCGCGAGGCCGGCTTTGCCAACATCAACGCCGATATGATGACCGGCCTGCCCGGCCAGACGGTGGCTGACGCCAAGGCCACAGCCCGAAAGCTCGCGGCGCTGGGCGTGGAGCATGTGTCCTGCTACGGCCTGATCCTGGAGGAGGGCACGCCGATGCATGCCGCCGTGGAGTCCGGCGCACTGTCTGTGCCCACGGGTGACCTGGAGCGGGAGATGTTTCACGGCGCGAAACAGGTTTTTGCTTCTGCCGGCCTGAACCGTTATGAGATCTCCAACTTCGCAAAGCCGGGCTTTGAGTGCCTGCACAACCTCAACTACTGGCGCAATGGAGATTGGCTGGGGTTGGGCGCCGGCGCCGCGTCGCACTTTGGCAGCGTCCGCTGGGAAAACCACCCCGATCTGGACAGATACATGCTTTCTCTGGAGCAAGGGAAATTGCCCCCGGCTGATATCCATGAGATTGATGACAATGATGCGGCGTTTGAGTCTGTGATGCTGGGGTTGCGCCTGGTGGAGGGCATTGATCTCAAGCGCTTTGCCGCCTGGCATGGGTTTGATTTCCTGAAGCGCTACGGCACGGTCGTGGAGAAGTTTGTGAATATGGGCCTTATGCTGAAAACCCCGCAGGCGGTCAGGCTGACCGAGCGGGGGATGGATGTGCAAAACACGGTTTTGATGGACTTTATGGAGTGATGCCTCCAAAGGTACGATAATATAGTAGTATCAGCATACACTATCTTGATGGCTGATCCAAATCTCCCTCATTGCTGTAACCGTTGCTCTCCCAATAGCCTTTGTAGTTTGTGTCTTCTGAAAGCTCAATGCGGTTGACCCATCGTGCCCATTTATAACCCCATTTGTCTTCCGCCACAAAGAGGAAGGGATAACCCATCTCTGGCGGCAGCGCGATGCCATTGGCGACGTAGGCCAGCATGAGGTCTTTTTCTAGGATCTCCTGCAGCGGCAGTGACGTGGTGTAGCCATCCACAGCGTGGAAGATCACTGTCTTGGCTTCCGGCTGTACGCCTGCCGCATCCAGCAGCGTCTTCATTGTGACGCCTTTCCACAGGATCGTGGCGTCCCACCCTTCCACGCAATACAGCGTGATCAGCCGTTCCTCGCTGGGCAGGGCTTTGACCTCGTCATAGGTGTATTCTACAGGCTTGTTCACCAGGCCGTTTATCGTCAGCCGATAGGTTGCTATGTCCACCTGCTTGGTGCCCTTGATCGAGTTGTCGCGGGGGCCCACGGCAGGGTCGAGCTTCCTGCCGTTGTATTCCCGGAGTTCGCCTTCGCGGTAACGCTTCATCGTGGCGGTGGACACGGTATCGGGTGCGG
>JAEYYW010000023.1 GCA_023428265.1 Bacillota bacterium | reverse complement strand
GCAGCTCGTTCATGGTCACGGTATAGGTCTTGGTGGTTGTGCCATCTTCCGCCGTCACGGTGACAGACCATTTCTTTGTGCCGCTGTCATAGCTCCAGGCGCTCTGGGTGGCCATGTGGTCATGCACGGTGCTGGCGAACACCAATGCCGCGATGTTGGTGCCGTGGGCAACATTCATTGTGTAATTCAATGTGGCGGGGTCAAAGTCGGGCAGTGCCGATCCGCCCACCGTGATGGCCGAAAGGGTGGCGTCGGCGTTGGGCAGCTCGTTGACCGTCACGGCATAGGTCCTGGTCGTGGTGCCGTCCTCGGCGGTCACGGTGATGGACCACTTCTTCGTGCCTGCGTCATAGCTCCAGGCAGACTGGCTTGCCATGTGATCATGCGCGGTGCTTGCGAACACCAGCGCCGCGATATTGGTGCCGTGCGCCACATCCAGCGTGTAAGTCAGAGTGCCGGTGGCAAAGCCCGGCAGCGGCGAGCCGCCCACGGTGATAGCGGAGAGTGTAGCGTCGGTGCTGGGCAGCTCGTTGACGGTGACGGTATAAACTTTTGTCGTGGTGCCGTCCTCTGCGGTCACGGTGACGGACCATTTCTTCTGCGCGGCGTTGTAGCTCCAGCTGCCCATGCTGGCATTGGGGTCGGTTGCTGTGCCGGCGAACACCAACGCCGCGATGTCGGTGCCATGGACGACCTCAAGTGTGTAATTCAAAGTGCCTGAGGCAAAGCCTGCCAGAGGTGAGCCGCCAACCGTGATGGAGGAAAGGGACGCATCATTGTCCGGCAGCTCGTTCATGGTCACGGTATAGGTCTTGGTGGTGGTGCCATCTTCTGCGGTCACGGTGACCGACCACTTCTTCTGCGCGGCATCGTAGCTCCAGATGCTTATGCTGGCGTTGGGGTCGGAAAGGGTGCCGAAGAGCACGAACCCGGCAGCATTGGTGCGATGGGGCACATCCATCGTGTAGTTCAGCGTGCCGGAGGCAAAGCCTTCCAGCGGTGTGCCGTTTACAATGATGGCGGAAAGCGTGGCGTCATTGTCAGGCAAAACGTTGATGGTGACGGCATAAGTCCTGGTGGTGGTGCCGTCCTCTGCCGTCACGGTGACAGACCACTTCTTCGTGCCAGCGTGATAGCTCCATGCCCCCTGCGTGGCCATATGGTCGTGCACGGTGCTGGCAAGCACCATTGCAGTTGGGTCGGTGCCATGAGGTGCATCAATTGTGTAGTTCAAGGTGCCGGCGGCAAAACCCGCCAGCGGCACGCCGCCCACGGTGATTTGCGACAGCGTGGCGTCGGTGCTGGGCGCTTCGCTCACATTCACGGTGTAGGTCTGCGTATTGCCGGCCTCTGCTGTCACGGTCACGGTCCATTTGCGCTCCGTGGCATTATAGCTCCAACTACTTTGCGTGGAGGTGCTGCTGTTGACTTTGGAGGCAAATGCCAGCGTTGAAAGGTTGGTGCCGTGTGGTGCGGCGTAGCTGTAGGTATAGGTCGTGGGGGAGAATCCAGCCAGCGGCGAGCCGCCCACCGTGATTTGTGAGAGCTTGGCATCGTCGTTTTGAAACATCAGCGCCAGGTAGGGCTTGTTGGTGGCGTTGGTGGGTGAGAAGAACGCAATGTCCTGGTCATCTGCCGCAGTGATTCCCGCAAAGTAGAAAGTGATGGTCTTGTCCACATTTGCGAAGTGGTTTTTGACATAATTGGTTACAGGGATCGAATACCAGCCTTCGGGCATTCCGGTGATGCCGGACTGAATGGGGGTGGAGTCCCAAGAGGAAGGCCCGTTGCTACTGTCCCATCCGTCATTATTGGAGCCAAACAGGTTGAATGCTCCGTTGGCACCCACGCTCGGAAACTCCACGCCAGACCGGACCACATAAATATACAGCGTCGCGCTGGTCAGCGTGCCGGAATAGGCGGATAGATCAAACTTCAGCGCCGCGTTTTCCTGTGCGCCTTCATACCAGCCGGTATAAAGAATTGTGCCGCCACCCACGGTATCATAACCCAGGGTTGCCTCCTGCGTGGCCATGCCCGTCGGAAAGGCCCGGGTGATCGTGAGCGTATAGGTGCGGGTGCTGCCGTTTTCGGCTGTGACCAAAATGCTCACGGCGTTGTCGCCATAATCGAGTGCGATGGTTTTGGCAGCACCGCTGGCCTGGGTTGTGCCGCCGATCTTCAGCGTGGACAGGCCGCTTTGCGCTGTGGCGGTGACATCCACCGAGCTTACGGCGGAGCCCACCGACGCGGTATAGGCCAGTGTTGCAGCAGCAAAACCGGGGCTCAAGGAGGTGCCGGAGACCGACAGGGCGGAGAGTGCATTCACCGCGGTGCCCACGGTCACGGTTGCGATGTTGGAATAATAGGTGTTGAAACCGTAGACCATTTTGAGTTTGAAGGAATATTGCGCCGCGTTGGTGAGGCCGGTGACTGTGACGGAGGTGCTGGCGGCGGACAGCGAAAGGCCTGCCACCGTTGTGAACTCACCGCCGGTCGATTGCATCAGCTCCACTGTGTCTGCCCCGGTGGCCGCCGAGAAGGTGAGGTCCGCCTTTCCGCTGCCAGCCGTGGCGGCCAGGTCCAGGATGCTAAGGTGCGGCGTGGCGGTGATCTCATCGGAGGCCGGGCCTTCCTCGGTGTTGTGCAGCGCCTTCACGGCCACATACAGTGTTGTGCCGTTGGCAAGCCCCGTCAAGGTTTTGCTGGTGCCCGATACGGCGATCGGTGCGTCATAAACACCGGCTGAGGTGCCTACATACAGGTTGTATCCGGAGGCCCGTGCCGCGGGGTTCCAGCTGATGGCAAGCTGGCCGTCGGCTTCCACGGCGGCCACTCCGGTGGGCTTGGCCGGGGCAGTGATATGCTTGGGGTAACTGGAGCCTTCGCTGATCTTCCAGACGCTTGTGAAATCCCAGCCCTGGCCTTCATAGGTGGCCCGTTGCTTCATAACGGCATCACTGGCTGAAATCGCACCGGCATTGCTGCTGTCGCCGCCGATGGCCCAGCTTGCCGCTGTGGACAGGAACACGTTGTTTGAATAAGTACCCAGCCAGTTGTTGCCCACGATGCCGCCCCTGGTGGTGGCTGCACCGGACAATGACCCGGCAAAGTAATTGCGCTTCACCTCTGCGTTGGCGTAACACACATAGCCGGCGATGCCGCCCATGTTGCCGTTGGCGGTGGCGTTTGATATGGCCGCGGTGCTTGCGCAATCGAAAATGTCGCCGTAATTCTGGCCCACGATGCCGGCGGCGTAGGAGGAGGATGACGCCCCCGCCGCAGAGATTGTGCCGCTGACCGAGCAGTTGCGGATGACCGCCGAGCCTGTGTTGGCCGCGATGCCCGCCGCCATCATATAGTTTGCGGTGCTGTTGTTGGTGATGGATGCATTTTCCAAAATGACATTCTCTATCACGCAATTGTCAGCCGCATATTCAAAAAAGGCTGCGCAGTATTGATTCGTGTTGATTGTCAGGTTGCTGATCTTGAACCGCTGGCCGTCATAAGTGCCGTTGAACGGTTCGCCGATGGCATTGGCGGTGCCATTGCCGATCGGATCAAAGGCAATCCCGGTCATGTTAATATCAGCCGTCTGGCGGAAGTGGCTGTAGCGGATCGCGGTGAAATTGTCGCTGATCCAGACCAGGTCGGAGGGTTCGTCTATCCGATAGGGATCCTCAACCGTGCCGGAACCGGCCGGCGCGCTGCCCACAGCCAGCACGGTGGCGCCGGCTGCCGGATACGATATGGTGGAGAGGATGAATACAAAACAGAGTGCCAGTGCTTTCCATTTGATGTTCCCAAGCATATGGTTTCCTCCAAAATAAGGACCGCAGACAATGGTCCATGATCGCCCCGTAAGTATTACGAGATGAATCTTGTTCATTATACATTTTTTGCCAAAATAAGTATACGAATTAAATGGCTAATTTGTTCCTTAAGATTACATAGTCTATGTCTTTCATCTCTGGCGGAGCACCGGGAAAAATGATATGCCGTTTGCTGACATCGATACAGGGCGAAGCAGGAGCATATTACTGGTATGTTTTAAAAGATGGACCCAATTGGGTCCATCAAAATTCAATGTTCGCGTATCCTATGCAGTTTTATTAGTTGCGGGCTTCGCCCTGCCTCAGCATGCCGCAGCCCGCGCCATTGCCCATCCCGCGGCCGAAACCGCCGCCCTGGCCCCGGCCCATGCCGCCACCCATGCCGCAGCCAGCGCCATTGCCTGCGCCTGTGCCGTTGCCTGTGCAGGCAGCCATGCGGGTCTTCATGGCGTCATATAGTTTGTCTGCCTCAGCCTGCGTGAGCCTGCCGGCCTTCACGGCCTCATCCAGCCGCAGCTTGTACTGCGCCAGGCGCTCGTCCTTGAATTGATCCAGCTTGCCGGCTGCCGCAGCCTGCGCGCCGTAGGTCACGCCGTCCTGCCTTGCATCCTGCACCTGGTCAACGGTTTTGCCGGTGATGCCCGCCACAGTCTCCGCCGGGGTCTTCCAGCCGTCGGCTGCCAGGGCCACGGTGGCAGTCCCCACCAGCAGCACCGCCGCCAAGGCGATGATCGCGATTGTCTTTTTCATGTTCTTCATTCCTTTCTTCAGCGTGTCCGCTGTTTGTGATTTCATCATAGCCTTGGGATGTGTTCAAATTGTGAGAGAAATTCGAATCTTTGTGAGAAAACCACACGCAAAATCCAAACAATGCTAAAATGGCATCGGGGTGAGAAACATGCCGAAAATCCTGTTGGTGGACGATGACACCCGCATCCGCTCGATCGTGCGTGAATATGCCCAAGCGGAGGAATGGAGCTTTGCCGAGGCCGAAAATGGCGCCGAGGCGCTGAAGCTCCTGGAGGAGGGGGATGTTTCCCTGATCGTTCTGGATGTGATGATGCCGGTGATGGACGGATGGACGGCGCTCCGGCAGATCCGTAAAACCAGCCAGGCACCGGTGATCATGCTCACAGCCCGCAGCGAGGAGTATGACAGGCTGTTGGGCTTCGAACTGGGCGTGGATGATTATGTGGCCAAGCCCTTCAGCCCCCGGGAGCTGGTTGCCCGTATCAAGGTGCATTTGAAGCGCGCCGCCGTGCCATCCCACGAAGCGCAGAAGCTTTCCTATGACGGGTTGGTTGTGGACATGGACGCCCACCGCGTGACAGTGGACGGCGAGCCGGCCACACTCACGCCCAAAGAGTACGACCTGCTTGCGTTCTTTGCGACCAGGCCGGACAGGGCCTTCACCCGTGATCAGTTGCTGAACCATGTGTGGGGCTATGATTACTACGGCGACGGCCGCACGGTGGACACCCATGTGCGGTCGCTCCGCGACAAACTGGGGCCATATCGCCGCATCATTGCCACCGTGTGGGGCACCGGATACCGCTTTGAGCCGGGAGGCACCAAATGAAGCACATGCGCACCAAACTATTTCTGGGGTTCCTTTGCATGGCTGGGGTGACAGTGGCCGTGCTGTGGCTCATCCAGGCGGGCCTCATGAAGGACAATTATTTGAAAGAGCGCGTGGCCGCCGTGGACAGCGCCATCGTAAAAGCCGCCGGGCAGCAAAACATCGATACTGCCTCGCTGGAGGAAAGCCTGAACATCCGGCTGCTGCTGCTGGACGAAAGTGGCGCGGTGCGCTACATCTCCCAGGGCATGCCCATGCGTGGGATGATGACGAGGCTGCTGCAAAGCGCCGATGCGCCCAAGCCCGACGGCACAACTGTGGAGCTGGAGGGCATGATGGGCGGCGGTGTGCGCTACGCGCTGCTGGGCCGGCCCATGGCCGGCGGCGGCACGCTTTACGCGGTGTTTTCTCTTTCTGATGTGCAGGAAGCCTCCCGCATCCTGTTGGAGCAGCTTTGGATCGTGACGGCGGTGCTGCTGGCCGCGTCGTTGCTGCTGGCGCTGGCCCTTTCCAGAATCTTCGCCAAACCGGTGCGGCAGATCACCGGGGCCGCACGAGCCCTGGCGGCGGGCAAGCTGGAGACCAGGGTGGATGTGCGCTCCCGCGATGAGATCGGACAACTGGCCACAGCGCTCAACGAGCTCTCCGGCCAGCTGCAAAAAACAGAGGCGTTACGCCGGGAGCTCATCGCCAACGTGTCCCACGAGTTGCGCTCGCCGCTGGCGGTGATCCAGGGTTATGCGGAGACGGTGCGCGACGTGACCTGGCCGCAGCAGGAAAAGCGGCAGGAGCAGCTCACCATCGTGGCGGACGAGGCGGCGCGGCTGAGCGGCGTGGTGGAGGATATCCTGGATTACTCCAAACTGCAGGCCGGGGTGTACGCCATCTCACCGGTTGATTTGCCCCTGCGCCCAATGTTGGAGCAGATCGCGCTGAAGTGGGAAATCCAAGCCAGGAGAAGAGCATTGACTGTCCGAACGGATTGCCCGGAGCTCACGGTGCGGTTTGACGAAGGGAAGTTTGCGCGGGTGCTGGATAACCTTTTGGGCAATGCCATCAATCACGGCGTGGCGGGCTCCGAAATTGAAATTGTGGCAAAACAAGGCAACGGCACTGTGCGGATCTCCGTGACAAACCGTGGTGATACGATCGCTCCGGAGGAACTCCCTTTGATCTGGGAGCGGTATTACCGGGCCCAGAATGTGAACGAAGGGAAGAGGTTGGGCACCGGCTTGGGCCTCGCCATTGTGAAAAGCATCCTGGAGCGCCATAGAAGCGCCTATGGTGTTTCCAGCGAAGGCGATGTCACATGCTTCTGGTTTGATGCCCCATTATCCGCAAGCGGCAAGGCTGAGCAACCGGAATCTCCAGATATATCCTGAAGCATCACGCTATATAAGTGTTTTCAAGCACTGAGTTGTGACCGGCTGGGTCTATCCATTGGCAGCAACCCCTCGCACATCGCCTGGGTGCTGGACAGAATCGGTCTTTCCACAGGCCTACCCAATCAAAGTTACTGGAACTCGTTGCTGTGTCGTAAGGACCACGTTGTTGATTCAGCTATTGGAATGATGTGAAAGCGAGTAATAGTTTCTCTTGATTGCTGCTGAATCTCGCTTTCGGATGGGAATAATTGCGCCATCTAACATAATAAAGGTGTTATTCTTGACCTCTTTAACATAGTTCGAGTTAATTAAGTAGCTTTGATGGCATCGAATGAATACCCCTGTATCCCTTAATAAATCGTCAAACACATTCAGTTTTCCATAACTGGTCATTTCTTTACCGGTTGTATGGAAGATTAAGGCATGTTTATTGCTTTCAATATATACTAGATCTTCACACCTAATTTCAACTGTAATTGCCCTTACCCGGATTGTAATTCTTTTTGGAGTTGACTGTGATACATCTTCGATTAGTTTAAAGACTACATCGTCCTTAATGGGCTTGATCAAATAGTCATATGCATGAATGGAATAGCCTTCAAGAGTATAGTCCTTTGTTGCTGTTATCAGCACAGTTTTACAGTCCTTGATCCTCTTTACCAACTCCTTAACCAGTGAAATGCTATTGCCCTCCGGCAGAATTATATCAAGGAAGAGAATGTCTGGCATGAATCCATCATCAAGGAACTTTATAAGTTGCTTGATGGATTCCGTTGTTCTCAAGTCCGCAACGAAATTCCTCTCAATACAATACATGTTTATGGCAAGACTGAACCATTCGCACACATATGGGTCATCATCGCAAACAATGATTCTAAACACGCTTTCAAGATCTCCATATTTGATGCTCTTAGTATATCAAACAAATGATTTGTTTACATTAATTTTGAGCAATATATGTCATTATAGCTAAAATGTTGTATGATGGAACAATTTATCTTATAATTGCTTATCTGAATAGGTGCTTGATATCGCTGTTTACCAAATCATTTTACACATACATAACCATAACGACCAGGAGGGCACCAATTGATAAATAATCCAGTAGGTTTACCAGATATAAAAACTATTAACCAGATAATATCTGCCTTGGAATCATTGCCTGGATTCAACTGCCAGGAAGGCATCGACCGGATCTTCGGCAATCGTGAACTATATGTCAGATTAGCCCTTCATTTCTTCAATGGCAATCACATTCATCAACTCCGCTGCGCCTTGCGGGATCAGGACACACGGCGAGCAAAGGCTGAAGCTCATGCAATCAAGGGGGCGGCTTTGAATTTGGGCTTTAAATATATCGCAAAACTGGCAGGAGACATCGAGCAAAGCTTGGAGAATCATAATCATTTTGATACTGTGCAGATGCCCCTTGAGCAGCTTGCCGATGCCTTTATATGTGCGCACCATGCAATGCCAGTTTCCTGAGATTTCTACTGATCCAACAAATTTCCATTCTTTGGACGAGGTGTTTCCATGGCTAATCAAAACATTGCCAATGTCGCCAGGGAGAACCGATTTGTCAAGCCCGTCGCGGAGGCTTCGCGCATTGCTGTGCCATATCTCGTGGTAGGAAGCCTATGGATTCTCGTCTCTGATGAACTACTGAAATTTTCAAGCGATCTTAGCTTTATAATCATGCTTTCAAACCTAAAGGGTTGGTTATATGTATTGATCACGTCAGTGCTGGTCTTTTTCCTGGTGCGTGCCCGATCAAGGCAGATATGGCAATTCCAAAAAGAACTAGAAGAATTGAATGCGCAAGAACGGAAGGAACGGGAAATCCAGCTTGAGAAGAATAACAGGAATATGCGAGTATTGCTGGATTCCACCAAGGATGCCATTTTCCTGATAGATCGCAGAGGGTTCATCATCAACCTTAACACTGCTGCTGCAGGATTACTTGGCAAAGCGGTGGAAGAAGCGATTGGAAGCGATATCCGTGAACTGATGTCATCCGAAATGCAAAATCAAAGGGGCCAAGTGCTATGGGAAACATTTGTGACTGGCAAGGTGGGTAATTTTTTCGGCCTTAGAGATAACCGCTGGATCGAGACAAAGTATTATCCCGTTTATGAACCTGATGGAATGGTAGGCGCTGTTGCCACATTTTCGTCCGACTTAACTGAGCGTGTGAACGCCGAGAACGAGATCTACAAATCCAGGCAAATGCTCCATGAGATCATTGAAAACGCCCCCGTCGGCATCTACTGGCGCGATGTACAAAACAAAATCATCGGGATAAACAAAGTTGTTACAGAGATCACCGGGATGTCCATGGATGACCTTGCTTCCGGAAAAGGTGACCACTTTCAAACGATCAACCTTTCCGATGGGAAGGCCGATGATAATGTTCAGATCCTGTTTTCCGGAGAGCCGAAATTGAATTATGAGGCAAGTATTATTAATTGCCGTGGCGAAACGCGTATTATTAAGCTAAGCAAAGTGCCTCTTTATGACAAGGAAGGCAACCCGTATGCCTTGCTTGGCGTAGCTGATGATATCACAGAGCAAAAAAGGATTATCCAAGAGCTGACTCAGGCTAGGCAGGAAGCGTATGATGCAAACAAGGCCAAGAGTGCCTTTCTGTCTATGATGAGCCACGAAATCCGGACCCCCCTAAATTCAATCATCGGGTTGGCCCACATTGCACGACGTCCGGATCAAATAAAGCAGGTGCCTGAGTATTTGGAAAATATCTATTCATCTTCGCAACACCTGCTCGGGATCATCAACGATATTTTAGATATCTCTAGCATCGAAGCAGGCAAGATGGCGATCATTAAGGAGGATTTCGACTTCCCTTCCCTGATAGAAGAGACCATCAGCATCGTGCAACCAAAGGCTGATGAAAAGAGACAGAATCTTGATGTCTATCTTTTCGGTGACGTATCGCATAGGTTGATCGGTGATTCGATCCGCCTGAAACAGGTGATGGTGAACCTTGTTTCAAACGCTGTGAAGTTTACGCCTGCGATGGGGTCTGTGGCGGTGAGAGCAAGGCTAGAGAATAATGCGGATTACAGTATGGATTTTCACTTCTCAGTGTCAGACAATGGTATTGGCATACCAGAAGACAAACAAGCCAAGCTGTTTCGCTCGTTTGAGCAACTGGATAACAACAGGAGTCGTGAACATGGTGGCACTGGTCTTGGCCTCGCCATTTCCAAGCGAATTATTGAGATGATGGGCGGTACGATCGGCATGCAAAGCAAGGGTGGGGAGGGGAGCAATTTCTTTTTTTCCTTGCCACTATACATTTCTACAAGAAAACCGCAGGGAAAACACATGGGATTTGGTGAGTTGAATCTTCTTGTTGTGGATGATGACCCGGAAACATGCAAATACTTGGAGTTGTTGTTTTCTGAGCAATCTGTAGCTTGCGAGTGGGTGTTTAGTGGGGAAGCGGCTCTTGAGCAAGTGATTCTGGCCAACAATAATAATCGGCCATATAACGCTGTGCTTGTAGATTGGCGAATGCCCGGTATGAACGGGATGGAAACTGCCAAGGAAATCCGTAAGGTCTGCGGGGAGATCATTATCGTAATCATGATTACCCAATATGACCTGAGCGAGGCGGACAAGGAAATCCGAGACGCAGGGATCTCTCTGCTGCTCCCAAAGCCAATCTTACCAAGTAAGCTATGCGGCTTGCTAAAGGACCTTACCCATACTGATAAACCGTTGCCCATATTTTTCGACATGTCAGAAGGCGTTTTTACCGGCAAGAGGATATTAGTGGTTGAAGATATGGAAATTATTCAGATAATCATTCGTGAAATGCTCTCCAATACCGGCGCGGAAATTATCGCCGCAATGGATGGTTATCAAGCTCTTCAACTATATCAGGAGGGCAATTGCTTTGATGCGATTTTGATGGATGTTCAACTGCCGGGCATGGATGGCTACGAAGTTGCAGCAGCCATCCGGCAAAACGAGGACCCGAATGCCGTGGGATTGCCAATCATTGCTATGACTGCCAACGTTTATAGGGAGGATATCGATGCGGCGTTACATGCCGGCATGGACGACCATATCGGCAAACCGGTGAATTTCATTGATCTTTACGAAAAACTGAAAAAGCACCTGTTCAAGCATGTAACAAGCGAAGAGCATATTACTCTTGTTGTTGACGATTGCTGTCAATGATTTGTTGGCTTCGATGAAACCAATCCCGTATGATCCTGAAACATTGACAAATCCTTGAAGGTGGTGGGCAGCCATGTAAATGGCTACCCACCACCATGGGTGCATTAATACTTGCCAAAATCCCGATCATTTAAGGCAATTCTCGGCTTTGTGTTTACCGCCTTGCTTGCTGATAGTGCCTTGGCAGGCTTTGTGCTTGTGGAGGTTTTTCCCGAGGTAAATCCGCTTTGGCCACGAAGGCTAAATCTTCTCACCATGTCTTTGAGTAAGGCAGCCTGGCCAGATAACTCTTCGCTTGCCGCAGCACTTTCTTCCGCTGTCGCTGAGTTAGTCTGGACAACCTGGGAGACCTGCTCGATACCCTTGTTGACCTGGGCGACGGCAGTGGCTTGCTCATTGCTGGCCTTGGCGATCTCGCCAACCAATCCAGTCGCCTTTTCCACACCGTTAACGATCTGTGTGAGCGCCCGGGCGGTTTCGTCGGCCATCTTGGTGCCTTCTTTGGTTTTCTTTACTGACTCTTCGATCATGGATGTGGTTTCCTTGGCGGCGGCTGCGCTGCGTTGCGCCAGATTGCGTACCTCCTCCGCAACCACGGCGAATCCTTTGCCGTGCTGACCGGCTCGGGCAGCTTCCACCGCAGCGTTTAATGCCAACAGGTTGGTCTGGAATGCAATCTCATCTATCACCTTGATGATCCTGGAGATGTTGGTTGATGCTTCATTGATCCCCGCCATTGCCGTTTGCATTTCTTTCATTTGTGCGTTTCCAGCAATCGCGTTGTCCATGGCGACCATTGCCAGCTCGTTTGCCTGGCCTGCATTCACGGCGTTTTGCTTCGTTTGCCCTGCGATATCAGACAGCGATGTCGTCAGTTCCTCAATGGCGCTTGCCTGCTCTGTGGCGCCTTGAGACAATGCTTGGCTACCCGCTGACACCTGCTGGGTCCCGGCTGCGACCTGTTCGGCAGAGTTGTTGATGTCGCCTAGTACTATATTCAATGAATCCGCGATGTTGTTGATGGAATCCTTGATCTCCGTAAACTCGCCGCGATACTGGTTCTCGATGCCGGTGTTTAGATTTCCTGCCGCAATCTCTGCCAGCACCTGCGAAATCTCGCCAATATACCCCTTAATCGTATTGATGGTGTCGTTTAACGCGTTTTTGATGGCGGCATGATCGCCCTTGTAGTCTCCTAACACGTTGACACTCAGATTGCCTTTTGACATTTCATTCAACACTGCTGCTGCTTCATTTACTGGCTCAATTACGGCGTTCAGTGTGTCATTGATTCCACCAATGATCTGTGCGTACCCGCCTTTGTGCTTGCTGATGTCAGCTCTCACGGAAAGATCTCCTTTGCGAGCTGCCTCCGCAAGCATGCCGGAATCATCCAAAAGAAAGTAGAGAGATGCTCTAACCCTGTTCAGGTTGATTATCATCACCTGCAAGTCACCTTTGAACGCAGTCTCATCCAGTACAGGCAAGTCTCCGCCATTCGCCATAAGTTCCAGCTGTTCAGCAGCTGTATTGACCGGCTTTATCACTGCATCCAGCGTTTGGTTCACGCCATCGACAACTTTTCGGTAATTACCGCTGTGACGGCTGGCATCGGCGCGGGTTGCAAGCTTGCCCTCAATCGCTGCGTCAGAGAGCATGTTTGCGTCTGCCACCAGGTTATTAATGGATAGGATTACCGCCTGGAAAGCTTTGGCCAGGCTGGCCACTTCATCGCGGCCATAGACTTTTACGTCCATACTGGTGTTGCCGGATGCAAGCTGATTGGCAGTCTTGACGATTTGCCCCAGCGGCTTGCCGATGGAGTTTGCGACGAGCAGGCCAAGCCCAAAGGAGAAGAGCGTAATCAAGATCACGATGATGATCAAGGTGGTAGTGGTCTGGCTCGTGGTAGCGGCCATGTCATCGGATTTTTTCTGCCCGCTTGTCGCTTTTGTGTTGAATAAGTCCTGAATCGATTTGTCTGCAGCTTCAGTCGGGGCTGACGCATCGCCCCTCAACAAGGCAATGGCCTCCTCATTTTTGTTTTCATAAGCCAGCTGGATTATTTTATCGCGTTGGATTCGATAATCTTCCATGTTCTTCTCAAACGCGTTGTACATGTCCATTGTTTTCTGGGTGTTTATTGTCTTTTTGAACTCGGCCATTAATTCATTATTCTGCGAAGACCAGTCCTTGATTTTTTGGCTGTATTCATCCAGTTTTGCTTTATCAGTCTCCAAGATCATATCGCGGGTGGCAACGCGAACGTTCTGAAAATTAATGGCTATTTGCCCAATTAACCCTTGCGACATCCCATAATCATGGAATAAACCCTCGCTTTGTTTTTGGAGTGAACCCAAAGCAGAGATTCCAATTGTGCCTACCGTTGCGGCTAATATGGCAACGAGCAGGAATGCTAAGACTAACCGGATACCGATCTTAATATTACTGAGCAGTCTCATTGTTCTCCTCCAACATATTGAATGGTATTTAGGGCATCTGAATTCAACAAACTGCTGCAGTCCAGCAGCAACTTCACGTCATTTCCTACTTTTCCGATTCCTTTAAGG
>JAEYYW010000174.1 GCA_023428265.1 Bacillota bacterium | reverse complement strand
CGCATCCGCAGCCGAAAGGAACTTCTGAAAGTGAAAAAGCTGGGGGCCAAGGCCTTCGAGCAGTGCGTCGGCTTCCTGCGCATCCCCGGCGGCAAAGACATCCTGGACAACACAGGGGTGCATCCCGAATCTTATGAGGCGGCGGAGAAGCTGCTGGCGTTGACAGGGTTCACGCTGAAGGATGTTGCCGACCGCCGCATTGCAGGCCTTGTACCGGAGGTGCAGAAGCGCGGTCTTGAGACCGTTGCCCGGCAGATCGGTGTGGGTGTGCCCACGCTGCAGGACATTCTGGATGAACTGATGAAGCCCGGGCGGGACCCTCGCGATGAGCTGCCCAAGCCCATCCTTTCCAGCGACGTGCTGGAGATGAAAGACCTGGCCCCCGGCATGGTGCTGAACGGCACCGTGCGCAACGTGGCGGACTTCGGCGCCTTTGTGGATATCGGCGTGCATCAGGACGGCCTTGTTCATGTGTCGGAGCTGGCAGATCGCTTTGTGAAAAACCCGATGGATGTGGTCAAGGTGGGGGACGTGGTGAAAGTCAAAGTGCTGGCGGTGGATGTGCAGCGGAAGAGGATTTCTCTTTCGATGAAAGGACTGAACTGATTTGAATCCTGAGCTAACTGCAGTCGGTGCTGAGGAACTCAAGTGTCAGGTGCTCGAGACGCTTCATGAAACGGGATATGCCAGGATTGGAGTTCACTGTGTTCAGGTGTCAGAAGAAGCGGTAAAATAGGCACGAAGATTTGATGTAGATCCCGACAAGGCTGCTATTGCAGCGCTTCTTCACGATATTGGTGTGATCATACCTAGTCCTGAACGGATCGGATTCCTCGCCAAGCGTAGGATTGTCGCCCTGCCGGAGGAGCGTATTTTCCCGTTGATTTTGCATCAGCGCGTCTCATTTGTTTTAGCCGCTGAGCGCTATCATATTTATGATGCAGATATCTTGAGCGCCATATGCTGCCATACCACGCTCAAGGCCAAACCATCCAAACTCGATATGGTTCTGTTCTTGGCTGATAAAATAAGTTGGGATCAAGAGGGATGCCCACCATATCTGGCCGAGTTGCTTGATGGATTGGAAACTTCTCTTGAACGAGGCTCTCTGGCATACATTTCCTATCTAGTGCGGCAAAAAGAGCAACTAAAGGTGCTTCATCCTTGGCTCTCCGGTGCTTACGAGTATTTGCTGGAGCAAGAATCTGCGAGGAGTGATTAAAATGGCTCAAGGTATGTGGAGGGAGCTGATCCAAAAACGCAACTCCTGCCGTTCCTTTGACGGCAGATCTCTTTCATCGGAAACGCTTGAAGCACTGGAACAGGCCTTTCTCCGCTGCCAGCCAAATCCCTTTGGCGCGGCGGTGCGCCTCCCGATTCTGGATGCCGTAAAACTGGTGGGCAAACAGCTTGGCACCTACGGTGTGATCCGCGGCGCGTCCGCCTATTTTGCCGGTGTGGTTAAAAGCGGTGACAGAGACCGCGAGGGTCTGGGCTGGTCGATGGAAAGGGCCGTGCTGGAGGCTGCCGCGCTTGGCGTCGGCACCTGCTGGCTGGCCGGCACTTATCGTAGAGCTGATTTCTCCCATGCCGTGCCTCTCGCATCGGATGAGAAGATCATCTGTGTTTCACCCATTGGGCTGCCTGCCGTTCGCCGCACACTTCTAGACTCATTGATGCGCGGCACAATCGGCTCCGCAAGGCGTAAACCGTGGGCATCCCTGTTCTATGAAGGCTCATTTGATACGCCGCTTTCAGAAGAAGATGCGGGGGAGTGGCGCAATGCGCTGGAAGCCGTGCGGCTGGCGCCGTCGGCATCCAACGGTCAGCCATGGCGCGTGGTAAGGCAGGGACGTGCGTTTCATTTCTACCGCAACACCGGATACGGAGATATCACGCGGGTGGATATGGGCATTGCGGCCTGTCACTTTGAGTTGGTGGCAAAGGAGCTCGGGTTGCCCGGCGGGTGGATCTATGAGGATCCGGGCATTGGCAGAAGCACACACTCGGTTTATGCGTTCACTTGGAGCCAGCCAATCGATTGAGTGTTTCATTCAGTATGCCAATGATATCAGTTTTTCGCGCTTTATATTGCGCAAGAATACCCTCTTCAAACCAATGTTTACCCAGCTGTACGCCGGTTGGGCAATCGTTTTCCCATGCCGACAGAATAGCGTCTGTACGATTACCAGGTGCGGCGTAGCGCAGATAGAATTCAGTGTGCAGGGCTGTGGCAATTACATCCAGTTGGGGCACTGGTCCGGTTACGTGGATGCCCTTGCTGCGATTGAATTCTAAGGCATCCAGCAGGCTGAGCGCCCCGGCAAGAGCGTCTTTTGCAGCATAGCAGACATTCCGCACATTTGACATCACCAACGCCCCTGTGCAGAGCGGGCATGGTTCCATTGTGGTATAAAGTGTGTAGCTCCGGATGGTTGGATGGTCGTGGGCGCTCACTTGCAGCAATGCGTTTAACTCTGCGTGTGATAACTTGCTCCATACAACCTGTCTGTGGGCCCCTTGTCTTTCAAACTGCATGCTGCGGCCTAGGGCGACCACGTTACCATCTTCATCGGCCAAAGCCGCACCGATGGGCACGGAGCCCATACACCAGGCCTCCCATGCCTGTGTAAACGCCGCTTGCCATGGTGGCGACAGCTCATCCCAGTATCCCATCAGAGATTTCCGCCTTTCTCAAGACTTCCAGCGCCTCCCGTAGAAACAGGTGATCCCGCACCTGTACGAACTTCCCCAGATATGTTTGCGGCAGGCCGTCGCGGACCAGTTGCAGCGCTTCCTCCGGGCGGGCCCAGTCCAGCTCAAACCCATGCTCCGTTTCCTGCTCTGTGAAGCTTGGTTCGGTGCATGGGCCCACTACTGTTGCATTGTAGCAATAGGATGTTTGCGTGATGCCCCAGGCGTTGCGATGCTCCTCAATCCTGCCCACCTCACGCTGGATCGTGATGGGGCATCCCGTTTCCTCCATCACCTCACGGTGCAGCGCGTCCTCGATGGTCTCTCCTGGCTCCACACCGCCTCCGGGCAGCTTGTAGTAGTTGTCTGATGACACATACAGCAGCGCGATCCTGCCATCGCCGTTGATCACAACGGCCCGGGCGGCGCCCTCGTTTCCGTCCGCTTCCGATCCGCCGGCTCCAGCCCTGCGTCCTGCTCGGTCAATACGCGAATCAGCCTCATTTTCCGCCGCCTGCCTTAGTCATCATATTTTTTCAGCAGATCATCCAGCGCCTCGCGCAGCAGCACAGCTTCTCCCACGCCTTCTTTTTTCGCCAACTGCGCCAGCCGCTGTAGCTGCTCATAGGTGTAGTGACTGGTCTTTGTCACCATCTTTTCCTCGCGTGAGAGGCAAACACGGTTGGATCCGCCTGCCTTGGCACGAAAGAGCGCGCCTTCGGCCTTGCGCACGATCTCTGCCGTTCGGCTGCCATCCTCCGGGCAGCAGGACACGCCGGCGCTGAATGTGATGTTCAGTGTGTCTGCACCATGGCGTATGCCGTCTGCCTGAAAGGCTTCCCTGCATTTCTCCATCAGCAGGAAGGCTTGCTCTTTCTGCGTCGAAGGCAGCAGCACGGCAAACTGGTCGCCGCCGTAACGGTAGACAATGGCAGAATCGGGCATCCGCTCCACCAGATGCCTGGCCAGAGACTGGATGACGGTGTCACCGGCCGGCCGGCCGTATTGCTCATTGACACGCAGGAAGCGGTCAATGTCCAGCATCACCAGCGACAGGTCGTCGCAGGCTTCGGCGGCATGGGCGGCCATGGTTTCGATGTCGCCGGCAAATGCTTCATAATTCTTGAGTGCGGTCAACCCATCGATGCCGGTATCCGGCTGCTGCTTGGTCATGATAGCCTCCTATTGGTATTTGTTGGAATGCAGACACAGTATAATAGCGATATACATATAAGTCAATACATATAGAAGAAGAATATCAGAACAATAATACTACTTGATTAGGCAAGTAAAACGATACCTCAGTGTATCGTGCGAATCACGTTTTGCACGATCTCTGCCGACCGATGCAATTGCTGAAGCTCTTCCACTGTCAGCTCCATCTCCGGGATGGATGATATGCCCTCACGGCCCACGATGGCCGGCAAGCCAAGGCAGATGCCCTTCAGGCCATATTGCCCGTCCATGTGGCTGGAAACGGTTAGCACTGAGTTTTCATTGCGCACGATTGCCTCGGCAATGCGGGCCACGGCCATCGCCACAGCGTAATACGTCGCACCCTTGCCCTCAATGATGCGATAAGCCGAGTTACGCACATCGTCAAAAATCTCGTTCAGGCAGTTGTGGCCAGCGCATTTGCCGCACTGCCTGCAATACTGCTCCACCGGAATCCCGGCCACGGTGGCCGTGCTCCACGCGGCCAGCTCGGTGTCTCCGTGCTCACCGAGGATGTATGCATGCACATTGCGGCTGTCCACGCCAAAGTGCTCGCCCAACAGGTACTTCAACCTCGCCGTGTCCAACACCGTGCCGGAACCGATCACGCGGGATGAGGGGAAGCCTGAAAACTTCAGCGCCGCATAGGTCAGCACATCCACCGGGTTTGTCACGACCAACAGAATGCAGTCTGTGTTGCGAGCCATTATTTCAGCGATGATGCCCCGGAAGATGCCAATGTTCTTCGCGGCCAGATCCATGCGGGTCTCTCCGGGTTTTTGGTTGGCACCGGCGGCCAGAATGATCAGCCCGGCACCGGCCACATCATCATAGCCGCCGGCTGTGATGCGAACCGGTTGGGCAAAGGGCATGCCATGGTTCAGATCCATCACTTCACCGGCTGCCTTCTTCGCATTGATGTCGATCAGTACCAATTCTGAAAACAACCCGCCTTGCATCAGCGTAAACGCAGAGGTCGCGCCCACAAACCCAGCGCCGATCACCACGCATTTTTTCATCTCCATCACACCACCTCCAGCTATGCCTAGTATAACCACCGGCCACATGAAATGATGATGCCCGGGAAAACATAGAGGGAACAATATGCGATTGGGTGCACAGATGGAATCGATTTGGCCTTCCAATCATCATCAGCGATATGAAACATTGCGGGGCGAGGTGCGAACCGACGTCTCCGTGGCAGGCGCGGGTGTCGCAGGGCTTACTGCGGCTTATTTGCTCAGTGCCGCGGGCGTCCGCGTGGCGGTGCTGGAAGCCGGCACAATTGGCTCCGGTGTGCCGGGGCGCGGTGCGGCGATGGTGACCGCCCAGCAGGGAGCGTGCTTCTCATCGATGATCCGCAGATTCGGGCAGGATCGGGCTTTTGCCATTGCCCATGCCAATCAGGACGCGGTGCATCTGATCGCCGGCATCGCCTCCGCAGAGGGTATTCCATGCGGGCTAGCCGTGCAGGATTCCTTCCTTTACACCGCGTCCGCCAGAGGGGTGCCGCTGGTGGAACGGGAAGCGGAGGCGGCCAGGCAGTTGGGCTTTGCGGCGGATGTCACAAAGGCAGCGCCATTTTTTCTGCCCTATGTTGTGGCGTCACGGCTTGGCAACCAGCTTGTGCTGAACCCGGCGGAATATATGAGCGCCCTGGCGGCGGCAATCGGCAGAAACGGCGGCTTGATTTATGAAAATAGCCCAGTGTATGAAATGGAGGATGGGGTGCTGCGCACCAATGGGGGCAGTATCCGGTCAAAGTGCGTGCTTGTGACCACCGGTTTGCCATTATTGTGCCAAGCCAAATATGGCAGCTTGCGGGTCTATCGGCAGACCGGGTGGGCAGCATCGGTGGATGCCGTCGCACCGGTGGTCGGTATGTGGCAGGACGCGTGCGACGGGCTTTCGTTTTGCACTGCCGGGAGCCGGTTGATGCTCAGCGCAGGGGGCGGTGTCAGGCCCCCGTCCATGGAAGCATTCCTCCGCCGCGTGGCGGGATGCCTGCCAGGCGCCAGCCCGGCTGTATGGCCCATCCCGACGGTCCGCACGCTGGACGGATTGCCCGATGTTGGAAAATATGCCAGCGACGGCAGCTGTTTGTTTCTCGCGACCGGGTTTGGGCGGTGGGGCTTCACTTCCGGCACGGTGGCCGGCCGCATCCTCAGCGACCTCGTGCTGGACAGACCCAATGCCATGATTGAGATCTTCTCGCCGCAAAGGCTGCCGGGCCCCTCGGCAATCGGCGGGGCGCTGGCTTTGGGTTTTGCCAGGTGTTGGAGTTTTGTTGTGTCATCGCTTTTCAGGCGGAAATCGGCATTGTAAAATGTTAGCCGATGGGAGATAATGAGAGAAAAGGGGGTGTTTGCATGAAAGCAAAAATTGATCGTGACGGGTGCATTTCCTGCGGGCTGTGTCCTGATGTCTGCCCTGACGTATTCCGCATGGCCGATGATGGCAAGGCGGAGGTTTATGTGGATGAGGTGCCCGCCGGGAAGGAAGGCCTGGCCGAAGAAGCGGCGGAAGGCTGCCCGGTCAGTGTGATTACGGTGGAATAAAATGGATTTGAAGAATTTGAATGACAGCATCCAGTTTTCCGCCACGGGGCTATCCAAGAGAATTGTGTTTGACACGCCGAAGGTGTTGTGCTTTGTGCTGAGCCTGATGCCGGGCCAAATCATTCCGGAGCATCGCCATGAGCAGAGTGCGCTCACCATCACGGTGCTCAAAGGCCGCGGGCAAGCCCGTGTAAACGGCAAGGTGGTCATGCTGGGTTTGGACGCAATCCTCTATCTGGATGGGCAGGATGCATTCGGCATTTCGTTGGTCGAGGAAAACCTGGCCTTACTTGTGACCGTGAGCCCCAACCCGGAAAACAAGGTGTTTTCACAGGAAGTGAACGGCTGACAGGAGGCGTCCGCACCCGGGCACAACAACTCTGCTTGCCGAATCTGCAAAAACAATGATATAATAGAATCAAACAAGGGTGTTGCATCATTTGCAACGCCTTTTTTGTTTTTGGAGGATCGGCGTATGGCTGTCACGGTGAAATCGTTATACAAAAACGGCGCGTTCCTATACAAGATGGACTTGCTCGCGGGCAGGGGAGGCTTGGCCAACCCGGTCAAGTGGGTGCACATCATCGAGGATGACGCTGTGAGCCCATTCCTGCACGGCAACGAGCTTGTTTTCACCGCCGGGATTCTGAACCGGCAGGAGGGGTGGCTGCTCAGTTTTGCGCAAAAGCTCAGGGAGGCCGGCGCCAGCGCCTTCGTGGTCAACTTGGGGCCTCACACGATGGAAGTCACGGAGAATGTCAGGCGTTATTGCGATGAGGTGGATCTGCCTTTGTTCACAATCCCCTGGGAAACCAGGATGGTGGATATGACGCGGGACTTCTGCCACCGCATCATACAGGCCGAACAGCGGGAAAGCACGATCATGACCACGATGAAAAACATACTTTTCAGAGTGGGGGATATCGAGGCGCAGGTGCTCCAGATGGAGCGCTTCGGATTCCAACGCGACAGCCAGTATTGCTTTGCCTGCATCCGCGCCGGAGACGGGGGCAGATTGGAGCCGGATGAGCTGCAGAGCGCGATGAAGGCATTAATCGAGCATGCGATGCGCAACATCAACGGCCAGTTCACCACCTTCACCTACAAGGAGTTCCGGGTGGTTGCGTTGGCCAACTGCTCGCAATCTGAGATAGACGGTTTCCTGGAGGAGTTTGTGGCGCAGGCCGCCCGGCGGCTCGGGGGGACGATGTTGCACATTGGCGTGAGCCCCAACCAGGTTGGCATATACAGCCAAAACGTGAACTTCGAGAAAGCGATCTCAGCGATGGAGATGGCGCAAAAGTGCGGCGACGTGATCGCCCATTACGACCGCCTCGGGATCTACAAGGTCTTGTATGCCGTGCAGGATAAAACCGTGCTTCGCGGCTTTTATCAGGATTCCATTGGAAAGCTGGAGCAGTATGACCGTGAGAATGGCACAGAGCTGACTGTAATGCTGCGAGACTATCTGGAGCTCAACGGCGGATTGCAAGCCGTTGCAGAGAGGCACTTTGTGCATAGAAACACCGTCACCAACCAGCTCAAGCGCATTGAAGGTGTCACAGGCCACAACCCGTTGGATCTCAATGAAAAAATCATGCTGGCCATGGGGTTTTAT
Organism: Bacillota bacterium; assembly: GCA_023428265.1. GTDB lineage: Bacteria > Bacillota > Clostridia > Christensenellales > UMGS416 > JAEYRA01. Next base: position 7,151 of record JAEYYW010000174.1, on the reverse strand, counting down.
ATCAAGGACATTTTGTAGGCAATTGTGCATCTGCACAACAAAGTATGGTCATCTGTCAATTGCTTTTCCCCGGCGGGGTGCGTATACTACATCCATCAGATCGCAGCAATGGTGCTCAAAAGCCATTGCTGCGTTTTTTATTGGGAGAAACCGATGACAGGTGAGGAAATCAGAACAACACAGACACAATACTGCCTGCAGTCCTGGAGCAAGCAGGGTGGCCTCAACCCCATCCCGATTGTGAGGGCCGAAGGCATCTATTTCTGGGACGACAACGGCACCCGATACACCGACATGTCTTCACAGCTGGTAAACCTGAACCTCGGCTTTGGCAACAGGGCAATCGTGGAGGCCATCCAGGCGCAGGCGGAGAGATACTGCTTTGTGGCGCCGTCCTACGCCTCGGAGTCAAGGGCTTTACTGGCTCGTAAAATTATCAGCCTCATGCCGGACAACATGGGCAAGGTGTTCTTCACCAACGCCGGCGCCGACGCCAACGAAAACGCAGTGAAGATGGCCCGCCTGTTCACCGGCCGCAACAAGGTGCTGAGTCGCTACCGCAGTTATCACGGCTCCAGCTTCGGCGCAGGCAACCTCACCGGCGAGCCCCGCCGTTATCCGCTGGAACCGGGCATCCCCGGCTTTGTGAAGTTCTTTGACCCTTATGTTTACCGTGAGCCTGTTGAGTTTGCATCGGAAGCGGCGGCCACCGCCTATTACCTCAGCAAGCTTGAAGAGCAGATCAATTATGAAGGCCCCGGCTCCATCGCCGCCATTGTGATGGAGACAATCACCGGCAGCAACGGTGTGATCATTCCGCCTGCGGGCTATCTGCCCGGAGTTCGGGCATTGTGCGACAAATATGGCATCCTGATGATCCTGGATGAGGTGATGACCGGCTGGTGCCGCACCGGAAAGATGTTTGGTTTCGAGCATTTCGGCGTCAAGCCCGACATGGTCACCTTTGCCAAAGGCGTCACCTGCGGCTATATTCCGCTGGGCGGTGTCGTGGTGAGCCGCGCCATCGCCGAATGTTTCAATGACCGGTTTCTGTCCTGCGGCCTCACCTACAGCGGGCACCCGCTTGCCTGCGCCGCCGGTGTCGCCTGCGTTGAGTATTACGAGCAGGCCGGCATCCTGGAAAATGTGAACAAGGTGGGTGCGGTGCTGGCGGCTGGCCTGCAGGCGATGCTTACTCACCCCTCGGTGGGTGATGTGCGCAGCATCGGCCTGTTCTCCGCTGTAGAGCTGGTCAAGGATAAGGCGACCAAAGAGGCGTTGGTGCCTTATGGCCGTGATCCGGAGGGCATCATGGGCCGCATCAATGGCAAGCTGAAAGCCCGGGGGTTTATGACCTACACCCACGAAAACGTGATCATCGTGGCTCCGCCGCTGATCATCACTGAAGAGCAGCTGGCTGAGGAATTGATGAAGCTGGATGAAGTGCTGTCTGAAGTTGACCGGGAATTTATCTGAAGGAGACTTCCATGTTGTATCGACTCACCACACCGGCAAAAACTGTGATCGGCGAGAACGCGCTGGATGCCTGCCGTGCGGACATCACCGCGCTGGGGGGCAAGGCGCTCGTGGTGACCGGTAAGCATGTGGAGCAGACCGGCGCCATGCGGATTCTGTTGGGCCTGCTCGCACAATGGGGAGTCGGCTATGAGGTGTTCAGCGGCATCACCGGCGAGCCCACGGTGGCGATGATTGAGGATGGTGTGGCGGCATACAAAGCCTCCCGGTGTGATTTTCTGATCGCCATCGGTGGGGGCAGTCCGCTGGACAGCGCCAAGGCCATTGCGGCAATGAGCGTGCTGCCCGGCGCGATTTCCGACTATATGGGCCGCGAGATCGAAGGCAGGTTTCCGCCGATGGTGCTGATTCCCACCACCGCCGGCACCGGCTCTGAGGCCACGAAGTTCACGATCATCACCGATACTGAGCGGGATGTAAAGATGCTGCTGAAAGGCGATGCGCTTCTGCCGGATCTGGCGGTCATCGACCCGGCATTTACACTCACCGCACCGCCGTCGGTCACGATGGCAAGTGGTATGGACGCACTGACCCACGCCATTGAGTCCTATACCTCGAGGCGGGCCAACCCGCTGACCGACGCCCTGGCGCTTGACGCGATCGCGCGCATCTTCCGAAGCTTGCCCGCCGCGCTGCAGGACGGCGGCAACCGCCTGGTTCGTGAGGACTTGGCCATAGCTGCCTATCATGGAGGCCTGTGCATCAACAACGCCTCCGTCACATTGGTGCATGGCATGAGCCGGCCCATCGGAGCGCTGTTCCATGTGGCCCATGGCATCTCCAACGCAATGATCCTGCGGCCTTGCCTGACCTTTGCGATGGAGGGCTGCCCCGGGCGGTTTGCCGCAATGGCTCGTGCCATCGGCGCGGCGGATGGAAGCAGAAGCGCCAAGGACGGCGCAAAGGCTTTTCTGAAGGCGCTGGATGATCTGTGCGGTTCTGCAGGGGTTCCGAGCCTTCGGCAATATGGCATCGATCGCGGGCGCTTTCTGGCCCTGACTGACAAGATGGCCACAGACGCGATGGCCAGCGGCAGCCCCGGCAACACCATTCGGGAGGTCACAAAAGAGGATTTGATAGGGATTTATCAGAGTTTGTGGGGATGAACTCCCCCTGTCGCCTCCGGCGACATCCCCCTCAATAAGGGGGACAAGCATCTCACTGGCAAGCTTTTCGTGAACGAACTTGCCTCCTTCCTTGAGGGAGGTGCCTGCAAAGCAGGCGGAGGGAGTCATATAAGGCTCGGCCTGCCGCCATCAACAACCTAAATACCAACCGTTTGCAATGGCGCAAGGTTTCACAAAGAAGCTTTGCGCCTTTTGATTTGGAAAGGGAGAGGGACAATGTTTGCACTGAGAAGCAAAAATCAGGATTGTCTGGAACGCTCAAGCATGGCGCCATCCGGGGAGGAACCGGAGATCAGGATCGAAAACCTGTCAATCCACTTCCCGGACAAGAACGGCGGCGAGCCGGTCGTGGCGCTGCAAAACGTGAGCCTGGATATCAGGCAGGGTGAGTTCGTATCGTTTGTGGGTCCGTCCGGATGCGGCAAAACCACGCTGCTGCGCACCATTGCCGACCTGCAGAAGCCCAGCTTCGGGAAGGTGACCGTGCGCGGCCAGAGCCCCAGGGAGATCCGCCTGCAAAAGAAATATGGCATCGTGTTTCAAAACCCGGTGCTTTATGACTGGCGCACTGTCCGGCGCAACGTATGCATGCCGATGGAGCTGATGGGAGTGCCCAAAAAGCAACGCACCGACACTGTGACCGAGATGCTGGAGATGGTGGGCTTGTATAACTTTGGAAAAAAGTATCCGCACCAGCTGAGCGGCGGCATGCAGCAGCGCGTGGGCATCGCAAGGGCTTTGGCGATCAAACCGGAAATCCTGCTGATGGATGAGCCGTTCTCAGCCCTGGACGAGTTCACCAAGGAAAAGCTCAATGAGGATTTGCTCACCATCTGGAGCAAGACCAACAAGACGATTCTGTTTGTCACGCACAACATATCGGAGGCTGTGTTCCTTTCCGACCGTATCGTGGTTCTGTCACCCCATCCGGGCCGTGTCTCCGCCATTGTGGATGTTGCGCTGCCACGACCCCGCAGCCTGGCCACCAAGAGCATGCCGGAGTTTGGCGCGCTGGTGGCAAAAGTGCGCAACAGCTTCGAGGGGGTATAGCTGTGAAGGATGCGACGAAGACCAAGCGGGCCAGGCGGCTGTCGGTGGTTGTGTGGGTGGCGCTGCTGATCGTGGTGTGGGAAGTCATCGCCACGGTGGTGGCCGGCAGCAAGCGCACGCCGGAAAATGTGCTGCCCCATTTGTGGCAGATCGCCGCGTCGGTGTTCAGCACGAAGCTTGTGAACGGCAGCCAGACGGCGTTTCAGATTGTGCTTTCCAACGCCGGCATCACGCTGCAGCGCGCCGGCATCGGGTTTGCGCTGGGTGCCGCTATCGGCTTTGCGCTGGCATTGCTGATGAACCTGCTGCGGCCGGTGGAAAAAGTGGCGTTTCCCTACCTGATGATCATCCAGATGATCCCAATTCTTGGCATGGCGCCCATCGTGCTGGCCGTCACCAAAGACATTGACCGCAGCCGCATCATCATTGCGGCGATCCTCACGTTTTATCCGGTGGCCACCAACACGCTGGCGGGTTTCAAGGCGGTGCCGCGAGAAAAGCATGAGCTCATGTATTCCATCGCCGCCAGCCGCTTTGAGGTCTACCGCAAGCTGCTGATCCCATCATGCATTCCATACTTCTTCACGGGCCTGAAGGTTTCCGCCCCGATGGCAATCACCGCCAGCATCCTGGTGGACACGCTGCAGGGCGGCGGCGGGCTGGGCTGTATGCTCTCGCAGAGCCTGAAGCATGCGATGACGATCTATGTGTTCTGGCAGATTGTGTTTTTCAGCGCGATTGTCGGCATTCTGAGCTATTACCTGATGTCGGTGATTGAGAAGCTGGCAGCGCCGCATCGGTGGGGAAGGAAGGTGAAGCTGGATGAAACCGCGCAGACGAATTGACAAAGACAGCCTCACCACGCTGCTTTACCCGGTGCTGTTCGGTGTATTGATCCTGGTGCTGTGGCAAACCCAGTTGCTGCACAAGATCCTGGGGGCAGACACGTTCACTTTGCCGCTGCCCACCCGCATCGTCACAATCATCGGAGACAACTGGGTCAAGATTCTGGATAATGTGCGGGCCACTGCGATTGTGGCGTTGGTGGGCCTGGCGCTGGGCTCGCTGCTGGGTTATGGGTTGGGCATCGTGGCCACGGCGTTTCCCAAATGGGGTGTGGGTGGCCTGACCGTGGTGGCGGCATTCAACGCGGTGCCGATCATTGCCATCGCGCCCATCCTCAACAACCTCACCAAGGATTTCAGCTCCAACCCCGATGTGCGCTCCATGATCGCCAAGATCCTCGTCGTCACAATCACAACGATGGTTTCCATGAGCATCAACGCCTATCGGGGCCTCACAGAGGTCAAGCCCTTCTCCGAAGACCTGATGAAGAGCTACGCCGCGCAGCCGCTGGATGTATTTTTCAAGCTCCGGGTGCCCAACAGCGTGCCCTATATCTTCACGGCGCTTCGGGTGAGCGTGCCCGGCTCGGTGATCAGCGCGTTGGTGAGCGAATATTTCGCGGAATACATCATCGGCGTAGGCCGACAGATCCGTGAAAACATCGTGCTGGCGCAATATGCCACCGCCTGGGCCTATATCGCCGCGGCGTGCCTGCTGGGCATCGCCATGTATGTGATCCTGCTGGTTGCGGAAAACGCTTTGCTGAAAGGCCGCCGGTAGCGCGCCGTCATTCAGCTGTAGATACAGTCCAAAATTCAACCATATAAAGGAGGACCTATCATGAAGAACAAGTCCACAATCACAAGGATGGCCGCGCTGGTCATGGCCTGCATGCTGGCGCTGGCCGCCCTGGCCGGCTGCAGCAGCACCCCGACACCGGCGCCGGCGACCTCGGCTCCGGCCACCGAATCTCCGGCCACCGAAGCCCCGGCGACCGATGCCCCGGCAACCGATGCCCCCGTCGGCAAGTATTATGCCGCAGATGCCACTGCCGAGACCATTGTGAAAGACGCCGCTGCAAAGGGCAAGGTTGGCAACTGGGGTCTGGGCAACGAATATGAGGTGCAGGCGCTGCTTGCCAAATATGGCCAGCCCACCACCTATCTCAGCCAGGCCTTTGACATGGACGGCTTCGATGACGACACCATCCTGCTGGCCTCCGCCATGACCTACAACGAGCTGGGCCTTGTGAAGAACAGTTATGAAGGCGGCTACAAGTATGGCGACGCCGTGAAGTTCATTGACATGAACAGCGAAGGTGTGGCGATGCTGGAAGACAACATCTTCTGCACCAAGGCCTTTGCCCAGGCGAACCCCAACACCGTGAAGGCCTTCATCGCGGCCAGCATGATGGGCTGGAAGTATGCCTGCGAAAACCCCGAGGAAGCGGCAAAGATCGTGTTTGAAGCCGGCTCCTCCGTGTCCAGCGAGCACCAGGCTTACATGGCCGCCGAAGTGAAGAAGCTGGTGGAGACCGACACCAAGGGCGCCACCGTGACCGAATACGGCAAGCTGGACGACACGGCCCTGCAGCAGACGCTGGACCTGGCCAAGACCTATATCAAGCTGGCAGACTCGGCAGCCGGCGATAAACTCAAGGCGCTGACGCTCGACGACATCCGCGATGCTTCTTATTGGACCGCCGCCACCGCAGCCAACGCCTCTCTGGGCATCCCCGAGAAGAAGGACGTGACCATCCAGCTGAAGTGGCTGCCGCAGGCGCAGTTCATGGGCTACTATGTGGCCAAGGCCAAGGGCTATTATGACGAGGTTGGCCTGAATGTCACGATCACCCCCGGCGGCGGCGACATCAGCGAGACCACCGCCGTCTACACCGGTCAGGTTGACTTCGGTGTGACCTGGGTCAGCAACCTGATCGCGGCCAACGCCGGCGGCATGGGCCTGATCGAAGTGGCACAGGTGTTCCAGCGCTCCGGTTTGGTGCTGGTTTACAAGATCAACTAACCCTCACCCCCTAACCCCCTCCCCCAGGATGCATGGGCGAGCAGCGATCGGAATGATCGTGACCAGCCCAGAGCATTGGGGGAGGGGGAACTGGAATGGGTGCTTCGCCCCCAAACCCTGTTGATTATTCCCTTGGCTAGAAAGGGAACCACTTGCTCAACGAGGCGCTTGTAAGTTCCGCCTGGCGGCCGGCGGTAGCAAGCTAGGCGGCAGCGGGCGGGATGTTTGAGGCGGATTCGTACAAGCCGCCGAGTTACCGCCGCTGTGTGATCGGTATGTGCCGGACGCACAGGTCTTGGGAACTTGCCGCGCCTTCTCTGGCGGTTTTGGGTACTTTTGCCGCTGTCAAAAGTGCCACTATGGAAAGGGAGGCCAATAAAATGTCCTCATTGCTGATCAAAAACGGAGTCATTATAACAGCAAAGGAAAAATTCAAAGCTGACCTGCTGGTGCGAGACGGCAAGATTTCAGCCATCGGTCTGGATCTGCCGGCGGATGGCGCCGAAGTCGTGGATGCCACCGGCCTTCTGGTGCTGCCCGGCGCCATCGATGTGCACACCCATCTGG
>JAEYYW010000167.1 GCA_023428265.1 Bacillota bacterium | reverse complement strand
ATCGTAGTAATACCGGTATTATAAGATGAATCGGGGAGAAGATGCTAGTAGCGGCGGCGTGCATTGTGTCCGGCTAGAAATCCACACCCAGCCTTGCCTTCACGCCGCGGTCATAGGGATGTTTCACCTTTTTGATCTCTGAGATATAGTCGGCCAGCTCCGGCAAGCCGGCCAGCATGCCATGGCCGGTCACTGTAACCTCCAGTTCGCTGGGTTTGTCTTTGAGAAAGCGGAGAAACTCATCCCGGTCTATCATCCCCAGCAGCACCGCGTCCATGATCTCATCCATCACCAACAGGCTGTATTTCCCTGCTGTGACTTTCGCCACAGCCTGGCGGAAACAAGCAGTCTGTTCCTCCGTTGTCTGCCGCTTTTCCTCCTCTGTCATCTGAAAGACAAACTTGGGGCATGGCTTGGGCAGGAGCATCTCCACACCGTCGGAGAGCTGGCGCAGGGCAGTCAGCTCGCTGCTGCGGCCGTTCTTCAGAAACTGGGTGTAGAGCGCCTTGCCGCCGCTGCCGCAGGCCCGCACTGCCAGGCCAACGGCTGCACTGGTCTTGCCCTGCCCGTCGCCGTAATACACATGCACCAATCCGGGGTTCTTCATGTGCCCTCCAAAATCAAACCGATTTGCTTCATTACAGCCAATATGCCACCCTCCTCGATAGGGCCCGCCAGGATGTCTGCCGCCTCTCTGGCCCCCCGGCTGCTGCCGCCAACCGCGATGCCAACGCCGGCTGATCCGAGGATTTCCACATCGTTCTCATTGTCGCCCACGGCGACGGTATCGTGGATCGGGATACCCAAAAACCGGGCAAGCACTGCCATGCCGCTTGCCTTGGTGACGCCCGGCGCCCGCACCTCCAGCGCGTGATGATATTGCGTGATGCTGCAGCCCTGCATCAGGTTTGCTTCAGGAAGCTTTTCTCCATAGATGCTCATCATGCAGATGTCCTTCATGCGCCCGATGGGCTGAGCGGCTTCCTTATCACCGGATTGCGAACGCACATAGTCCCAACTTTCCTCATCGCAATTGCCCAGAAAGATCGCCCGGTCTGAACAGGCGAACACCGAGCAGCCCAGCTCCATGCTACGACGCGCAACACGGTCTGCAATTTCCTTTTCCAGGCGCTCCAGCAACACCAAACGGCTGCCGGACACCACATGGGCCCCGCCGCAGAGCACGGCGTGCGTGATGCCAAGCTGCTCCATCACCGGCCTGGCTGTGAGCAGGCTCCGGCCGGTCGCAACGGCAAGCTTGTGGCCGGACTGTTTCAGCATATCAACCGCCTGCTTGGTGGCGTCGGGAATGTGGCCCGGGTTGGTGCTGTAGCTCACCAGCGTGCCGTCAATGTCAAACAGGATGAGCTTGCTCATGCCGGTGCCCCGCCTCGCTTCAACGGCTGCGGGATGCCGGCCCACACTCTGGTGACATCCGGTGCGTTTCGGGCCAGCAGCTGATACACACGGCCCACTTCATCTCGCCACAGCCGCTCAAAGGGCTCCACAGGCACAACGCCGCTGCCCACCTCGTCACCGATCAGAATCTTGCCCCGCAAGGCCGGCATGCTCTGTTCAAAGAAAAGCAGAGGCTCCCCTCCCGATTCCAACAACTGCCGCACCAGCAGGTGAATGCCGCAGACAATGCCGGCTGCTGCGATGTTTTCCGCAGCGTCATGGGCAAGGTCGCAGACGACCGCGCCGGGCTGCAGCTCCAGCGCGTATTCCAGCATCCCCATATATCTGCCGCCAAAGATAAAGTGCATTCGGGCCTCCTCAGATCAGCACAGCCGCCGCCAGCATCAACAACTCCGACAGCTCCAGAAAAGCACCCAGCACATCGCCTGTGATGCCGCCGAACTGCTTTTTGCATGAGAAATAGTAGAATCCATAATACAGCGCGCACACTCCGGGCACAACCAGAGCGCGGGGGCCGGCCAGCAGCGCCAGCAGCGCCGATGCAGCAGCGGAGCAGGCCGCGAAGACAATCAGGTAGCGCCGGTCCGGGTTTCGGCCATACATCGCTGCCAGCCCCTCCCCTTTGGCATATGGAAACAGATAAATCATCGATGCCTGGAAGCTGCGGGAAAGCACCGGGATCAAGAGCAGCATGACGGGCTGGAAACGGGCGCTTTCCACCGCCTGGCCATAAAGACCGGCCTTCAGCAGCAGCACGGCGGCCAGCGTCATCACCGCGAAAGCACCCACGCGGGAGTCTTTCATGATCTCGAGCTTCCGTTCGGCGTCGCGGCGGGAAAAATAGGCATCTGCCGTGTCCATCAGGCCGTCGGTATGCACGCCGCCGGTAATGACAAGCGAATACAGAGCCATAACCACCGACGACAGAAGCAACGAAACGCCTGCCCATTGCAACAGCAGGTACAGCCCCCACCCCGCCGCGCCGACGATAACGCCTACCACGGGCAGCCATAACGGCACATACTTCATCCGCTGCGGCGTCCAGTCGATGAGCGGCATCGGAATGAAGGTAAAAAAGGAGAAGGCAATGACAACGGATAACAGGAAGTCCACAGGGGCACCTGCCTTTCAGTTTTTGATGCCTTGCTGATAGTCGGTATCCAACGCTGTTTCGGCAAAGGTGTTCATCGTGTTCATGATCTCCAGTGCGTCGTCCACGATCTGCATGGCCAGTGGGCAGCCGGTGCCCTCACCCAGGCGCATCCGGAGGTTCAGGATAGGCTCCAGCCCCAACGCATCCGCCGCGGCGATATAAGCCGGCTCCTCAGAGATGTGCGACGGGATCATATAGTGCCTGGCAAGCGGGTTATACTTTGCTGCCAGCAGCGCCGCCGCGATGGAGATCACACCATCCACCACCACGGGGATGCGGCAATATGCCGCGCCCAGGTAGACACCGCAGAGCCCGGCAATGTCCAGCCCGCCCACTTTGGAGAGTATGTCGGCAGGGTCGTCCCGGTCGGGCTTCAGCCTCCGCAGCGCGTCGGAAATGACACGCTTTTTCTGCTCATAGGCCTCGTCGGTGAGCCCTGCACCGCGGCCCACATAGTTTGCCGCGTCTTCAATGCCAAGGGCTGCAATGATCGTGGCCGCCGCCGTGGTGGTGTTGCCCATGCCCACCTCACCGGTGCCGATGATCTGGTAACCCTGCGATGCGGCGTCTCTGGCAAGCTCAATGCCGACAGCAATGGCCTGCAGGGCAGTTTCCCGGGGCATCGCCCGGTCAACGGCAATGTTGCCCGTGCCATTCATCAGCTTTCTGTGCAGAATGTTGGGATGGTCAATACTTCCCTTGACGCCCATATCCACGATCTTCAGATCCACACCGGCCTTTTCGCAGAGCACGTTGATGCCGCACCGCACGCCTCTGGCGTAAAAGCCCATCAGCAGCCCGGTGAACTCCTGGGGGGCTGCCGCCACACCGGCGTCATAAACGCCATTGTCGGCGCAAAACACAAAGTGGACTTTCTTGGCAAGCCGGTTCTTGACCTGCCCGGTGATGCCGGCGATCTGAATGGAGAGCTCCTCCAGCCTGCCCAGGCTGCCGGCGGGCTTGATCAGGGAATCCTGCCTTGCGCGGGCGGCAGCCATGGCGTTTTCGTCCAGCGGCCTGATGCCGTTGATGATGTCCTGCATGTCAGCTCCTTGATGCATAATTAGTTGCGCGGATGGTTTGATCGAGAATCATTGGTGCAATGGCGTTTCGATGCTTAGGTTGGTATCGTGCCCTTATGGACTGTCACGCAACCGCCGGCGCACTCCACGGCAGCGCCGGCACGGGCGGCAAGAGCACGATGCAGCCGGCCCATGAGCCGGAGATATTCCTCTGTCATCGCATCATAAACGATGCCGTCAGAAAACAGCTCGTTGGAAACCACGACCAGCAGCGATACGGATGCATGGACTTGCTCAATTCCGCTCAGGATTCTGTGGAACAACGCGTCTGTTGCGGCCGTTGCCTTCTCCGCGTCGGCCCGGCCAAACATCTCGTTGGCAGCCAGCGTGCCCAAGCAGTCCAGCAGCACGGCGTCTGCCGGCAAGAGCCTGCCTGCCGCAGCACCGATGTCGCGGGGCTGCTCCAGCGTGACGAAGCCCTTCCCCGCCCTGTTTTGCCGGTGCAGCTCTATCCGCCGAGCCATCTCGCTGTCATATGCCTGGGAGGTTGCCAGATAAACAGGCCTGCCGCCATGGGAAAGCACAAGCCGCTCCCCCAGCGCGCTTTTGCCGCTGCGGACTGCGCCGGACACGAAGACCATCATGTGGATTTCTCCCAATGCTGCAACAGCCCCTTCATCCAGCTGGCAACGTCCACGCGATACACCTGGTTCAGGTTTTCCGCACTGAGCACCTCTTCGGCGGTGCCGATCGCGTGGCAGGCGCCCTCTTTCATCAGCAGCGCTTTGGTGGCATAACGGTAGACCATGTTGAGATCGTGGATCACTGCAATCACAGCCTTGCCGCCCTGCTTCACCCACTGCCCGATGATGTCAAACAGCGCGATCTGATAGGAAAGATCCAGATTGTTGGTGGGCTCATCCAGGATCATGAGATCGGGGTCCTGCGCCAGCAGCTGGGCCAGAAACACCCGCTGCAGCTCACCGCCGGAAAGATGCTGAATGGATGCTTCCCCAAACCGGTCCACACCCGTGAGCTGCATCGCGCTCTCAACGGCGTGCTTGTCTTCTGCGGTGAGCGGTGCGAACATGCTCTGGCGATAGGGGAAGCGCCCCAGTGATACCACCTCGCGCACGCTGTAGGCAAACTGCGGATTGTGCTGCTGGGTGAGCACGCCGACCTTTCTGGCCAGCTCCGCGGGCTTATAGCGGCCAATCTCTTTGCCAAACAATATCACATCACCGGTATGCGGCACGCCTCGCATCATCGCCCGGATCAGCGTGGTCTTGCCGGCGCCATTGGGCCCGATCAGCATCAGTGTCTCTCCGGCCTCCACGGTGAAAGAGATGTCGCGCACGATGGCCTTGCCGGCGATGGTGACGGAGATATGGCTGGCCTCCAGCATCATTGCGCTTTCCTCCCCCGCATGGAGTTAAACAGGTAGAGGAACAGCACGGAGCCGGCCAGCGATGTGACGATGCCGATCGGAATCTCCAGCGGGCGCACAACGGTGCGGCTCAGCAGATCCGCCAGGATCAAAAAGCCCGCGCCAAAGAGCGCAGAGGCAGGGATCAGGCGCCTGTGATTGGAACCCACAAACAGCCGCATGATGTGCGGCGGGATCAGGCCCACGAAACCGATCATGCCGCTGACCGATACCGACACACCGATCAGAGCCGAAACAATAACCATGATCTGAAGCTTTGACGACTTCACATTGACGCCCAGATAGCCGGCCTGCTCCTCACCCAATGCAAACGCGTTGAGCTCTGTGCCCTTGGCATAGAGCAGCAGCACACCGGCCAGGCAGACCGGCGCAAGCCAGACCAGGTTGGCTGCCTTTGCGGCGGATAGAGAGCCCATCATCCAATACACCAGGTGCTCGATCTTGTTGCCGGAGAAGGCAACCACCATGCTGGTGACGCTGCTGGCAAACATGGAGAACACGATGCCCAGCAGGATGATGGTGTTGGTCACAAACCCCCTGTCAAACCGCCAGGCAAGGGTCAACACAATCAGCAGTGAAACAAAGGAAAACAGGATGCTGAACAGCGCCACGCCACCCGCTGCCAGCAGCGCCGGCAGCGCAGCCCCCATCGCGATGAAGAGCACCGCCCCCAGCGTGCCGCCGGCGGAGATGCCCAGGATGGAGCCATCGGCCAGAGGGTTCATCAGCAGCCCCTGCATCGCGGCGCCCGACACGGCCAGCGCCGCGCCAACCAATGCCGCCGTGACCACACGGGGCAGGCGGATGACGCACACAACCAGCGACCATGTCTGCATTTGCTGGTCGGTTTCCGGCCTGCCAAGAAGCTTGTTTGCGAGCACCCGGACCGTGCCTGCCAGCGGCACATCCACCGACCCCACGGCCAGCGCCAGCAAAAACAAAAACCCCAGCAAAGCAAGCAGGGCCAGCATCACGGCGCCGTAACGCCTTTGCACCGTTTGGAGCGCTTTGTTTGTGTTCATACTGCCTCTGGAAAATGATTAACCGCCCCTTCCGGGAGCGGTTCTGACAAATGGCCTCATGCAAAGCACGAGCCGGATGCTTGAATCTCAACCCCAGAAGACATCGATCCGCCGGCAGGTCTCCCGGCTTGGCCTCATCCTCCACGGCGCCTTCCCACCCGGTGGGGCAGTGGCGTTTGCCGTTTCGTCGGCCTCACGGTTACTGGGATAGCTGGAGCCTTGCACTCCATTCCCTATTGAGCATTGCTGCACCGGAGGGCAATATGCGATTGCTTCGATGATACCGCCGGCCGCCGTGGTTGTCAATATCATCATGAAAATGCACCGGAATAGAAAAATCCCCTTCTCCGATGGGGAGAAGGGGATTGTGGCGCCTTGCTCTAGTTGTTGTTCAGCCGACCGTTGTAGGTCTTGATCTTTTTATCGTTTTTCAAAGCGTCCACCCAGCCGGTCACGGTGGTGCTCCAGGCTTCATTCTTCTTGCTCTCAGTGGCAAGATTCGTGATCTTGTCCTTCACCTGATCCAGCGGTACTTCGCCCTTTGCATGCTTTTCCGACAGCCACAGGATGTGATAGCCGTAGTCGGTGGCGACCAACTCGGAGGGCTTGCCCACGTCGGTGAGCGCCATTGCCGCGTCGGTAAACTCCTGAACATAATCCTTGCTCTCTTTATAAACCAGATAGCCGGAGCTCTCGGCCGTCATGCCGGGGTCCTCATTGTACTGCGTGATCAGCTCATTCAGCTTGGTGAGGTCTGCACCGGCTCCCTTCACCTTGGTCAGAGCATCGGCGGCCTTTGCCTCGATCTTCTTCAGCTCTTCTTCGCGCTTCTTGTTGGCCTCATCCGTCAGGTTCCCCTCGCGCATCGTGCTGATTTCCTTCTGCGCATCCTCCGGGATCTTGATCAGGATCTGCTTCACGCGGACAAACCCATCGCTCGGATAATAGAGGATCGGGTAGCCGTAGTACATTTCATAGATGGACACATAGGAGGGATCAGAATCAAACGCAGACTTTTCCGCGCTGAGAATATCGCTGTACATTGCCTGCACTTCTTCGGCTGTGGCGGCAATATCCTTGGAGGCAGCGTCCATGGCCTTCTGCAAAGCCTTGCTGTGCCGCAGTTGCTGCTCATAGCTCGTGATATCGGCCTCCGCCTTTTCCTCCGGCTTGATCGAAGGATCGGTCTTGGCCTGCTCCTGATACTTGGAGAGGATGCTCTCGTAGTTGCTGTCGCGGTAAGTCTTGAGACTGTCCGCGATCTCCTTCTCCTCATCGGCGTTAAACTTATCATAGCCCAATTCCTTGACCTTGGCCTTGAGCACGATATCCTGAATCAGGCCTTCCAGCGCCTGGGCTTTCATCGAGTTGCGGTTGGTGGCGGTGTAGCCATCTTCCGCCACATCCCATGTGAGGCCAGCGGCGTCATACACCTGCTTTTTCGTTATCTTCTCACCATTGACTTCCGCCACCACCTGGGCGCCGTCGCGCTCCTCATTGATCTTGATCATATTGCACCCGGAAAGGGCAAACGCCGCGACAAGCAGCAAGGCTAGATAGCGCAATTTCTTCATGGTTGTCATCCTTTCGCTTTTGGGCATACACAAACAAGGCATATTATACATCATTGTGATGGAACGAAGCAAGCCGAACAATCTTGAAGTGCGCGTGGCAGACGCGCACTCATCCGGCCGCGGGCCGGTCTGCACAATGCTGGCAAAGCTCCGTCAGCACCCTCTTCACGGAGGCCACCTGCTCCTTCCAACGCTGGGGTATCCTGCGCACCACCAGGCTTGTTTGCTTGGCGGCGACCAAAGACATATCGTCCTGCCTGGCGGTCACATAAGCAAACAGCTTCACCGGATCCAGCGCGGCGCTTGAGGCGAACTTCAAGCTCAGCTGCGTGCCCTTTACCTGCACCAGCTCCACCTGGGCGCGGGCAGCGGCAGCCTTCATCTCGGCCACATCCATCAGGTTCAGCACGCTCTGCGGCGGCTCGCCGTAACGGTCTATCAGCTCGTCAAGCACATCGTGGCGGTTCTCCTCGCTGTCAATCTCGGCGATGCGGCGATAAGCCTCCAACCTCCCCATCATGTCGGCAATGTAGTCATCGGGGATGTGGGCATCCACCTTCACATCCACGCGCACCTCGGTCTCCTCCAGGATGTCCTCACCCTTGAGTTTCCGCACCGCCTCGTCGATCAGGCGGCAATATAACGCATAACCCACTGAAGCCATATGGCCGTGCTGCTCCTGGCCCAGCAGGTTGCCCGCGCCGCGGATCTCCAGGTCGCGCATCGCTATTTTGAAGCCGCTGCCAAACTCGGTGAACTCGCGGATGGCGGTCAGGCGCTTCTCGGCGATCTCGCTCAAAACCTTGTCGCGCCGGTAGGTGAAGTAGGCGTAGGCCTGGCGGTTGGAACGGCCCACCCGGCCACGGAGCTGGTATAGCTGCGAGAGGCCGAAGCGGTCGGCGTCGTATACAATCAGCGTGTTGGCCTTGGGAATGTCCAGGCCGTTTTCGATGATTGTCGTGCTCAGCAGGATGTCGTATTCCCCGTGGTAAAACGACACCATCACTTCCTCCAGCTCCTTGTCGCCCATTTGGCCGTGGCCCACGCAGATGCGGGCCTCCGGCACCAGATCCTGCAGCCTGCGGTGGAACACCGGCATGGACTCCACGCGGTTATAGAGGAAGTAGATCTGCCCTCCCCTGCCGATTTCCTTGAGGATCGCGTCGCGCATCACACCCTCGTGGTATTCAATCACATAGGTCTGCACCGGCTGGCGCTCCTCCGGCGGCGTCTCGATCGTGGAGATGTCACGGATGCCGCTCATTGACATGTGCAGCGTGCGGGGGATCGGTGTGGCCGTCATTGTCAGCACATCGATGGAAGACTTGAGCTGCTTGATCTTCTCCTTGTGCGTCACGCCGAAGCGCTGCTCCTCGTCCACAATCAGCAAGCCCAGATCGGCAAACTTCACGTCTTTGCTGAGCAGCCGATGGGTGCCCACGACGATATCCAGCTCTTTATTCCGGATTTTGCGGATGATGTCATCTTGCTCGCCTGGCGTGCGGAACCTTGAGAGCATCTGGCAGCGCACGTCAAAGTCGGCGAACCGCTCCACCAGCGTGTTGTAATGCTGATACGCCAGCACCGTGGTGGGCACCAGCACAGCCACCTGCTTGCCGTTCATCACGGCTTTGAAGGCGGCGCGCATCGCCACTTCCGTTTTGCCGTAGCCCACGTCGCCGCAGAGCAGCCGGTCCATCACCCTGCCGCTTTCCATGTCCTGCTTGATCTCCTCGATGCTGCGGAGCTGGTCCGGCGTCTCCTCATAAGGGAAGCTGTCTTCAAATTGCCGCTGCCACTCTTCGTCTTTGGCATACTGGAAGCCCTTGGTGGCCTCCCGCTTGGCATAGAGCTTGATGAGCTCCTCGGCCATGCCTGCCACTTTGGCGCGCACCTTGTTTTTGGCGTGCTCCCACTCTGCCCCGCCCAGACGGTTGATCTTGGGGGCCAAGCCTTCGGCGCCGATGTATTTCTCCACTCGGTCCATCAGTTCCGTCGGCACATAGAGCCGGTCGCTGCCGCGATACTCCAGGTCCATATAATCGCGGGTATGGCCGTCGCTGGTGAGCTTGACCACACCGCGGAACACGCCGATGCCATGGGTTTCGTGCACCACGTAGTCGCCCACCTGCAGGTCGGCAAACAAGTCCATCTTGCGCTTTGCAGAGCGCTGCACCGCCACCTTTTTCCGGCGGGACGCGCCGAACACCTCGGTTTCGCCCAGCAGCACAAACTTTTCGTCCGGCGCCTCAAAGCCCTGGCGCAGGCCCAGCGCCAGCGTTACGATCTCACCGGGGGCCAGCTCCCGGTCCTGCGTGGCATAAACGGCGGGCACATGCAGATCCACCAGCGTGTCGGCAAAGCGCTGGGCGCGCTTCTCCGAACCGGCCAGTATAATAACCTTCCACTTATCCTGGTGCCACTTCCGCAGATCGTTGGCAATCATTTCGATCTGGCCGCGGTAGCCGGGGTTGTCAAAGCCGGTGAACTTCACCGTCTCGCGGGGTTTGAGCCCAGCGTCCCGGGTGAGATCCTGCACCGTGAGCAGCCGGTTGCGGGGCAGCTTTTTGGCAAAGCCCTCCCAATCCAGCGGCAAACCGGCCTGCATGGAGAAGGCCTCGCCGGCCTCCAGCGCCTCCGTGTATTCCACGGTGTATTCCTTGTGCCAGTCTGCCAAGGCCTCCATCAGGCGGTGGGGGTCTTCCAGCAGCACCAGCGGGTCGGCTAAGAAATCCCACAGCATCGTGGTGTAGTCAAAATAGAATGGCAGGTGGTTCTCGATGCCCTCGTAGGTGCCGCCGGTCACCAGCTTTTCCACATACTCATCCACCGCGCCTTCCAGCAGTTCCTCCGGTGTGCCGGAAAGGCTGTAGGTGTTGTGCGGCTTTTGCTCATCTTCTTTGCGGCGCTTTTTCAGAGCAGCTTTTGTCTCTGCCAGCGCCTTACGCATCGCTTCGGCGCCGCGCTCCAGCGCCGCCTCGTTCAGCGGCACTTCGGTGGCCGGGAAGATCGTAAGCTCCTGCACCGTTCCCTCGCTGCGCTGCGTCCAGGCGTCGAAGAGGCGGATCATCTCCACCTCGTCACCGAAGAACTCCACACGGGCGGGAAGCTCCGCCCCCTGCGGGAACACATCTAGGATGCCGCCGCGCACCGCAAATTGCCCCGGCCCCTCGGCCCGCTCCTCGCGGGTGTAACCGGCCATCGAAAGGTTGGCCACCAACGCCTTCAGGTCATGCTGCTGGCCCACGGCCAGGCGGATCACACCGTCCCGAAAGGCCTTGGGCGGCGCCAGAGAGAAGCTCAGCGCCTCGGCGGTGGCGACCACGACCGGCACCTTGCCCTGCAAGGCCTGCGCCAGCACGGAAAGCCTGCGGCTCTGAATGTCGCGGCTGGCGGCGGCCACCTTGCGGATCATCGACGGGCGCGACGGAAACACCGGGCATTCCATGCCGGTGATGGCGGTGATGTCTTCCGCCAGGCGCATGGCGCGGATGTCAGTGTTGACCACAATGAGGAGCGGCCGGTCAATGCGGGCCATGATTGCCGGGATCAGGTGGCTGCGGCGTGCTTCGGAAACTCCGAATGCCGAGCAGGGCATTTGCCCTCCCCGGATTGCCTGCTCCAGCCGCTGCCATGGCCCTGTGTCCCACAGGGTGCTGAACAACGCTTTTTGCATGGTGTACTCCATAAACAGTTTCGGCCTGCGGCCACCGGAGGTGGGCAGGCTTTGGTATTATAACGCAAACCAGACGTTTTGTTAATAAGAACGTGAATCCCAAATAGATATTTCTGGACGGTATGATCGATCAAGTATAAAATTGGTGATATCAACCGTCTTGCGAGGTCTATATGAAAGTTGTATTCCATGTGAACGAAACCGATAAATGGCCGTCTGTTGTTTCTAATGTAACTAACATTCTGGCCTATTCTAAAGAAACCGGGGAGCAGTTTGTTATCGATGTGGTCGCAAACGGTGAAGCGGTGATTGAGCTATCTGAAAAAACAGCTCATATCAAAGGGCTCTGTGAATCTCTGCGCGAATTGTCCATCCAAAATGTTCGTATCTTCTCTTGCAGAAATGCGATGCGAAAATACTCTGTTGATGAGAAGGAGCTCTATCAATTTGTTACAGCAGTCCCAGCGGGAGTTGTTGCATTGATCCAACGTCAGGCGGAAGGCTATGCGTATATCAAGCCATGATTATCATTCATTGATGCGCAAGATACATATTACACATAAGAAGAATGATCAAAAGAATGATCTCTGGATTCCATTATGCCAACAAACACACGGTTTGGAGTTTGTATCATGACGAACAAAAAAACAACCTCCACCCTAAAAACAATCATATTGATCCTGATCTTCGTTGCCATTACAATCGTTTATATCCTCAACCAAAACACGCCATTCGCGACACTCTTGTTAACCATTGACCTCGCTTATTTTATCTTTATGTATTTCTCATTGGTTTACCTCAACAGAGCTGCCACATTGAGCAAACTTCCCACCTTGAAATCCCCGGCAACCCTGATCGAGAAGATACAGGGAGGCAGTGCTCAAGATATCCTATACTTCATGATCTTCGAGCTGGACAATGGCCATCGCATCCAATTCCAGGTGGAGCGAGAAATCTTCTCAAGGGTTTCGGAAGCAGACAAAGGGTTGTTAGTCTATAAGGAAAAGAACAAAACGACCGCGTATCTCGATTTTGTGAAGGGGTAAGCCCATGAGCAGCATGAATGATACTCTAAAAGCTAAACTCCTCTCCCACGGCACCGACCTCGTCGGCTTCGGCGACCTCACGGAGCTTCCCGCCGATGTGCGCGAAAGCCTGCCCATCGGCATCTGCGTGGCCGTGAAATACCCCAAGGGCGTGATCCGCGGCATCGCAGACATGCCCACGCAGCAATACAAGGATTGGTATGACCGCCTCAACGAACGCTTGGACATGCTGGTGACACTGGGGGCTGAAACACTCAAGGCATTGGGTTATAAGGCAATCGCACAGACCAGAGCAAGGGTGGGCATCGGGGAAACCGAATACAGCACCCCCCTGCCCCACAAAACCGTGGCCACCCGCGCCGGTATCGGCTGGATCGGCAAGAGCGCCCTACTAGTCACGGAGCAATACGGCTCGATGGTGCGATTATCCACGATCCTCACCAACGCGCCGCTTGAAACTGCAAAACCCATCAATCTCAGCAAATGCGGCAACTGCATGATCTGCAACAACGCCTGCCCAGCCGGGGCGGTCTCCGGCAAAGAGTGGGAAGTTGGGATGAATCGTGATGATTTCTTTGACGCTGTGAAGTGCCGGAAGACGGCAAGAGAGCGTGCGAAGAAGGGCTTTGGCGGGGAGATCACGATCTGCGGGAAGTGCATCGAGGTGTGCCCGTATACCAAGAGGTATTTGGAGAGTGGGCAAAGGTAACACGAAATAGAATCAGGAGGGTACGAATGAGTGATTTCTTTGAAAGTTATTATCTGCGCAGCAGCAACAGTCAGGATGCATATAACATCTTGATGAACACTGGATTGCATGGCTATATCTTTTCCCCATCAAACGGATGGACACAGTTTGTTGCAGAGGGAATCCCATTGACCATGAATCCAGCCGTTGCGCAGGTGAACCCCGGCATTCTGATCCATATGATATACGCAGGCGATCATGGTTGGGAGTTTATGGTTTTTCATCAATCAAAGCAAATAGCTAAGTATTCCTGCAGATGGGATTTCGGCCTTCGAATCGAATCTGAAGGTGACATCAACTGGCTATTCGAGCAGTTGAACATTCAATCAACAACCCTGGACGAAATACTGTTTCCAGCCCATCAGGATGGAATTGCTTTGGAGCAAGCACAGCCGGAGGAAGCCTTATGCAAACTTATCGGTTTACGGAGTATTGACTCAATATCTTACCGATATATTAATATGTATCCACAGATCTACAGAGATATGGATCATAAGCTGATTGTGGTGTAGCATATAGCTTTGCTGTCCATGCTGTACATCCCGCTTGTTTATCCTATATTGTATTTAGAACAGTGGGAATTTCGTGAGTATTGCCGTAACCACTTTTTCCGAATGGCAATGCAAAGAAAACCGCCGGATCGGCGGTTTTCTTATTCACTATTTGTAAGTCAATGGAAAGTGCTTACTGGAACAGGCTGAACGACAGGAACAGCGTGGCCATCAGTGAACTGATCAGCGAGACCACGGTGATCTGGGTGTTGATCGAGGGACCGGCGGTGTCCTTGAAGGGATCGCCCACCGTGTCGCCGACGACAGCGGACTTGTGAGCCTGAGAGCCCTTGCCGCCGTGGTTGCCGGCTTCCACAAACTTCTTGGCGTTGTCCCACAGGCCGCCGGAGTTGGACATGAAAAGCGCCAACACCAGGCCGCAGACGATGTTGCCGGCCAGGAAGCCGCCCACAGCCTGCACACCGCCGATGAAACCGACAGCCAGCGTGGAGATGATCGCCATCAGGCCCGCCGGGATCAGCTCCTTCAAGGCACCCACGGTGGCGATGTCAATGCACTTGTCATACTCGGGGTGCACGCCCTCTTTGCCTTCCCGCAGGCCGACAATTTCGCGGAACTGGCGGTGAATTTCTTCCACCATGCGCTGGGCGTTGCGGTCCACGCCCAGGATCAGCATTGCGGAGAACACCGCAGGCACAGCAGCGCCAACCAGCAAACCGAAGAACACGGCAGGATTCATGATGTCAAAACCCGTAATGCCGGCCTTGCCCATTTCAACGGCTGCGTCATTGACCTCGCTCATGAACGCACCCAACAGCGAGATGACGGTGAGGCCGGCCGCGCCGATGGCAAAGCCCTTGGTGACAGCCTTGACGGTGTTACCGGCGGAGTCAAGTTCATCGGTGATCTTCAGGGCTTCCTCGCCGAGGTTGCCCATCTCGACCAGGCCGCGGGCGTTGTCCACGATGGGGCCGTAGGCGTCGTTGGAGATGATCATGCCCACGATAGACAGCATGCCCATGGCGGCCATCGAGATGCCGAACATGGCATAGCCCGGCCCGATGTTTTCGCAGAGCTTGAAGGCAACCAGCGCGGAGATCGCAATGCCCACGATGGAGGGCAGCACGCTCATGAAGCCATAAGACACGCCGGACAGAATGGTGAACGCCGGGCCGGACTTGGAGGCCTCGGCCACATGGCGCACCGGCTTTTTGTTGTCATTGGTGAAGTAGTCGCTGGCGATGCCGATGATCACGCCCACAAACAGGCCCACCATTGTGGCAGCCCAAATGAGCCAGTTGAAACCGAAAATTGCCGTGGCGGCAGCGGTGAGCGCGGCGAAAATGCCGGTGGTCACATAAGTGCTGCTGTTGAGCGCGGTGGTGGGATCGCCCTTTTTGCCCATGCGGGCCGTTGCCACGCCGATGATGGAGGCCAGCAGCCCCAGCGCGCCGTAGCAGAACACCATGGCCACATTGCTGCCCATGGACTGGTCAATGGAGGTGGCCATCACCAGCGCCGCAGCCATGGCCGCCACGTTGGAGTCAAACAGGTCGGCGCCCATGCCGGCCACATCGCCCACGTTGTCGCCCACGTTGTCAGCGATGACGGCGGGGTTGCGGGGGTCGTCTTCCGGAATATCCAGCTCAACCTTGCCCACAAGGTCAGCGCTGATGTCTGCGGTCTTGGTGAAGATGCCGCCGCCGGCCTTGGCAAACAGCGCCAGCGAGCTTGCGCCGAAGCTGAAACCCAGCACGGCGGTGGAACTGCCGGTGAGCATCAGCACGGCTGTCACACCCAGAAGGCTCGTGCCGACCACTGCCATGCCCATCACCGCGCCGCCACGGAAACCGGTCAGGAAGGAGGGCTTGATGCCGCGCTGGGCCGCCTCTGCCGACTTGACGTTGGCAATGGTGGCCACCTGGATGCCGATCTTGCCGGCAATGGCGGAGAGCACCGTGCCCACGATGTAGGCCACGGCCATCACGATGTTCTTTCCGACATCGCCCTGCCAGATGGGCTTGGGCAGAAAGACCAGAAGCAGCAGCGCGATCACACCGGAGAAGCGGGCCAGCACAACATATTCGCGCTTCAGAAAGGTGTTCGCGCCTTTGCGGATGAGCTCGCCGACCTCGGCGATGCGCTGGTTGGACGACGGCTGTGACTTCACCCACAAGTAAAGCCAGGCCGCCATGCCGAACGCCAGCGCGGAAACCAGGATGGCAGCGATCTGCCAGATCTGACCGATAGGCATGGGAGTACCTCCTAAAATAATATAATGCAAAATTCCGCCGATTTTAGTCGGCAAAATAGTATCCCCAAAACCATGGCAAAGGCGCACCGGTTCAAGCGGAGCGCCATTGCCGACTGCTATATCGATCTATTTATTGTTGTTATTCTTCCTGCTTTTTGCCGATGCTCAGAAGCAGGTTCAGAAGGATGCCGAAGATTGCGGCGCCTGCAATGCAAGGCACCTGGATGCCAAAGAACGGAATGTTGCCGCCAAAAGCGTATCTGCCGCCGAGGCCAAAGATCATGATGGTTGCGATAACGGCGATATTCTTAGAGTTGAACATATCGACCTTTTTGTCAATCATAATCGCAATGCCCTGCGCGGCAATCGCACCAAACAGATAAATTTCAAGCCCGCCGATGACTGAAATCGGAATCGCATAAATCCCGGAAACAAGTGGTGTGAAGAACGAGATCACCATGGCAATGACGCCTGCAGCCATCAGTACCGGCACCGAGAACACGCGCGTGATCGCCATCGTGCTGATGTTTTCTCCGTAGTTGGTGCCGGCGGGGCCGCCGACAAAGCCGGAGATCATGTCGCAAATGCCGTCGCCGATCAGATTCCGATCCAGCATGCCTGCCAGCTTATAATCTTTGCCGGATCCCTTTTTCTTGGCCAGATCGTTGACATAGATATCAAGCTGATAGATATGCGCCGTTGACTCGGGGATCGTGGCAATTGCGATGGGCATGATTGCCAAAACGGCTTCCCAAGAGAACTTAGGTAATGTGAATGCCGGCACTGCAATCGGGCCCGCAGACCACAGTGACGCAGACAGCGCTTCCTGCGGAATGGAGCGGAACAGATTGTAGTCCGGACCGCCAACCCAATAGATCACAGCAGCCGTCAGGCAGCCAACGCCAGCGCCCAGGAGCAGGGGCAGCTGCCCGAGGAACCCCTTGAGATAGCGCGAAAACAAAATCGTGGAAATCAACGTGACAAGCGAAACAACCCAAACCCAATTGCTACCCAACACACCATCGGCTGCAACAGGCGCAGCATCGCCGAGGGCGTTGCCGGCCAAAGTCAGGCCAATGACCATGGCAATCGAGCCGGTGATGGATGCCGGCAACACTTTTTCTACGCTCTCTTTTCCGGAGAAGCGAACGATCAAACCTGCTGCAATCGACACAAGACCGGAAGCGATGATTCCGAATTGCGCATAAGCAATCGCCTCGCCCGGCATAACCGACGTTGTCTTATTTAACCAGTCTGTGAGCTTGCTCAACGCCTCGGGGCTAAGCTTGGAAGTGATCGACTCACTGGTCATCAAACTGATGACAGCTGTCAAATAGGAGAAACTGGAACCATAATAAAGCGGGATTTTTTTGCCGCTAATCAGAACAAAGCACAATGTGGCAATGCCGCTGGCAAAAATTGTGGTGGATACTTGAAAACCGGTAATGAGTGCAACCGCGATGGTAGCCGGAAACATGACGATGACTTGCTGCAGTGCATACAACAACAGTTTGAAAAACGGTGGCTTTTCGTCCGGCAGATACCCCAGGACGCCCTTGTCCTTTTGGCTCATTGGCACTTCCTCCTTTATTTTAACCGCCCTTTGCCTGATGCCTCTCAGGCATTAAAAAGCAGGTTAATCCACGAGGGGGGAGCATAGTAATATGCTGTTGGTCATACTTCGACCAAATACTACATATAGTATAGCCATTCTTTGGAGCATGTCAATAAGGCATGAGGGCTCTGCTTATCATTCTTTGGTGCTATGATTTATTGTTGAATTGTATGGAAAATGCGGGCAACCTGCCGTATGGCGTGCGATGCCCGCACCTATTACAACATCATAACAGAGTGAAAAACATAAGTCTAGCATTCCATGGCGGCGGGCTATAGAATTGCCGATGAGGAGGTGACCCGGATGAAGCACCCGCAAGCAGACTGGTACAAGAAGATCTGGTCACTCGACATCAAAGGCGACTCCTGGGTGGAGCAGACCGGCCAACAGGTGGATTTCATCATCAAGGCATTGGGGTTGTCAGGCGGCGAGCGCATTCTGGACCTGGCCTGCGGTTATGGCCGCCACAGCCTGGAGCTTGCGCGCAGAGGGTATGCGGTGATCGGCGTGGACATCACCGAAATCTACATTGACGACGCAACGAAATCAGCAAAGGAGGAAGGTCTGAACGCTGCGTTCCTCTGCGCAGACATCAGGGAATTAGCATTTCAGGAGGAGTTTAACGCGGTGTTGAATCTGGCCGATGGCGCAATCGGTTACCTGGAAAATGATGAGGAGAACCAAAAGATTTTCGGGGTCATCGCAAGGGCCCTGAAGCCCGGCGGCAAGAGCCTGATCGACATTTGCAGCCGGGAGCACGCCGAACTGCACTTCCCGAAAAAGCATTGGGAGATCGGCAGCCATGGGATCTCGCTGCCGGCCTTTGAATACGATGCCTCTGCAAAGCGGATGCTCTATGGCGGGTTTGGCATCAGGTTTGGCGAAATCGCCACGCCGCCGGAGAGCATCAGCGCCCATTCCTCCACAAGGCTCTACACCTACGAAGAAGTCAAGGAAATCTTTCGCGGTTTTGGCGTGGAGACTGTAGCCGGATATGGAGAGTATGACCTGGCTGTGCCCATGCATCACAAGCACTTGCAGCAGGTGATCGTGTCGGTGAAGCGGTAACGCGGTTACCTGTTGAAGCGCTGCATCGCCTTTTCCGGCCCGAACCGCACGATTGCGTCAATGGCCTCCGCCGCTTTCAACGCAGCATCCGTCAGCAGCGTGAGTTCCTCCCCCACCGGCTTGCCAAGCACATAATCGACTGTGTCCACACCTTCCGACGGGGTGCCAATGCCGATGCGCACACGGATAAAATCCTCCGTGCCAAGCTCGCCCACAATGGATTTCATGCCGTTGTGGGTGCCTGGGCCGCCTTTCAGGCGGATGCGGATCTTCCCCACCGGCAAATCCATGTCGTCATAGACGACGATAAGCTCGGAAAAATCTGCTTTGAGGCCCCGCAGCGCGTCGGCAAGGCTGAGGCCGCTCAGGTTCATATAGGTGGTGGGCTTGAGGAGCGCCACAGCATCTCCGGCGGCGCTGCCGCTGGCAAAATACCCCCTGTAGCGCTCTGACCGGAAGGAAAGTCTCCACAGGCGCGCAACCTCATCCACCGCCCAGTAGCCCAGGTTGTGGCGCGTTTTTTCATATTGCATGCCGGGGTTTCCCAGGCCGGCGACCAGATACATAGAGCTCCTTCCGCCCCTTGTGAGAGGCGCCTAGCACGTTGAAGGCTATGGGATCAAAGATGCCAGGTGATCACAAACTCCGGAGATACTCCAGCAGGTCTGCATAGCGCCCCTTGCGGTCGCAGCTGTATTCCAGCCCGTCCGGAATGATCGCGTGATCCAGCAGCAGAAAGGTTTCCATGCCCATCGCGACGGGAGCAGGCAGGTCCTCCCTGGCATCATTGCCGATCATCACGCACTGGCTCGCTTCCAGCCCAAGGTTGCCGAGGATCTCCTCGAAATACAGCCGGTGAGGCTTGGCGGCGTGATATTGCTCATAGGTGGTGATATGCTCGAAGTCCCCCGGCCTGAGCCCCGCCCACTGAATCCTCTTTTCGATTGCCACGCGCGGGAACATGGGGCTTGTGGCAAGGATGAGCCTAAGACCGGTGCACTTCGCGGCGTCCATAATTTCCGGCACCAATGGTTCCGCAGGCGTGAGGGTTTGCAGCCGATCAAAGGCGCTGCTCTGATAATACTCGTTGAAGATGGCCTCCGATGACAAACGGGTGATGCCGCTCAGGCCTTCAAACGACTCCCAGAACACTTGCTCCAGCGTGCGGCCCGAATCAACCGACGTTGCCATCCGATAGGAGGCCTTGAGGATGCTGTCCGCAATCATGCGCGGGTCGCCCAGTGCGCTGCCCGACGCGGCGATTTCCGGCAGATAAGCCCTTACGAACTCTTCCCGGTCCATTGGCAGCAGTGTGCCGTCCAGGTCAAACAACAAAGCCTTTTTTCGGCCAGTACTTTTGCTCACTCCATTTCCTCCCGGTGTGGCAGTGTGATGGGGCGAATCGTGGACGGCGTGCGGGTGAACAGCGAGCTCACCGGCAAGTCCTCATAGATTCGCTCAATGGCCTCGGCAAACACGCGGGCCACGGACAGCACCTTGATTTTGGCAACGCGCTTGTCGGCAGCCAGCGGGATGGTGTTGGTAACGACAAGCTCCTTGATCTGAGAGTGCTCAATGCGCTCAATGGCAGGGCCGGACAGCACGCCGTGGGTGCAGCAGGCATAAACCGACTCCGCTCCCCGCTCCAACAGCGCCGCGGCGCCGCCCACGATGGTGCCGGCGGTGTCAATCATATCGTCAAACAGAATGGCCCGCTTGCCCTTCACCTCGCCGATCAGATTCATCACTTCCGCCACATTGGCTCTGGGGCGGCGTTTGTCCACAATGGCCAGTGGCGCGTTGATCTGCTCGGCAAATGCTCTGGCCCTGGTGACAGAGCCGAGATCCGGAGAAACAACCACCACGTCGTCGCCGATGCACTGGCAATCACGGAAATACTCCACCAGTGTGGGCATGCCCAGCATGTGATCCACCGGAATGTTGAAGAAGCCCTGTATCTGCAGCGCATGCAGGTCCATCGTGAGCACCCGGTCGGCACCGGATGCGGCGATCAGATCCGCGACCAGCTTTGCGGTGATCGGGTCGCGGGCCTTTGCCTTACGGTCCTGACGGGCATAGCCGTAATAGGGAATCACGGCGGTGATTCTCCCGGCTGATGCCCGCCGGAAGGAGTCGATCATGATCAGCAGCTCCATCAGGTTGTCGTTGACCGGCGTGCAGGTGGACTGCACCACAAACACGTCGCAGCCACGCACCGTCTCAAAGGTGTTCACCGAGATCTCACCGTCGCTGAAGCGCCCCACGGCAATCTGGCCCATCGGCAGGCCCAGCACCTGGGCGATCTCCGAGGCCAGCGCGGGGTTGGAATTACCCGTGAAGATCTTGATGTTGCCGTAACGCATGGCTACTCTCCTTTCCTGCGCTTAGCGACCCAGCCCTCCTTGTTCGTCTGCCTCGCGCGGGCGATGGCCAGCGCGTCTTCCGGCACATCCTCGGTGATCGTGCTGCCGGCGGCGGTGTAGCCGTTTTTACCCACCTTCACCGGTGCTACCAGGTTGGTGTTGCAGCCAATGAATGCACCATCTTCTACTATGGTTCGATACTTATTCCTACCGTCATAGTTGCTGAACACGACACCGCAGCTAAGGTTAACATCTTTTCCCACATCTGCGTCACCGACATAAGTCAGGTGAGAAATCTTGGTGCCGTCTCCGATGTTGGAATTCTTGATCTCCACAAAGTCACCGATCTTGATGTGGTTGCCCACACGGCTGCCGGGCCGCAGATAAGCAAAGGGGCCCACATGGCAAGCCTCCCCCACCGCGGCGCTTGTGAGCACCGAAGACGCCACCTCCGTGCCATTCCCCACCGTGCTTTTTACAATGCGGTTGTTGGGCAGCAGCACGCAGTTTTCACCAATGGCGGATCCTGCCTCCAACACGTTGCCGGGGTAGATCACGGTGTCGCGGCCGATTGTGACATCCCAGTCGATGTGGGTGTTTTCCGGGTCAAGGATTGTCACGCCTTCAAGCATGTGGCCGCGGTTGATCCTCCTGCGCAGCACCGCCGCGGCCTGGGCAAGCTGCCAGCGGTCATTGACGCCCATGCCCTCCTCCGGCTCGCCCCGCACACCGGCCACTTTTCCGCTCATGCCTGCAATGATGGCGATGGCATCGGTCAGATAGTATTCCTTCTGGTCGTTGTTGCAATCCAACCTGTCCAGCGCAAAAAGCAACTTGTCTTTCTGAAAGCAATAGGCCCCAGCGTTCACCTCGCGGATGGCCCGCTGCTCCTCACTGGCGTCCCGGTGCTCCACGATCCTTTTCACATCGCCGTAATCGTCGCGCACAATGCGGCCATAACCGGTGGGATCATCCGCCACTGTGTAAAGCACCGCGGCGTCCTGTTTGCGCTCCGTGACGCATTCCACCAGTTTTTTCACAGTCTCCGGCTTGACCAGCGGCATGTCACCGCAGGTGATCAGGATGCACTCGGCGCTCTCAACTTCGCTCCGGGCCATCATCACGGCGTGGCCGGTGCCCTTTTGCTCGGCCTGCACGGCAAAGGATAAGCCCCTGCCCTCCAGCGCCTTCACAATGATCTCTCTGCCGTGGCCCACAACCACCGTGGGGGTGGCGTCCAACTCACTGACCGCGCCGATGGCCCATTCCACCATCGGCCGTCCGCACAGGCTGTGCAGCACTTTGGGGGTGCCGCTCTTCATCCGTTTGCCTTCACCGGCGGCAAGAATCAGCGATTTGATCTTCATTCTTTCACCTCGTTGCCAATTTGGAGCCATTGGCTTGGCTGCACATCCACCACACGCGAAATCTCATCCACATTGTGCAGCGTCATCAGCGACCGGTAATCCCCGATCAGCTTCTGGGCCGGCTCCACCGTGGACATCACCACCGCCGTGCCCAGCACCTCCACGTTGAACTCCTTCATCATGTCTGCAAGGCCCCGGGCGGTGCCGCCGCCTTTCATAAAGTCGTCCACAATGAGCACCCGCTGGCCTTCGCGGATGTAGCGCTTGGGCAGTGACATCGTCTGGATGCGGCGCATGGAGCCTGTCACATAGTTGATTGTGACCACCGATCCATCGGTGATTGTGGCGTCACGGCGGGCGATGATCAGAGGCACACCCAGATATTTGGCCGTCATCAGCGCCACCGGGATGCCCTTTGTCTCCACGGTGAGCACAAAATCCGGCTGGCTTTCGGCATACCACTGGCTGATGATCTCCGCCATGCGGGAGACCACCGTGGGGTCGCTCAGCAGGTCCAGCATATACAGAAACCCGCCGGGCAAGATGCGGCCCGGATCCTCGAGTTGCCGGCACAGGCGCTTGATGAAGGCCAGCGACTCCTTCGGCTGCGGTTGGGGCAGATAAAGCACACCACCAGACGCGCCCGCAACGGTCTTCAGCGTGCCGAGGCCGTAATTTTCCAGCGCCTCGCGGGCGATGTCGATATCCTCGCTGATCGTGGACTTTGCCGAACCGAACAGGTCACTGAAATAGGTTAATGTGTAGCTCTTGTTGGGAGTGCTGGAAAGGATCTTGATCATTGCGCCGATGCGCTCATTGCGCTTGACCTTGTCCAAGCAAATCCCCTCCTTTATCCGAATGTTCGGGATTTATATGTTAATTATAGTTTGTTTTTTCTAGTATTGCCAGAGTTTTTCCAAATAAGGCATGGCCCTTTCAAAACAAATCCGCCCCTACTGTGCCTTGAAAAACACGTAGGGGCGGTTCGGCTGTATCTCTAGTTTATTGCTGATTCAGGTTCCGGACAAACGCCTGAAGATGCTCAAGCGATGTGAATTTGATCCCGCTTTGCTCAATGCTCTCCTGCAAAGCGGCAGGCAGCGTTGAAAAGTAATGATTCAGTTCGGGAGCTTTGAACGGATTTTTCTCCACAGGCAAAACAACCACCTCCGAGCAAAGTATTTGCGGTTGCCTAGATTTTATTCAAAGCAGAGCCTTGAAGATTGCCGGCTGCCGACAACCGGTTAAATCATTGATACCACGGTAAATCTTGGAGTATAATACTTTGGGCCCGATTTGGGCCCGGAGGGTGATATGCGGAAAACCGGCATCAACGAAAAGAAAGTGCACTTTATTGGAATCGGCGGCATCAGCATGAGCGGCCTGGCAATGATCCTGATGACCTGGGGCATCCCGGTGTCCGGCTCCGACCGGAGCGATTCGGCGGTCGTGGAGCGCCTGAGGAAACTGGGCGCCGACGTTTTCATCGGCCATAAGGCAGGCCAGCATGATGGTGCGACGTTGGTCGTATATACTTCGGCCATCCCTGAAGGCAACGAAGAGCTGGCGGCGGCCAGGGCATCGGGTGTGCCGGTGATCCGCCGGGCAGAGCTGCTCAAAAGGATCATGGACCAATATGACAAGTCCATTGGCATCACCGGAGCCCACGGCAAGACCACCTGCACGTCGATGACGGCCACAATCCTGTATAAGTGCGGCAAGAACCCGACCATTCACATCGGCGCGGGCCTGCCGTTGATCGGCGGCAGCGTGCGCGTGGGCGGCAGCGAGATCTTTGTGACCGAGGCTGATGAATACAAGGAAAGCTTTTTGGCCTTCCCCCCCACCGTGGCCGTGATTCTCAACATTGACGCCGACCACCTGGATTATTACCGCGATATTGACCACATCACCGATAGCTTCAGCCGCTATGTGGCCATGCTCCCCGAAGACGGCTGCTGCATCGTGAACGGCGACGACGAACGGACGCTGGGCCTGCTGAAGCATGCCAAGTGCCAGTCGCAAACCTTTGGCCTTGGCGAAGGCTGTCAGTGGCGGGCGGTGGAGATCCGCGCCGACGAACGGGGCGGCCACAGTTTTGACCTGATGCACAACGGTTCGCTCCAATGCAGGGTCGCGCTGTCGATACCCGGCAGGCACCATGTCTACAACGCGCTGGCCGCCATCGCGGCATCCAGCCTGTGCGGCGTGGATGCTTCCTGCGCGGCGGAGCAACTGGCCGATTTCCGCGGGGCTGATCGGAGATTCCAGCTGATCGGCGAAAGCGGCGGAGCGACCGTTTATCACGACTATGCCCACCACCCCGCCGAGATCCGCGCGACAATGGACGCGGCGGCGCTGCTGCCGCACAAACGGCTGTGGCTCGTGTTCCAACCACACACCTTCACGCGCACGAAGGCGCTTTTCAACGATTTTGTGGCGTCCTTTGACAAGGTGGACAAAGTGCTGCTGCTGGACATCTATGCGGCCAGAGAAGACAACCCCGGCGATGTGTCCAGCCAGGCGCTCTGCGAAGCAGCAAACCGGCGAGACGGCCTGGGCCGCTGCCGCCACGCCGCCAGCTTTGAGGAAGCCGCCGCCATCGTAAAAGCCGAGCGCCAGCCGGGCGACCTGATTTTCACTGTGGGCGCTGGCGATGTGGACAAGCTGAGCGAAAATTTGCTGTGAGAGGCCAGCTCCCGGCGGCCAGTTTGCCGGCCGTTGCTCATTTGAAAAGAACCTGATAAATCTTTGTGCCCCTGAACCGGCTCCAAAGCGCATGGGCCCACTGCCTGATTTTGCGGTGGGCCCATTTCACAAATTTGCCGGGGCCAAGAAACCACAACGCCGCACCGAGCGCAAACCCGAGCACGTCATAGTAGCGAAACTCGCCATCGCAGGCAACCCAAAGCAACGCAAACAGGAACACGGTGCCGACAACCCAGTAGACAATGTCAAACAGCACGGCCATGACCAACCGGCCCCGGAAAAAGCGCCTGGTGATATCCAGGATATCGTAAAGCAAGCCAAGCACAATGCCGCCGTAGATTGTGAACAGAAACACCCACGGCTGGTTGCTGGTCTCAAAGATCGCTGTGCCCATGGTTACTTGAACAGCTTGGAAAAGAACCCGCCGCCCTCGCTCTGCTCGGCGCTGCCGGAATAAGCGATGCCGTTCACGACGCCCTCAATGATCAGTTGCCCCTCCTCCAGATTGAGACGGGTGATGTGAAGGTCTCCGCCGGTCAGCGTCACGTATCCGCTGTCGGTCTGGAAGTTCACTTCCTCTTCATTGAAATTGTCCACATCCTCCACGCCGGTGATCACAACCCTTTCCCGGTTGTCAATGTGGATTGCATGGGCACGAATCGGCTTGGCCACTTTCTTCTCATCCATATCGATCAGCTCCTCTGCGGTGTTAATCATGAATATGTTGGTTTACAGCCGTATATGATTATGTGACCGCAAAGCTCAATTGCAAATTAAAGCGAATTATTGCATACTTGTGAAGAAAATAGCAAACAGGCGGTACGCAAATGGCGCAGAACATCATGGGGCAGGATGGCAGCGATGCGGAGAGTGGCCTGACACCCGGGGCCATCGACGAGCTGATTCACAATGCGGAGAGCTTGGGTCATGATGATGTGGAGGCGCTGGCCGCACTGACAGACCGCGCCAGAGCTGAGTCTGAGCGCGCGGATTATCCCAAAGGCAGAATGGAAAGCATGCTGCTGGGCGCGCGATACCACGCGCTGAAAGACGAAAACCCCGATGCCATCCGGATTGCCACCGAAGCCATGGAGCTCTTTGCCCATTCATCCGACACACTCGGCCAGGCAAAGTCACTGAGCCTGCTTGGATATTCCCACGGCCAGCTCGGGCAGCTGGACACTGCGCTGGAGCGCCTGTTATCCGGCCTGCAAATGCTGGATCAATGCCCCCCTTCCATGGACGTGGACGGCATTCGCGGCAACATCCTCAACAATCTGGCTTCCATATACGGAGATATGGGGCGTTATGACGAAGCACTGGAAGTGCTGCAGGAAGTGCTGGCCCTGGCGGAGAAAGCCGGCGGCGCGCCGCTGGTGTCTGTGCTTTCCAACCTGAGCGAAGCGAACCTGAAAAAAGGCAACCTGGTGAACGCGATGGTGTATTGCCAGAGGGCACTGGTGGAAACAAAGACCCGGGGCCTTGGCAGTGAGCACCTCTACCCCTGCCTGATCAACTTCGGCAAGATCTATGAGCTGTCCGGCCAGCAGGACAAAGCAGTGGCCAATTATACAGAGGCGCTGGACTGCGCCATGCGGATGAACAACCGCTATGCAATGGCCAACGCGCTGATCGCCATCGGCTCCACCCTTCTGAAAACAAATGCCTTCATCGAGGCACTCACGGCGCTGGAGCAGGCACTGTCTCTGTCTGTGGAAATCCAGGCCGGAGAGCAACGCCGCCAGATTCACAACCTGATGATGGAGGCATATGAAAAAACCGGCGATTTCCGCCAGGCCTATTCACACCTCAAGAGCTATATGGAAGTTGACAAAAGCCTGGAAACCAGCGAAATGGAGCGACGGTTCAACCATTACTTCGCAGAGTTGAAGATCGAGCAGGCTCGCAAGGACGCAGAGATTTACAGGCTCACCAATGTGGAGCTTCGGCAGAAAACAGAGGAAGTCGAGCAGAAGGCGAAGGATCTGGAAGAGGCTTATCGCAACATCAAAGCCATCAGCGAGATCGGTCAGAGGATCACCAACACGCTGGATTTTGACCTGGTGTTGAGCACAATCCACGACAGCGTGCGGGGCCTGATGGATGCGGAGATGTTTGCGATCGGCCTTTATGATGAGGCAATGGGGATCGTGGACTACCGCCTGGTTGTGGTAGACTCCCGGCCCTGGCCGCTGTTTCAGGTGTCTGTGGAAGATGGCAGGAGCATTGCCTCCGGCGTGATCCGGACCGGCCGGGAGATGATGCTGGAAAACAAGGACGAGCTGTTTACCGAAAATGCGTCCATGATGACCAAGGCTGGCGGCTGCCTGGCGCCGAAGTCATCGCTCTGCTGCCCGCTGACGCTGGCGGACAGGATCACAGGCGTGATCCTGGTGCAAAGCTGCCAGCCGAACGCCTACAGCGAGCGGCACATGGAAACGATCAAGGCATTGGCTTCTTTCATCGCCATCGCACTGAACAACTCGCACCAATCTGAGGAGTTGAAAGCCAAGGCTAGGGAGCTTGAGCTGGCCTCACGCACCGACCCGCTGACCGGCTTATACAACCGCCGCCACCTGATGGAAAAAATCCAGGAGGAGTGCGTGCGTCACAAGCGCAGCAACAGGCCGTTCAGCATTATCATCTGCGACATTGATTTTTTCAAAAGGGTCAACGACGTGTATGGTCATGACTGCGGCGACGCGGTGCTCAAGGCCCTCTCCTCACTGCTTGGCCGCCACATCCGCAAGCAGGACTGCCTAGGCCGCTGGGGCGGCGAGGAGTTCCTCATGCTGCTTCCGGAGACTGCCGCCGAGGGAGCCGGAGTGCTGGCTGAGAAGCTGCGGCGGCGGGTGGAAGATTATGAGTTTGCTTATGCCGGCATGAAGCTGCCGCTGACGATTACGTTCGGCGTTGCCCAATACAACGACGATTATGGCGTTGACGCCTGCATCGTGGGGGCAGACAGCGCCTTATACAAAGGCAAAAGCAATGGCAGGAACTGCACGGTGACGTTCTAGAACTCCCGGCAGGAAACGCGGCACACAATCCTGCTGCAGCCGGATTACCCTTTCGTCAGCCGGAACTCCTCATGCAGCGCCCGGACAGCTCTCTGGGCGTCTTCCTGGTGGATCAGGCAGGAGATTGTCATGTGCGAGTCCGCCGTCTGAAGAACCTCCACCCCTTCCACACTCAAAGCCTTGATGATCCTGGCCATCACGCCCGGTACGCCCCTCATGCGGGACCCCACGGCGGAAACCTTTCCAAGCCCCTGAATGATCTCAAAGGTGCAAGGCTGCTTTTCGAGAATTGCCTTTGCCTTGCCCACCTTGTCATCATCAATCGTAAACACGAAACTCTCCGGGAACACGTTAATCAAGTCAATGCTGATGCCGGCGTCGGCAAAATAGCGGAGCATGTCTTTGATAATGCCGGAAGCCATGCCGCCGGCTTTTACCTGCGCGCGCCCGCCGACATAGGCGATGCTGGAGAGCACATCCAGCATGCCGGCCTCCAGCGCGGCCACATCGGAAGAAATGCGGGTGCCGGTGTGGTCGGTCATCGTGTTGCGCACGATCAGCGGCACATTGCCGCGCATGGCAATCTCTACGGCTTTCGGATGAATCACCTTGGCGCCCTGGTCAGCCATCTGGAAAACCTCATTGTAGCTCACGTCGGCAATGACGCGTGCCTCCGGCAGCAGCCGCGGATCGGCCGTCATGATGCCATCCACATCAGTATAGATCTCAATGGCCTCGGCGCGCAGGGCTGAACCCAGGATTGACGCCGTCGTATCGCTGCCGCCGCGGCCCAGCGTGGTCACGTCACCGTTGCGAGTGATGCCCTGGAAGCCTGTCACAACCGGGATGACACCGGCGTTCAGCATCTCGTAAAGCCGTGCGGTGTCCACCTCGAAATATGTAGCGTCGCCGAAGCGGTCATTGGTATAAATGCCGGCCTGCCAGCCTGTTATGGCGCGGGCGGTATAGCCCTTGGCCTCAAAGGCGCCTGCCATCACAACGGCGGAGATGATCTCGCCGCAGCTCATCAAAAGATCATTGTCGCGGGCATTGAGCTCGCAGCCTGCCGCTTCGCGGGCAAACCGAATCAACGTGTCGGTGGCATAGGGCTCTCCGGCCCGCCCCATCGCCGACACCACCACAACAGGCATATAGCCGCTTTTTTTCGCGGCGATCACCTTATCAATCGCGGCTGCCCTCGCATCGGGGGACCGAACCGACGTGCCGCCGAATTTCTGCACCAGTATCCTCATTTTACGGCTCCTTTCCGCATGTGTTTCAGGGAGCTGTGATATACACCGATTCTATCTATTATATCATTCAACCCGGTTTATACAAGACTGGCTGGATTTGCCTGCCCTCAAAGGCCAGCTTGCAGGTGTCTGCAATCAGCTCCATTCTGGCCACCAAAGAGTTGGGTTTTCCCTTGGGGCTGTCCTGCTCATAGGGCACCAGATAGATGTTGCGCATGTTGGCCAGCGCGCCGATATTCTTCGCGCTGTTGCCCAATCCGTCATTTGTGGAAACAGCCAGCACAACCGGGCAGCCGTTTCGAAGTGTAGATTTGGCGGCCATCAGCACCGGTGTGTCCACCACGCCAAGCGCCATCTTTGCCAGTGTGTTGCCGGTGCAGGGCGCGACCACCACCATGTCCAGCAGCTTGCGGGGCCCGATGGGTTCGGCCTCCGGCACGGTGTGAACCGGCAGCCTGCCACAGATTTTATACACCCTCTCAATCAAATCTTTGGCGGTAAAAAAGCGTGTGTCCCACTCATAGACACTGTTGGAAAAGATCGGCACGACCTCCGCACCCTGGCGCATCAGCTCCTCCATGGCCGGGAGCACATCGCCAATGGTGCAAAATGAGCCGGTAACCGCAAAGCCAATTTTCTTGGCTGTTAATTCCATATCATTCCCTCCATCCCTCAGGTGAGCAAATCCTTAATACAGGTGTAAATGATGTCCGCCGCAGTCCTGGGAAACATGCGGCCCGGCAGGCTTTGGTATGCCTGGGCGTCCAGCTTCAGGCGCGTGGAAGCATTGAAGTCCACGCCAAAGGGACTCGACGCCAGGTCAATGATGATCACGTCGCGGCGCAGCCGCCTCAGTTTCTCCTCCTCCAGCAACACATGCGGGATCGTGTTGAAGATGAAATTGCTGTCCAGACAGGCCTCCAGAAGATCGTCCGTATGCACCGCCAGGACCCCCAGCGCCGCAATGTCTTCCAACTGCTCCGTGCGGCGCGCTGTGGCCACCACATCTGCACCAAAACTGCGCAAGAGCTTCACCAGGTCTTTCCCGATGCGGCCATAACCCATCACAGTGCAACGGCTGCCTTTCAGCGTGCGCTCGGTGCGCTCCAGCGCGATGCGGATGGCGCCTTCCGCGGTCGGCCAGGCGTTGGCCTGGGCAAACCGCTCGCTTGCAAGCAGGTTGATCACCTTGATGCCAGCCCGCTCAGGCGCCCCTTCCAAAAAGCCACCCACCAGCGCCGCACCACTGCGCATGTTTCTCAGCACCGTTTCCAGCGGATATGCGGTTTCCAGAGACAGCAAGGGCACCATGCCGCCTTTGGTGCTCGGCATGGGCAAAACAATCACATCGGCCTCGCCAATGGCATGCTCAATATCCGCCATCGTCCTGTCAGCAACAGCCAGGCCAAATGCGTGAAGCTCAATATTGTCCTTTCGGCGCAAAATCTCATATAGGTATGTATTTCTCCGATCTCCGCCGATCAGCAAAACGTTCTTGTTTCCAGAGGACATGGCTCCCCCTCCCATCAGTCGACACTACAATCTATGAAGGGAGGCAATGGTAAGTGATTGCTGAGGCGCAAAGCCTGCGAAGTGGAATGATCGGTCCGGCGAGGCAATCAGCCGATGCCCTGGCGTTTCACATGCAAAAATGTCTGCTTGAAGGTTGATTCCGGCAAGGGGTATACTATAGTCATGATATTCAAACCAAAGGCATCGGCACGCCGGTGATCTGTCACATCATGGGAGCAGAAAACCCCGCAGGAGGATTGCATGCTGGACAAACCGTTGGTCGCCATCATCGAAGACGAGCCAAACATTCGGGGCCTTTTGGCATTCAATCTGCAAGCTTCGGGGTTTTCCACAGCCGAATATGAGAGCGGTGAGGCGGCGCTGACGGATGTGCTGGCATCTCCGCCGGCCATGATACTCCTGGACCTGATGCTGCCCGGCATGGATGGCATCGAGGTTTGCCGCAGGATCCGCGCCAGCGACACTGCCAGATCAACCCCCATCATCATGCTCACGGCCCGCGGTGAGGAGCTGGACCGTGTGTTGGGTTTGGAGATCGGCGCAGACGACTACATCACCAAACCCTTCAGCACCCGCGAAGTGATCGCCCGCATCAAGGCCGTTCTCCGCAGAGCCGCGCAGAAGGAAGACGGTCCGCATAACTCCACAATCACGATTGGCAGTTTGATCATTGACCTGGACAAGCGCACCGTGACCAAATCCGGTTTGGAGCTTCCCATGCCGATGAAAGAGTTTGACCTGCTGCGCTACCTTGCCGAAAACAGGGGCAGGGTGCTCACCCGCGAGCAGCTGCTCGACCATGTGTGGGGATATGATTACGTGGGGGAAACCCGCACCGTGGATGTGCATGTGCGCCACTTGAGGATGAAGGTGGAGGACGACCCGGACAATCCGGCTCTCATCGAAACCGTGCGCGGCGTGGGTTACAGGCTCACCTCCAAATAGCACAACCGATCATCCATTCCGCGGCTATTACTGGCAGTATCCAGTCACATTGCCGACGCAACAATTCAAAGGGGCTGTTTCCGTGCGGAAAAGACTGTTCATCAACATGCTCGCGATCACGGCAATTGTGCTGACCGTGTTTGGCGTCACCGTCGCGATTTTCGCTGATTTTTGGTATACCGATCTCATGGTGGACGAACTGAGGAAAGACTGCGCCATGATCGCGGCGCGTGCCGATGCAGCCACATCAATCCCTGATCTGGCGGAAACGGCGTCGCGTGAGCTGTCGGCCGGCAATAACAATGTGCGCATCACACTGATCGCGCAGGCCGGCGAAGTGCTGGGCGATTCCTCCACCGACTGGAAAGACATGGAGTCTCACAAGAACCGCCCTGAGGTAATCGAAGCGTATCGGAATGGCTGGGGCACCGCGCAGCGTTACTCTGACACGCTGAAGGTAACCATGCTTTATGTCGCCGTGGTGGACCAGAAAAGCCTGATGTGCGTGCGCGCGGCGATGCCGCTGTATGAGATCAGCAGGATTTATTGGGTGCTTGCCGCATTCATCGGCGGATGCCTGATCTTTTCGCTGGTGGTCGCGGTGCTGATTGCGAACCGGACTTCGAAAAGGCTCTCCGAACCGATCGTGGCGCTGTCGCGCATGACCAGCGACATCGCCAGCGGAAACTATGCCATCTCGGCGATGGAAACGCGCTATCCGGAGTTTCAGCAGCTCTCCACCGGTTTGATCCGTCTGGCCAACGACCTGGACAACCATGTGAGCGCGCTGGAAAGCAGCAACACCCGGCTGACCACAGTGCTGGCCAGCATCAGCGAAGGCTTGATAGCGATGGACGGCGAAGGCCGGCTGCTGTTTGTGAACGCGGCGGCGTCCGCAATCCTCAGCCTGAGCGAATTGGGCAATGCCGTCGGGCAAAAGGCGGCAACGGTGATCCCGGTGCAGGCAATTACCAATCTTGCCGCCGATTGCCTTGCGCAGCATAGCAGGATCTCCTCAGAGATCCAACTCACCACCGGCGTCCTCCTTCAGGCTACCGCCTCGCCGATGCGCCCCCCCGCCGACGGCTGCATCATTTTGCTGATGGATGTGACGCAACTCCGGAAGCTTGAGAACATCCGCCGGGACTTTGTGTCCAATGTAACGCATGAGCTTCGCACCCCCCTCACCTCCATCCGGGGCTATGTGGAGACTCTTCAGGCCGGCGCGCTGGACAATCGGGAGTTGTCCACAAAATTCCTGGAGATCATCGAGATTGAATCGGAGCGCCTTTCCAACCTGATCAACGACCTGCTTTACCTCTCGGAAATCGAAAGCTCCACCCAGGACACCGGCGTGCGCCGCTTCCATCTGGCTGACATTGCCAACAGCGTGGTGGAAATGCTGCAATACACCGCATCCGCCAGGAGCATTGCGGTCTCCTGCACCATTGGTGATGATGTGCTGCTGGAGGCCAATCCTGACCGCATCAAGCAACTGCTGATCAATCTGGCTGATAACGCAGTGAAATACAACCACGATGGCGGCTCTGTCACCATCTCCGCAGAGCGCACCCATGGTCTTGTGCGCGTGAGCGTGAAAGACACCGGCATTGGCATCCCGCAGGAGCACATCTCCCGCATCTTCGAGCGGTTTTATCGCGTGGACAGAGGCCGCTCCCGCAGCATGGGCGGCACCGGCCTTGGGCTATCCATTGTCAAGCACATCGTGGACCTTTATCGCGGCAACATCCGGCTGATCAGCGAGGCCGGGCGCGGCAGCGAGTTTATCATCGAGTTGCCGGTCAAGTATGAGGCGAAGAAAAAAGCTTAGCGGGCTAGTAAACCGTCTCCAGCTTAGCCGCCAGCTTCCCTGGCTCGTCAACCGGCTGCTGGCAAGCCCCCTTGCTGCACACAAAGGCGTTCGCCTTTCCGTTTTTGGCTTCCATTGCCACCGCGAAGGGGGCAAGGCTGTCCATTTCCTCATATCCGGCTCCCCGCACCGATATCACAGTGAAGGGCAGATAACGCTCTGTCTCTTTCAGCAGTTCCTCAAGCCCCTCTCCGTTGGCGATGACAACCTCGGTGCCCAGGTTTTGCTGATAGAGGCTGGCGCACAATAGCCCGGTGCTGCCGGCAGGATACTCGGAAGCGGCTCCGGCCAGCGCTTCCTGAATCTTGCTGGATTGATCCTCATACTCCGGCTTGCCGGTGAGCCTGCTCAACCGCAGCAGGTTGAGCGCCGCCACTGAGTTTCCCGATGGCAGCGCGCCGTCATGCATGCTTTTCTGCCGCACCAGCAAGCCCTTCACATCACTGCCCGGCAGAAACAACCCGCCGTCGTGTTCATCCCAGAATAAGGAGAGCATGCTGTCCGCCCAGGAGACTGCATGCCTCAGCCATTCGGGCTTGTGTGTGGCCTGGTGCAGTTCAATCAACGCCCACAAAAGGTAGGCATAGTCGTCGGAAGTGGCCGGTGCAGACGCACTGCCTTCCCGCCAGCTGGCCATCAGCCTGCCGCCAGGCGCCAGGTTATCCAGCAGGAACCGGGCTGTGTGCTCGGCCTGCGAAACCCACTCCAGCTCCCGCAGCAGCCTGCCCGCCAGCGCCAGCGCGGCGATCATCAGACTGTTGCTGGATGCCAGCACCTTGTCGTCCTTGAAGGGCATCACACGGGTCAGCCTTTTTTCCAAAAGCCTGCCATAGCATCCGGAGGCAAACGCGCGGTCCGCATCGGTCAGCGTGCGGCCGATATGGTTGGGGATGCTGGCGTGCTCGAAGTTGCCTTCCTCCGTGATGTTCAATAACTGGCAGAATCGTTTGCCATCCTCCGGGCCGAGGATGTCTTCGATCTCTGCCGGCGTCCACAAGTACACCTTGCCCTCCACGCCCTCACTGTCAGCATCCTGGGCAGTATAGAACCCTCCGTGGCTGCCGAGCATCTCTCGCAGGCAATAGGAAACAATGCGGCGGGTAACGTCGCCAAACTTCTCCTCCCCTGCCGCCACCGCTGTCTCCGCATAGACCATCAAAAGCATGGCGTTGTCGTAGAGCATCTTTTCAAAGTGGGGCACAAGCCACTGCCTGTCTGTGGAATACCGGCAGAAGCCGCCGCCGATGTGGTCGAAAATGCCGCCAGCGGCCATGCACTCCAGTGTCTTTTTCACCATTTCGTGGGCTTTGCTTTCCGGATGCAGCAAACCATACCGCAGCAAAAACAGCAGGTTGTGCACCGATGGGAACTTCGGTGCGGAGCCAAACCCGCCGTATCTGCCATCAAAGGATGCTTCCAACTGCGTGTAGGCAGACGCTGTGACATCGGCAACAGGCTTCCCGGAGGCAGCTTTAGTGGAGTTGAGCCATGCTGTCACAGACTCCGCCGCGGTAATGATCCTCTTGCGGTCGGTCTTCCAAAGATGCTCAAGCCTGTCCAGCAACTCCATCAGCCCCGGCATCCCCGCCCTGCTTTGCTTGGGGAAATAGGTGCCGGCAAAAAAGGGCCTGCGGTCATGATCCAGCAAGCAGGTGAGCGGCCAGCC
The DNA here is from genome assembly GCA_023428265.1 of Bacillota bacterium. GTDB lineage: Bacteria > Bacillota > Clostridia > Christensenellales > UMGS416 > JAEYRA01. The sequence continues at coordinate 6,291 of JAEYYW010000167.1, read as the reverse complement.
GCCGCTGCCGGTCATTGCCACGCAGGCTTCCATATACAGGTGATCCACATCGGGCCGTTCCTCCCGGTCCACCTTGATGGAGACGAACCCCTCATTGAGAAGAGCCGCCACATCCTGATCTTCAAAACTTTCCCGCTCCATCACATGGCACCAGTGACAACTGGAATAACCAATGGAAAGGAACACCGGCACGTCGCGGCGTTTCGCTTCCTCAAACGCCTGGTCGCCCCACGGCTGCCAGTGGACGGGATTATGGGCGTGCTGCAGCAGATAGGGGGACTTTTCCGCAGCAAGCATATTCATTTGTGCGCTGTTCATCATGGCATCGCCTCCGGCAAATGTCTTGGCTTATGCTTCCTCGGCACCATAGAAACATACCTTATGCCGTTTCACCGTGAAGAAACACACATTTCCGCAGCATTTACACGATACGGAGAATTTGCCCCGTCGGCGGTGCAGCCAAATTACCGATGAACATTGTCAAATCTTACAAGGCTGCCGTCCTTCTCTGCAACAATCAGTGGAATGCTCGCCCAAAAGCCGCAATACCATCATGCGCCGTTGTTTTTTTGTTATAATATAGATCATGACGGAGGGTATGATGAAAAAGACCGACCTGAAAACCTTATGGGCCCTGTTTATCATCTTCTTCAAAGCAGGCACATTCACCTTTGCCGGTGGCCTGGCGATGCTGCCTGTCATCCAGAAGGATGTGGTGGAAAAATACAAACTGATGTCTGAAGACGAGTTTATGGAGTATGCCACGCTTGCCCAGACGCTGCCCGGCGTGATCGCGCTGAACTGCGCCTGCTTTGTGGGCAAGCACACCGCCGGAGCCCTGGGGATGCTGGTTGCGGGGTTTGGAGCCACCTTCACCGCCTTCGCGCTGATGTTGATGGCCACCATCCTGTTGCAGTTTGTCCCGCAGCAGGGGCCTGTGGTTGGGGCGTTCCGCGGCATCCGCGCCGCTTCCGCTGCGTTGGTGCTGTCGGCTGCATTCTCGCTGGGCAAGCACAACCTGAAAAGCACCTTTTCGGTCATTATGATGCTGGCCTCCTTCACGCTGGTGTTTTTTGCAAACATTAGCGCGCCGCTGGTCATCCTGGCCGCGGGGATTGCAGGCTATTTGTATCAAAGACTCCGCAAAGGCTCCAAAGGAGAGAGTGCGTCATGATTGTGTGCTTGAAGCTCCTGTATGTGTTTTTCAAAATCGGCATCGTTGGATTTGGCGGCGGCTACGCCATGCTATCCATGATAATGGTGGAATCACGGCAGTTTTCCATCACGCTGGAGCAGTTTGCTGACCTGAATGCTCTGGATATGATCGTGCCGGGGCCGATTGCGATCAACTCGGCCACCTATGTCGGCTATCTCGCCGGTGGTTTCTGGGGCGCCTTGGCGGCGACCATCGGCGTGATGCTGCCCTCATTTTTCATTGTTGCGCTGGTGATGCATTTCATCGCCCGTTACAAAGAAAACAAGCTGATGAACGGGTTTCTTTCCGGCGTCAAACCGGCTGCCGTCGGGTTGATCGCAGCGGCTGCGATGACCATCGCATCGGGGGTTCTGCTGAACTCAGGGGCAAGTCTCTCCGGCTTCTTTGCCAACCCACTTGAAACATTTTCCATCTTCCTGGTGGTTGTGTTTGCGGGCACTGCCGTGGCAAACATCCGGTTTAAGGTGAACCCGATCCTGCTCACGGCAATCGCAGGTGTTTTGGGGGCAATCTTTCTCCGATAAACAGCCTTGGACCTGATTCCAGGAAAAAAGCCTGCCGACAGAGGTTCGGCAGGCTGACTCCGGCCGGTCTACAGGATAACCGGGCCGGTCCTGGGTGTCATTACAGATTGCGGTCAATTTCAAGCAATGTATTCAGCAGCACATTGGCGCCTTTCCAGCAAGCCTCCGGCGGCGTGTATTCCAGCTCACAGTGGCTGTGGCCGCCCACACTGGGTACGAATATCATCGTGGTCGGGATCACATCCACAATGTATTGCGCATCATGGCCGGGGCCGCTGTAAATCCGCCGATATGTGCAGCCCGTATCCCGGGCGCTCTTTTCCACATATCCGACCAGCTCCGGTGTGAACGCCACGGTCTTGCGCGACCATGCCTCCCGGCAGCTCGCCTTGCACTTCTCCACCTCATCGGGAATCCTGCGAATGATCTCCAGCACCTGCTGCAACACCTCCGGGTTTTGATGCCGGGCGTCCAGCGTGAGCTTCACTTCGTCGGGGATGATTGTGTGAATGTTGGGGTGCGCGGAGATCTTGCCGGTGGTGTAGACCAGCCGGCTGTCCAGCTCGTCCAGCTCATCGTGCAGGTATTGGATCGTCTTCACAGCGGCATAAAGAGCGTCACGGCGATACTTCATCGGCGTGGTGCCGGCGTGACCGGCCTGGCCGCTGAAGGTGAACTCATAGTTGATCATGCCGCACACGCCTTCCACCACACCGATCTCCACGCCCTCGTTTTCCAGCACAGGGCCCTGCTCAATGTGCAGCTCCACCAGCGCAAGATGCTTTTCCGGTGAGAGGCGGTTGGCTTCGCGGCCTGCATCACCGCTGCTCTTCAGCGCGTCAGCAAACGTGAGCTCCGGATCATCCTTTGCTATGGATTTCAGCATCTCTGCCTTTTGAAACTTGCCGGTGATCACGCCGGAAGACATCATCGCCGGCTCAAACCGCGCCCCCTCCTCATTGGTCCACACGACCACGGTGAGCGGGTGGCGGTGCGGGATCCCTTCCGCAACAACTGTCTCCACCGCCTCCATCGCAGCCAGCACACCTAGCACGCCATCATAGTTGCCTCCCTGCCGCACCGAGTCCAGGTGCGAGCCGGACAGGATGGCCGGCAGGCTCTCCGAGCCGGGCACAGTGGCATAAAGATTTGCCATATCGTCGCTCACCACGGTGGCCCCCAGCGCCTCCATCCTTTTCTTGAATTCCGCACGGGCCGCCAGCGCCTCCGGAGAGAGAGAAAAGCGCGTGATGCCGCCGCGGCCAGTGTCTCCGAAGTTGCTGAAGGCAGAAATTTTCTCCTTCATTCTTTCCAGGCTGCATGTTGCCATTGTCATATCCTCCAAACTGTTTGCGGGCGGTTCACACCGCGGCCGCCGCTTTCTTTTCAAGTCTTGCGCCGGGCGTGATCGCTTCGGCCGGGCAGACCGCCACGCACAGGTGGCAGCCCACGCATTTTGCCGCGTCCATCACAGGGCCGCCATTGCGCTCCTTTTGCCGCAAGGCCTGGTGGCCGCCGTCATGGCAGGACACCACGCACCGCCCGCAGCCGACGCAGCGGCTCCGGTCAAAGCGGGGAAAGCAGATGCTGGAGCGATCCAGGCTATCTGCGTCCACGATGTTGGGCAGGGCCTTCCCCACCAGCTCGCTCACACTGCCATACCCATTTTCAGACAAGTAGGAAGTCATCCCCTCGATCATGTCTTCAATGACGCGGTATCCGTATTGCATCACGGCGGTGGTCACCTGGATGTTTTCGCAGCCCATGGCGATGAACTCGGCAGCGTCCCGCCAGGTCTCAATGCCGCCCATGCCGCTGACCGGCGCGCCGGCCAGCTCCGGGCAAGCCTTCATCGCCTGGATGAACCGAAGGGCAATGGGCTTGACCGCCTTGCCCGAATAACCCCCCACGCTGGTTACTCCGCGCACATCGGGGCCGGAGGCAAAAGACTCCAGATTCACATTCATCACGCTCTTGATCGTGTTGATCGCAGCAATGCCTGCCGCACCGGCCCTCATCGCGGCAATGGCAGGCGGCTCCATGTTGCCGGTGTTGGGCGTCATCTTTGCCAGCACCGGCAGGAGGGTGCCCTTCACCGCGGCCTTTGTGAATGCGGCCACAAGCTCGGGGCTCTGGCCCACATCGGAGCCAAGACCATTCTCAGCCATGTGGGGGCAGGAGAAGTTGCACTCAATGATGTCGGCACCGGCCTCAGTGACCAACCGGGCAAGCTCGGTCCATTCCCGCTCGTCACGGCCCATGATGGAGGCCACGATGACCTTGCCCGGGAAGTCCCGCTTCAGCTGTTTCAAGTATCCCAGATTCTCCGCAAGTGTGTGTTCGGAGATCTGCTCAATGTTTTTAAAACCCACAAAAGGCAAAGCTTCCTTCTTCAGTGCGTCGAAGCGCGGCGACACCTCATCGGGCACAAACATGCCGATTGTCTTGAACGCAACGCCCGCCCAGCCCATCCGGAAGGCCTTTGCGACCATTTCATAGTTGCTGCCCACCACCGAGGAGGACAAAAAGAACGGGTTTTCACAGCGGATGCCGCAGAAATCGATGGAAAGATCCGCCGTGACCGCAGCGGGCATCTTGTGTGCGGAGGCAATCTCCACCAACCGGTCCACAGCCACAGGCCGGTTGATCCTGCTCTTCAGGCAGGCCTTCAGGCAGGGCTTTTCCTGGCAGAGCAGGCATGGGGCCACTTCGGTCACACGGGCGGCGGCACCCCAGAGGTTGTCAAACCGTATCGCGCGGATGATACGGTCTGCCGGCACCTCCATGGGGCAAACCTGGGTGCAGGGCGCCGGGCTGCACAGCAGGCAGCCTGCCGCTTCCTCTGCCATCACCAGAGCGTCATACTTGTCTGGCTTGCTCATCGTCATGCCTTTCTGGGCTCGCGCCGCACATACTTGCCAAAGCCGGGCTGGCCCACAAACTCGCCATTGTCATACACCAGCGTGCCGCGCACATAGGTTTTGACCGGGTAGCCATGCAACGCCTTGCCTTCCCAAATGGTGTGATCCACGTCGGAGTGCATGTTGCCTGCAGAGATCGTGAACTCTTTCCCGGGATCATAAAGAACAATGTCTCCGTCCTTCCCCACGGCCAGCGACCCTTTCCGGGCGCAGCCGAAGAGCCTGGCCGGATTGGTGGCGCAAAGCTCCACCGCCCGCTCAAAGGTGATCCTGCCGCAGTTGGCTGCGGAGAGCATGTAGGGATACAGGTTTTCCACACCGGCGCAGCCGTTGGGGATCTTTGTGAAATCGTCCTTCCCCCAATCCTTCTCATAGCTCTGGAAGGGGCAGTGGTCGGTGGCTACGGTGTCGATCGTGCCGTTTTGGATGGCGGCCCACAACGCGTCCTGGCTATCCTTGCCCTTGATGGGCGGGCTGCACACGAAGTTGCGGCCATCCTCACGCTGATAAACCTCATTGGTGAACTCCAGATAATGGGGGCAGGTCTCGATGTAAACGTCATGCCCGGCCAGCTTGGCCGTCACGGCGGCCTCCAGGCCCTCACGATTGGCCATGTGCACGATGTAGAGCGGCGTGTCCATCGAAACGGCCCAGTGCACGGCGCGTTTGCCGGCCTCGGCCTCCACAAACTCGGGGCGGGAGAGATAATGGTACCATGCCGACAGCTTGCCCTCGCGTCGGAACTGCTCAATGTTCATGTCAATTACATCGGGGTTTTCGGCGTGCAGGTTGGTGATTGCGCCGACTTCCTTGGCCTTCCGCATCACCTTGATCAGGGTGGCGTCGTCCACCATCATGCCTTCCTTTTTATACACGAGGAAGCACTTGAAGCTGGTCACGCCATAGGCGACGGCGTCGGCAAACTCATCGAGCAGCCCGCCGTCATTGAGGTCTGTGATGATGCAATGGAAAGCATAGTCCACACAGGCCTGCGGGGCGCACAGGGCGTCGCGGTCCTTTACGGTTTCCACAATCCCCCTCCCCTTGCGCTGCATCGGGTAGTCAAACACCGTGGTGACGCCGCCGCAGGCAGCAGCCCTCGTTCCGGCCAGATAGCTGTCTGCCGATACGGTGCCGCCGAAGGGCATCTCCAGATGGGTGTGCACATCGATGGCGCCGGGCAGCACCAGAAGGCCGGTGGCATCCACGACTTCGGCGCCATCCGCCGGCAGATCCAGACCAATGGCAGAAATCTTGCCGTCTCGCACCAGCAGGTCGGCTTTGAATTTTTCCTTTGCTGTTACAATGACTCCGTTTTTGATCAGCAATGAGGACATTCTGTAACCTCCTTAGAACTCCCCCTGTCGCTTCGCGACATCCCCCTCAGGAGGGGGACAAGGGGTTCACTCCCTTGGCTTGATTCAAGTACAACTTGCCTCCCTCTTGAGGGAGGTGTCGCCATGTCGCGCCGCAACGGCACGACAGCAATGGCGACGGAGGGAGTATTGTTTGGGCGGGGCAGAGCGCCCCGCCCGCCAGGGTTAGTTGATCTTGTAAACAAGCACCAAACCGGAGCGCTGGAACACCTGTGCCACTTCGATCAGGCCCATGCCGCCGGCGTTGGCCGCGA
>JAEYYW010000166.1 GCA_023428265.1 Bacillota bacterium | reverse complement strand
GTGTTGTGATTTCAATGCTTGCCAGCGCCTTTGCGCGCACGGTGATCGCCTGATCCGCCGTCTTCGTCACCGCGCCGATGGTGCACGACACCGTCACCTTCTGATCGGTCGTCTTCAAGGCGTCGGCGGGGCTGAAGGTGTAGTCCGTCACCGCTTCGCTGGTGTTATTATCATAATGGGCCGTCACCACCATGCCGGCAGGGCTGAAGGTGTTGCCCTCGATATAGCTGGTCTTCGCCGGCGGGGTGTCAATCGTGATGCCCGTGAGCTTCCTGGCGGTGACTGTGACCGCCTGGTCCACGGTCTTGGTGATGCCAAGATAGGTGTGGGAAACAGTGACCTTCTGGTCCGTTATGGCCAGAGGATCAACCGGCGCCACCGTGTAGTCCGTCACGTCCGCGCTGGTGCCGTCGTCATAATGGGCTGTCACCACCATGCCGGCGGCGTCAAAGGAGGTTCCCTCCACATATTCGGTCTTGGTCGGCTGTGTGGTGATGGAAATGCTCTGCAGCGTTTTGGTAAAGGTCAGGATGGTGTCCGGGCCGGCCGGATCCACACCGGACGCCGCATAGCGGACGGCCAGCGTGTGATTGCCGGTGAGGTTGAGGCTGCCGAAGGCCGCGGGGCTGTAGGCCGTGTAGCTCGCGGCGTCATCCAGCTTGTATTCCATAACAAGGTTCATGCCGGAAACGGTGTTGGCAACGTCATCATTGGTCACATTTGGCGCCGACGGAGTCTCGCCGATGGGGTTTTTGTTTTGCGCCGCATACCATTGCGTCGTCGTCATGACGGAGACTTTGCCGGCGTTCACTTTGGTTTTTACATAGTCCACCAGTGTCTGCAGCCTGTCGCTGGTCGTGACCAGATCGCCTTCTTCCGGCTGCACTCTGTGGATCAGGAAGATGATTGTTGAGCCGCCGTTGGCCACCTGGTCAACACCCTGGAGGCAGGCTTCGATATCATCGTCGCCGACCACGGAATAGACCGGCAGCTTGAAGAAGCTGTTTTGATATTTCACGCCATATTGCAGGCCATAACCGGTTGCGCGGCCCGTCTTGAAGCCAAGGTTCTTCAGGAGCCGGATCAGATCTGCGGAATAGAGGCCGGACGGATAAGCCGCGTGATAGGCGGCATTGGGCATGTTGTTTGTGATGAGCCAGTTGGCGCAATTGCTGTAGTTTGCCTTCAGCCTCTCCATACTTGCTTCATCGGTGAGGTCGCCGATATCTTCGTGGTTGGAGGAGTGGTTTGCCACATCCCAACCGGCATTGTACAGAGACTTTACCTCCGACAGGTTCATAAACCCATCATTGTTGTATTCAATGAACTCGCTGTTGACAAACACCGTGGCCTTGAAGCCGGCCCTGCTCATGATCGGATAAGCATCGGTATAGGTGTCTTTCCAGCCGTCGTCAAACGTAAAGAGCACCATACCCTTGTTGAAGGCGCTGACATCCACCCTGGCGATTCTGCTGGTCGCCGTTGCGGTTTTTACGCCGGGCGCGTCTTCATCGGTGTTGGTTACCACGCAGTAGTAATACAGCGTGCCGACGGTCGAGGTGTTTAAGGACAGAGACGCGCTGCTGGACCCGACGGGGGTTGCTCCCTCATAGCTTTCCGTTGTGTTGCGATACCACTGGTAGCTCAGGGCGCCGGCGTCAACATATGCATCAATGGTAATGCTCGAAACGGAGTCTTTATAGACCGGCGTATCCAGAGGGGAGTTGACGTCGATGATCGGCGTCTGGGCGTTTGTCCGCACCACGATCTGGGCGACCCTGCTGGTCGCGGTGGCAGTCTTGTTGCCCGTCGCGGTGGGGTCATCGTTGGTCACGACGCAATAGTAATAGCTCGTGCCGACAGCAGAGGTGTCCAGCGTCAATGCGGGATCGCTGGATGAAGCACCGACGGCGGTGCCTTCGCCGACGACACCGGTGGTATTGCGGAACCACTGATACGTCAGCGTGCCGGTGGTGACATGGGCCGAAACGGTCAGGCTTACGGGGGTGCCGACATCGATGGCCATGAAATCAACCGGAGTATCGGGAGAAATGACCGGGGTCTGGGCATGAACCAGCGCCTTGACCGTGATGGGCTGGTCCACCGTCTTGCCGCTGTAGCTGATGGTGACCTTCTTGGCGGCGGTGGTCAGCGCGGTGGCGGGAGCCCAGGTGTAGTCGGTCACCGGCTGGTTGGTGCCGTTGTCAAAGTATGCCGTAACGGCCATGCCGGCCGGATCAAAGAGCTCGCCTTCATTATAGATGAGCTTCAAGGGTGCGGTTGTGATCCCAATGTGATCCAGTGCTTTCAGGGTCACTGTGATCGCCTGCGTGGCCGTCTTGCCTTCGTAGGTGACGGTAATCAGATTGTCGCCAACCTGCAGCTCACGGTCCGGCGACAGGGTGTAGGCGGTCACGGCGGTGTGGGCGCCGCTGTTGTAATAAGCGGAGACGACCATGCCGGCCGGATCAAAGCGGCTGCCTTCCACATAGGTGGTTTTGGTTGGCGCCTTGGTGATGGCAATGTGATCCAGCAGCAGAGCATACACCGAGATCGTCTGCTGCACCGTCTGGCCCCGATAAGATATCTCAACGTAAGTATCGGTGGTGGTGAGTGCCCGGTTGGGCGAGACTGTGTAGCCCGACACGGTCATGTTGCTTCCGTTGGTGAAATATGCCTTTACGACCATGCCGGCCGTTGAAAAGGTGTCTCCCTCGTAATAGCCCACCTTGCTGGGCTGCGTGGCAATGGCAATGTGGTCTATCGTCAGCTCGTTCACCGTGATTGCCTGGGAAACAGTCCGCCCGCCAAATGAAATGGTGACGGACTTGTCAGAGGGCACCAGCGGGCCGCTTGGCGACATGGTGTAATCGGTTACGACGGCCTCGGTGCCGTTATTATAATACGCCGTGATCACCATGCCTGCCGGGTCAAAGGTCTCCCCTTCGTTGTAGGTGCCCTTATTCGGCGGCGTCGTGATTCCGAGATGATCCACCGTCTTGGCTTTCACCGTGATCGCCTGCGTGGTTGACTTGTCGTTATAGGTGATCTTCACGGAGGTGTTGGCCGCCGTCAACGGCGTGCCTGGATCAATGGTGTAGCCGGTCACAGGCTCGGTGGTGCCATCATTGTATGTCGCCTTAACCACCATGCCCGCCGGATCAAAGGACTCGCCTTCGCTATAGGTCGTTTTTGCGGGCGGGGTTGTGACGGCGATGCCGGAAAGCGTTTTTGGCACTTGGCTAAACAATAGTACATAAACTCCGTTGTTGGAGGTACTAAACCCGCTCTGTGAGTAGGCTAGATAACGATTGTTGTCACCAACAGTCATTCTGTTGCTATAGCTGCTGTAGCTCCAATCACCATAAGAGCCGGGGGTATTTGCCAGAGAAAGACTATATGTATCGCGTGTTGCTCTGATCAGATAGTTGCTGCCATTCTTCAAATATTGACCCGATGAATATGTCCAAAGAATGTCATTCCCCACAGCCGATGTCAGATATTTTCCATCGCTTGACACATCGACCTGTTGGCGGCCGGCATACCCGCCGTTGACCGAGTTGGTCATCGCATAATACTCATAGGATCCGGCAGAGCCAGTCCTTGCAACGATGACGTATGCAGTGTTATTGCTCAAGCTCGTGGAATTGGCGTAAGTGTAGTTTTGGCCGGACGCTGCCATTGCCACCCCTGGGAATGTGGCAAAAACCATCAAGAACGCCACAACCAAAGACAGGCCCTTGGAAGCCCATTGTGAAAAGAGACTCCGCTTCATGTGTACACCTCTCCAGCATTGTATATTGTTTGGTTCATCTGGCTGTATCCCGCCCCGAGGGGTAAAAAAGAAAACCTGCGCACACAGGATGCGCAAAGGCATATTATCATTGCGTAATCTTATTGTGATCTTTTCGCAATCTTTTTCCAGTCTTTTGGAATTATTTTCCTTTCCTATTGTCGGATTAAGGAGAAAAATGGAAGATAAGGAGGCAATACTGCCGGGCTTCGCATGCCAGAGCCCCGGCAGCGGGTCTGATGATTCACCCAGAGATATTTTTTAGGATGGCCGCTCAGAGCTTGATCGTAACGATCAGGGAAAACCCGCCATACACCTTCCTGGTGCCAACCAACCGATATGCCCTCACCTTGTAGGAATACGCTCTCCCTTTGGCAAGCCCGGCATTGGTATAATAGGTCCGGCTTGTTGTGGCAATGAGTTTGTTTGCCGTTGCGTTCCAGATTTCATACCCGGTCGCGCCCGCCACAGCTCCCCAGCTGATCTTCACGCTCGTCGCGGCGGTCATGACCGCTTTGACTGACATCGGTGCAAGCAACGCGGGCTGCGCCGATACAACCGCGGAGTAGCCGCTGTAAACTTTGACGCCGGAAACCAAACGGCAAGCCCTGACTTTATAGTAATACGTTGTGCCGGTCACGGCGCCGGTGTGCAAAAAGGTGGTGGTTCCGGTGGTGCCCGCCAATGAGTATGCCCCGGTTTTGGATGTGGAGCGCCAGACTTCATAGTTTGTGCTGCCGGCCGCCGCTCCCCAGGTGATTCTGACAGCGTTATAGGCCGACGACACCGCCTTGACCGAACCGGGCGCCGAAACCATTGCTTTGGCAGAGACTGTGTTGGAAAACGGGCCATATATGGCGGTTGATCCGGACGGCCGATAGGCGCGGGCTTTGTAATAATAGGTCGTCCCGGTTGCTGCACCGGTATCGGTATAGGATGCTGAGGTTGTCGTCGCGATCAGAGAATAGGCGCCGGTGGCGGATGTTGCGCGATACAGCTGGTAGGATAACCCGCTGCCCACAAGATTCCACGACACTTTAATGCTGGAATATGACAATGGGCTGGCGGTGATCGCCGGCGCAGCCATCACCAGGGCTTCCGCCTCAGCCCTGGAAATCTGCCTGAAGGCGGAAACCGAGTTGGGCTGCGTGGAGTTGATGGATGCGGTGCAAATCAAATTGGTGCCCTTGGCGGCATTCCAAGTGTTCTGGTTTGCAAACCGGATTGAGCAGGCAGGAGCGTTGGATAGGTTCGGCATGTTCAGCGAGACGCTCCATGAGCCCAACGCAATGCCCGAGGGGATGCTGAAATAGAGATCCTTGGTCATCATGCCTTTGTCTTTTGTCCATGTTCTGGCATCGTCGTTTACCGAAGCGGTATAGAACTGCACCCCGTTGCTCAATACGATCTGGAAATCCCTCGCGTTGATCAGGTTGGCGAAGCCGGTGTTTTGAAAGCACAGCACCAGGTGCAGCGCACCGCCCCGGGCAAGGCCGGAGTTTACGGAAGCCTTTGACAATACAAACCGATAGCCCATGTGCTGCGAGATATAGTGGTATGTGCTGACGCCCTGTGTGGTTGTGTTCTTCCATTTCGCCAGCACCGACGGATAATACTCGTCGTTCAGCATCTGGGCATGGAGTTTACCCAGCTCATAAACCGCGTTGCCCGGGTCGGAGTATGACGACAGCATGCTGCTCTCCGCAACAAACGGTGTATAACGGTTGTGATTATCCGCCCAGTCCAGCTCCATCTGCCTGCTGTAGCCTGGGTCAACATAAGTGCCATTGTCGTCTTCGGAGCTCAGCAAAGAGTCGTTGTGATACCCCGTCCGCGCAAGGTCGGTCTTCTGAAAGGCTGTGGAGGGGGTCAGGCTCTGGCCGGGATACATGTCGCGGATGAACATGGGCCTTCGCACTTCAATTTGCCTGCTTTTCGGCACCGCATCCATCAGCGCGGCCATAACTGCTTTTCTGGCAGACAGCGACGGCGGGTCTCCATAATAAGACGAGTGCCACTCGCCCCATGGCCCCAAAAAGCCCGCCTGCACACAAAACAGGATGTCTTCATACTCAAAAAAGATCGGTTTCAACTGAGCGATGTGGTTTGTGATGATCGACAGGCTATGAGGCTCCGGCTCGCTCTCTCCTTCAAAATCGTAGGCTGCGCGGAAAATCACGCTTAGCCCAAACATCCGGGCCCGCGCAAAGGCGTCTCGTATCTCCTGGAGCTTGGCGGCGCTGATTGGTGCTGTTTTGAACGCGCCAAGATCAGCAAGCATCATAATATTGCCGATCCCTTGCGCTTTCAGAGAATCCACATCCTCCATATCGTCCGTGGTGAACTCCCTGTACCAGCCTCTTTCGGGGTTCACCAGCACTGTTTCCGTGTCTTCGGTGAAAGGGATGGTCACCATGCTGTCCAACGCCGAGCTGCTCGCGCCGGCCCCTTCCGCACGCGCGGCAGCGGGGGTGATGAGCCCAGGAAAAAGGAATAGCAGCACCAGAATGCCGGCCACGGCTTTGGCTGCATGTTGGGTTCCTGTCATTGTGGCACCCCCTTTTTTCTGTGGACAAAAGGTTGGCTCCCGATTTGCTTTGCTTTTCATTATTATATTTGCAGCTATATATTATTATAACTATATCACATATGCTGGCGAAAGGAATCAAACAACATGCAACCGGCAGGGCTAGACTGACCGGCATCGATCACCCGAGATCGCAAATGTAAAACAAATCACTGTTGCCTTTGTTTGCAAAATGAATCGCCGGCTTGTCTGTGGATGGGTCGGCAATGCCCACAAAAGCCTTAAATGCATTGTTTTGATACTCTTCCGGCACGGAAAACCTGATCACCCCGCTGCCGTTGGGCATCAGCGTGCGGATATCATACTCCGCTGTTTGCACATACTTGATGCTGTTGTTGAAATCCATGATATAGAGCCGGACAGGCCACCGATAGTAAAACGGCGCAATGCCGCTGTTTTTCATCGTGATTTGCAGGGTTCTCTTGCCGCTCAGAGAAAGGTTTTTCCCAAGAGCTGCCCTGGATATATAGAACTTATAGCCCATGCTGTTTTGAACCACATCAAGGTTTACAGCAACTTCGCTGCTGGTGCTGTAGAACGGACCGCTCGGGCCCAGCCAGCTCGTATGGCTCAGCTTCAGCTGGCGCAATGTGCGCTCCATGTTTTCATTGGTAAAATACTGCTCCCCGGGGTTATTTGCCACTTCGCCGCCGGACGGGGCCTTCCTCCAGAACTCCCGCATGGGAGGATTCTGGACACCGGTCTGCAAATCAACATATCCGTGGGTGAACCAGTTGATGAAATAGTCTTCCGTCTGAAACATATCACCAAAACTGTCATTGAAAAGACCCATGTTGTGCTCGGCGGCCATCCTTGTGGGGCGCCTCATCAGCAGGATCTTGTTGCGGAAGTATTTGGCATAGTGGCCTGCCACCGCCTCACAAGCCGCCTGCGATGCAAACG
>JAEYYW010000163.1 GCA_023428265.1 Bacillota bacterium | reverse complement strand
GGCAGCTGCTGGACAGCTGCAATGAGGAATACATTGGCAAGTTCTTCGCCAATATGGAGAAGAAGGGCATCACGGCGGTTGCCCGAGTCTCGCGGCATTACCCCAAACAGCTGCTCGACGTGTTCGGCCCGCCGCTGGTGCTTTACTGCAAGGGGCGGCTGGAGCTGCTCGGCCACGATAAAATCATTGCCGTGATCGGCACCCGCGAGCCCACACCCTATGGCCGCGACGTGGCCGGTAAAATCGCCAGGTCGCTTTCGCAGAACGGTGTGCTGGTGATTTCCGGCATGGCCAAGGGCATCGACGTGTGCGCCCACCTGGGTGCGCTGGAGGGGAAGGGCGACACGATCGCCGTGCTGGGCAATGGTGTGGATGTGCCCTATCCTGCCGACAAGGCTTATGTCTATGAACAGATTTGCCGCGACGGCCTGGTGGTGTCGGAATACATCCCCGGCACCCAGCCGGCCCCCGGCAACTTCCCGGCCCGCAACCGCATCATCAGCGGCATGGCCCGCGGCGTTGTGGTGGTGGAGGCCGGAGAGAAGTCGGGCACCAACATCACGGTGAACTACGCGCTGGAGCAGGGCAAGGATGTGTTTGCCGTGCCCGGCACGATCACCAGCCGCACCAGCGTTTCCACCAACGCGCTGATCAAGAGCGGCTGCGAGGTTGTGACATCGGAGGAGGACGTTTTGGAGTATTACGGCTGGGGCGGCAGAACGCCCCGCAAGCCTATGGCTATGAAGGAAAAGGCCGCGCCGCCGGTGCAGCTGAATTTCCAGGAGCGCATGCTGGCCGACGCGCTGGAGGCAGGGGAGAAGAGCTTTGACGAGCTTTATGAGCTCACGCAGTTTTCCATGCCCGATCTTTTCGCGCTTCTGGCGGAGTTGGAGCTGAAGGGCGTGATCGCCCAGAAGCCCGGCCGGGTCTATGTGCTGGGAGGCCAGGCATGAAGGCGGTGGTACTTGGCGCAGGGTTGGCCGGGTGCGAGGCAGCCTGGCAGCTTGCCCGCAGCGGCATTCAGGTGGAGCTGTGGGAGATGAAGCCCAAGCGCTTCCAGAGTGTGCACAGCGGCGCCGGATATGCCGAGCTTGTGTGCAGCAACTCGCTCCGCAGCGCAAGCCTGGAGAATGCCGTGGGCATCCTGAAGGAAGAGATGCGCCGGTTGGGGTCGCTCATCCTGCACGCAGCAGACACCACGGCCCTGCCGGCCGGCGGGGCCCTGGCGGTGGATCGGGATCTGTTTTCCGGCCTGATCACTGAATACATCCACCGCGAGCCGAATATTACTGTGGTAAATGAGGAAGCGCAGGCCATCCCTGACGGACCCTGCGTGGTAGCCACCGGGCCATTGACCGACGGGGCGATGGCGGACGCCATCCGCGAGCTCTGCGGCGGAAAGCAGCTGAATTTCTTTGATGCCGTGGCCCCCATCGTCACCGGCGAGTCCATCGACATGGATCACGCTTTTGCGCTTTCCCGCTGGGGCCGGGGTAACGATTACATCAATTGCCCGCTCACGGAGGAAGAATACGATACGTTCTGGAATGAGCTGGTGAACGCCCGCTCCGCCGACCTGCATGACATCGACCGCGATCTCAAGGTGTTTGAGGGCTGCATGCCGGTGGAGGTGATGGGCAAGCGGGGCCGTGACACGCTGCGCTTCGGGCCGATGAAGCCCATCGGCCTCACCGACCCGCGCACCTGCCGCCGCCCCTTTGCCGTGGTGCAGCTGCGGCAGGACAACGCGGAGGGCACCCACTACAACATTGTGGGCTTCCAGACCCAGCTGGCGTGGCCGGAGCAGAAGCGGGTGCTTGGGCTGATCCCCGGTCTGGCCCGCGCCGAGTTTGTGCGCTACGGCGTGATGCACCGCAACACCTTTCTGAACGCGCCGGAGCTGCTGGAAAAGGACTTTTCCTGGAAGGGCCGGCTGGAGCTTTTCTTCGCCGGCCAGATCACCGGTGTGGAGGGCTATGTGGAGTCGGCGGCATCCGGCCTGACAGCCGGCATTGCGCTCACCCGAAGGCTCAAGGGCTTGCCCCCGCTGGATTTTACAAAGCGCACGGCGATCGGCTCTTTGGGGTATTATGTAGCGGAAGGGAACTATCAGGGCCGTGAGTTTGTGCCGATGAACGCCAACTTTGGCATCATGGAGGCGCTGGCGGAAAAGATACGGGGCGGCAGCCGCGCCAGAAAGCAGGAAATGGCCCGCCGCGCGCTGGAGGAAATCGACAATATCGCCGGGCAATTGAGCCGGCAGGAGGAAACAACATGACATTTGAGGGAACAACGATCGTCGCCGTGAAAAAAGACGGCCTGTGCGCCGTGGCAGGTGACGGGCAGGTGACGAGCGGGCAGAACACGATCATGAAGAAGAGCGCCGTGAAGGTGCGCAGGCTCTACCACGAGAGCGTGGTGGTGGGCTTCGCCGGCGGCGTGGCCGACGCGTTCACGCTGGCTGAGCGATTTGAGGCGAAGCTGGAGCAATACAGCGGCAATCTCAAGCGCGCTGCCGTGGAGCTGGCGCAAGACTGGCGCAGTGACAAGCTGCTGCGCAAGCTGGAGGCGCTGCTGATTGCCGCGGATAAAACCGACATGCTGGTGATCTCCGGCGGTGGCGAGGTGATCGACCCTGACGACGGCATCGCCGCCATCGGTTCCGGCGGCAGCTACGCGCTGGCGGCAGCCAAGGCGCTGAAGCAAAACACCGACCTGGATGCCCGGCAGATCGCCGAAAAGGCAATCCGCATCGCCGGTGAAATCTGCATCTATACCAACGACCATATTACGATTGAGGAAGTGGGTGAGCGTGCATGAAAGAGTTGCAGCCCGCCGTTTTGACACCCAAAGAGATTGTGGGCGAGTTGGACAAATACATCATCGGCCAGGACTCCGCCAAGCGGGCCGTGGCCGTGGCGCTCCGCAACCGCTACCGCCGCAGCCGTCTGCCCAAGGAGCTGCGCGATGAAGTGACGCCCAAAAACATCCTGATGATCGGGCCCACCGGCGTGGGGAAGACCGAGATCGCCCGGCGCCTTGCAAAGCTCGTGAACGCGCCTTTCATCAAGGTGGAGGCCACGAAGTTCACCGAGGTGGGCTATGTGGGCCGCGATGTGGACAGCATGATCCGCGACCTGGTGGAGGCCTCCATCCGCATGGTGAAGGCCTACAAGATGGAGGCCGTGCGCGGCGAAGCCAGCCGCCAGGCCGAGCACCGGCTGCTGCAGGTGCTGGTGCCCGGCAAGAAGCCCCGCAAGACCCGCAACCCCCTGGAGATGCTGATGGGCAACCAACCCCAGGAGGAGCAGGAGCAGCCGGACAACGAAGTGGCTCTCCGCCGCGCCGAAACCGCCGAGCAGCTGAAAAACGGCAAGCTGGAGGAAAGCCTGGTGGAGATCGAGGTGGAAGACAACGGCGGCGGCATGGAGCTGATGCCCGGCGCCGGCGGCATCGAGATCAATCTGCAGGACATGATGGGTGGCTTGCTGCCCCGGCGCACCAAGCAGCGCCGCGTGAAGGTGGCGGAAGCCCGCCGCATTTTTGAGCAGGAGGAAGCCCAGAAGCTCATCGATATGGACGAAGTGACCAGCGAGGCGCTGCAGCTGGCCGAGCAGCATGGCATCGTGTTTATCGACGAGATCGACAAGGTGGCCGGCCGGGGCAACATGCAGGGGCCGGACGTCTCCCGCGAGGGTGTGCAGCGCGACATCCTGCCGCTGGTGGAGGGCAGCACCGTTTCCACCAAGTATGGGCCGGTGAAGACCGACTACATGCTTTTCATCGCAGCCGGTGCCTTCCATGTGTCCAAGGTGACCGACCTCATCCCCGAGTTGCAGGGGCGTTTCCCGATTAAGGTGGAGCTCAACAGCCTCACCGAGGAGGATTTCCGCAAGATCCTGACTCAGCCGGAAAACGCGCTGATCAAGCAATACACGGCCTTGCTCAGCGTGGATCACATCGCGCTGGAGTTCAACGAGGAAGCGCTGAACGCGTTGGCGCATTATGCCTTTGTGGTCAACGAAAACAGCGAGAACCTGGGCGCCCGCCGCCTGCACACGATCATGGAGAACCTGCTGGAGGATATCTCCTTCAACGCAGGCGGGAACTACCCCGAGTTCACCCTGACCATCGATGGTGCTTATGTCAATGAGCACTTGAAGAAGGTGGCGGGGGAGAAGGATTTGGGGAGGTTTATTATCTAGCCTTATAAATCCCCCCCTGGCCCTTGTGAGGGCCATCCCCCCTTTTGAACCCTCACCCCCGACCCCCTCCCCCAGAGCATTGGGGGAGGGGGCATAATCTAGGGGACACTGCTAATTTCACTCTTACTTGCCTCCCTCTTGGAGGGAGGTGCCCCGGCAGGGGCGGTAGGAGGGATTTTACGGAGTTCACTTATGCCTGGAATCAAGCCGAAACTCAATAAGCGCCTCCCCCATGATTGGATGAACTATTTCGATTTGAACTCGGATAAAAAGTTTAGGAAGGAACATCCCATTCTATATCCATTTCTGGTTGTTTTGGGGATGACCGCATTTCTTTCACCGATGGTTCCGTGGTTTTTTGTATTGTCTGCAATCGGAATCAATTTGGATAGTTCTGTGACTCATGAAGTTGTCCTTGCGAGTATCGGAATAATTGGTTGCTTTTCGATTGGAATCGGGTTGTTCAATTTGGTTGCTTCGTTTCTGAATCAATACTTAGGACACAAGGTTACACTGGTATCAATAGGTGCTGGCCTTTGTATATGGGCATTAGTGATAATCATACTTCTGCTAATCTGATTCTAGAAAAGGGGTCAAGGCTATGCCCTTCCACGATTTCTTCCGCCAAGTCCCCACCCTCGAAACCCCAAGGCTCCACCTCCGCCCCTTCACCTATGCCGACCTACCTTCCTACATGGCCTTCTTCACCGGCCCCGACGTGCAGCGCTGGCTTGGTGGCATCAAACTCCCCAAGGATGAAAGACAACAGCGCCAATGGGTGGATAACATCAATGGCCGGTGCCTCAAGGCCAAGCTGGTGCTCACCTGGTGCGTGGTGGAAAAGGAAACCGGCAATGTGATCGGCAGGGTGGACCTGGGCGGTTTTGTGCGCAAGTCCATGGCGGATCTTTCTTATTACTTTGGTAAGGAGCATTGGGGCAGGGGCTACGCAAGCGAGGCTGTCCGCGCCGTGGTGGCGTTCGGGTTTGATGAGCTGCAGCTGCACCGCATCCAGGCATCGGTGATGCCGGAGAATGGGGCGTCGCTCCGAGTGCTGGAGAAGGCGGGGTTCATCCGGGAGGGGCTGTTGCGGCAAACAGACTTTGGCGCGGAGTTTCATGACGCGTGGATGATGTCCATTCTGGCCGATGATTATCTAGGGGAACAAGGGATGGACGCTTACAGCAGCACTGCTTTGGTTTTATGGATTTTTGTTGCGTTTCTGACGGTTGCTGATGTCGTGCAAAATAGCGAATACGGAGAGCTTTTATATAAGAAGTCAGTGATGCTTCATGACTTATTCCCATACAGCGCGCTCCGTTCGATTGTCAATGTTGCTTACGGATTAGTTAAGCTTGGCTTTATGTTTGGTATGGGCTATACGCTTTGTAGTTCCAGTCTTGCTCTTTATGCGGGAAGCAAATCGGCATTTCCATATATGATCATTGCGCTCCACATTTTGGTTCTGGCCGCTGCCATCATCTTTGATCTATTCACCACTTTCAAAAAGTCCCTCGCGAAGAAGTACTTTATCAGAAAGGTCATCTTTGCCGCAGGCTTGCTGCTTTATATATTGTTTATGCAGTTCATTCTGCCGCAGCTGGTATTCTCATTTCCAGATTCAATGTGATCAAATGTGATACCGGGCTCACAGACCGGTGCCGGATTATCACCGATAATTTCAATGTGCTTTGCACATAGTAGAGTATACTCAACCTGGTGGTGAGCGCCATGACAAATGACAAATCGGAGTATCTTCTCATCCCCGATGACTTCCAGGCAGCCTTATCCCTCAACGAGACAGCCTCGGAGCTCTTCGCAGCCCTTCCGCCGTCGCACAAGAAGGAATACCTCAACCACATCGATGAGGCAAAAACCCCCGACACCCGCATGCGCCGCATTGATCAGTCGGTTGCAGCAATCACGGCGAAACAGAAACACGGGGCATGGCGGCCGATGTCGGGGTCGCCTCCTGAAGGTGTTGGAGATCCGCGTACGTAGTGTGCGGCCAGCCCGTACAGGCCCAACCATACGGTTCGCTTACCCACCTGTAGGGGCGATTCACGAATCGCCCGCACGTAAAAACCCTTTACTCCCCGCTCCCTGCGATCCGCGCCTTCCACCGCACCAGCTTTTTCCGGCTATGCTTCTCCATGCCAGCCACGGGCCGGGGCAGGCGCACGCGAGCGGCCACCACGGTCATGTCGTCGGCTTTGTTGTAGCGCATCTCAGCGAAGTCCATCAGCTTTTGCGAAAGCTGGTGGGGCTCCAGATGGGCCAGATTTTTGATCTCCTCCTCCAGCCAGTCGGTCTCCTCGTTGTTGGTGATGCCGTCGCTCACCATCACGATGATGTCGCCGTCCTCCAGAATGCGCTTGGACACACCGGGGGTCACTTCATCCAGAATGCCCAGCGGCAGCGTTGGGGAGGAGATTGTAAGCACCTGGTCCCTCCGCAGCAGGAAGGTGGGCGGCGCTCCGATCTTGATGAAGTTGGCTTCGCCATCCACCAGGTTCAAAAGGCACAGATCCACGGTGGAAAAGGTCTCGCCCACCGAGCGCAGCAGCAGCACCTGGTTGATCGTGTCATAGATCACGTCTTCGGTGAACCCGGCCTGATAAAAGCGCTGCAGCAGCGTCAGTGTCGCCTGGCTTTGGAGCGCCGCCTTGGCCCCCGTGCCCATGCCGTCGGAGATCGCGATGAAGTAGCTGCTCTCATCCAGACTGTCCCAGATGCAGGCGTCGCCGCACACGGTGCCTTCCCGTGGCCGCTGGGCGCCGCTGCAAGTCACCCGCATGGCCCGCGCCTGGGTAAATTCCAGATAGCAGGCGTTTTCGGTGGGGTTGCAGGCCGTGCCCGCCCGCCGCATGGGCCGCCCCAGCGCCTGGCTCAATGCCTCCTCGTAGCCCCTGCATTTCCGCCTGCCGCCGCAGGGTTTCACTGAAATCTTCACAGACAAGCCGAAGGCCTTGCCCTCCTGCACGCTGATCGTGCGGCATTGCACGCCGATGGCCCGCATCGTCTCCCGCACCAGCTGCACCAGGTCTTCGTTGGCACGGATCTGCATGTTGAACTGGGCGGCCAGCCGCTCCATCACCTGCGACACGCCTTTGAGCTGCTTGCCGGCCAATTGCCGGCTTTCGTCAATGCGCCGCCGATAACCGGATTTCACGCGGAAAAGGCCCCAGGCATTGCGGAGTGCCGCCACAATGTCGGAGAACTGCCGGCAGTTTTCGCGAAATTCCTGCGGGAAGTCGCTCTCCAGCAGCACCTTGCGCTTGCCGGGCGCGGCCAGCGCCGTAAGGAAATGGCTGTAGGTGGTGTGAAACTCGGTCTGCCAGCACCGCTCCCGGCGGCTGCATTTCTGGCACACCTCGGCGGCCACGGAGTCCAGCATCGGGGCCACATCTTCCCAGTTGTCGCCGCCGGTGTTGGCCGTCTCCTCAAACACCTGCGCCAGCTCGTCCAGGCACTTGGAAAAGTCACGCATTTTGGTCACCACGGTCTCCCGCATTTTGGTGAACCGCAGCTCGCGGGCGGCGTCGTCTGTGGCGTTGCCGTGGTTTAGGCGCAGCTCCAGCCAGTGCCACGCAGGCGTTGGGATCGCCAGAAAGATTGCCGAGGCCAGCAGCATCTCCACCCAGGGCACGGCGGCCTGCGCCAGGTTTGTGGCCCAGGCGCTCATCAGCACCGCGCCCAGCACGAACCCGCCGGCCATGCCCAGGCGTTTCAGTTGCCGAAAAACGCCTGCCAGTAGCCCGCACACACCCAGCGCGCCGGAAAACAAAATCTCGCTGCCGCCGGAGAGCGCAATCACAAGGCCGATGGCCAGCCCCCCGGCAGCACCTGCCGTGGCCCCGCCGGCGGTAGCGGCAGCCAGCGTGACCAGGATCGCCATGAAGTGCTTCAGAGAAAACCACCCAAACATCGGAAGCCCCGCCAGAAACACGCCCGCCGAGATTGCCAGGCACACCAAAGGGCCGGCCCCCGTGAGCGGCCGGCCCTCATCATAGGCGCGGGCAGCGGAATAAAGGGCATAATAGGCCGTGATTGCGATGCCCGTCTCAATGGCAAATTGCAGCACGTAATACAGCAGCAGCGGCCGCAGCGGCAGATAGACCAGCCGGGCGGCCAGCAGCAGCAGCCCGCCCCAGCCCATGTTCAGCGAGTGGTGGCTTCGCTGTATGGCAAAGACCGCAAAGAATGTGAGCAGCGGCGGCACCAGCACGGCGGCGTTGAAGATGCTGAAGCCCTTGCTCATGATGCCGATGCACACGCCGATGACCACCGGCAGCGCCGGCAGCCCCGCGGCGCCGGCGGCGGCAACCAGCGCCGCGCCAAATGGCTTCAACCCATCCAGCAGCTCTACCCGGCCAGCGAGAAAGCCCAGGGCAGCCCAGCCCAGCGCGATGAGCTCGGGCCTGATCATCTCCAGCTTTGCCCAGATTTTTGAGCCTGCATTCCCCAGCGCCACTCCCATGCGACTCGCCCCCGCTAGATATAGTATGTACCTATATAAACATATCACTAGGGGCAGTATGTTTTCGTCGGACGGCGCGGGGGGAATGTTGGCGATCCGGCGGGAATGGCCGCCATTGCCCCGGCGACGGCGCTTTTGGCCGGTGATTTTGCCGGAATGTGCCGGATGGTTCTCCCCTTTCTTCGGAGCGGCGGCTGGCACAATCCGGCAGATTCCAATCATTCTTGTGAAATCTCCCGATGGCGGATTTCATGATACTTTGCTATAATTGCTTGGTGTGCGCGCAGGGTGTGCACGAAAGATTTTTTTCTGATTATTATCACACTGATGAAGAAAAGGTGTTTGCTATCATGAATCGATCCAAGCGTTCCGGCATAGTCAATGTGTTCCTGGCGGCCTGTCTGGCTTTTGCCATGCTCTTTGCCATGCCCGGCTGCTCACTGGTGTCCGGCGGCAGCGGTTCCGCTCCCACACCCACTGTAGAACCCACCTTGGCCCCGACGCCGGAGCCCACACCCACACCCACATCGGAGCCCACGCCGACCCCAACGCCGGAGCCCACACCCACACCCACGCCGGAGCCCACACCGACGCCGGACCCCTGGGCGGGCTTCTTCAGCGACACGCCGGTGGTGGAAGTCTCCAAACCGTATACACTCAAAGGCACATACCTGTATAAAGATAAAGACCTGTATGTTTCGATCAGCGTGCTGATGCGCAACAACCGCGAAAACTTCGTGGCTGAGATCTACACCCGCAAGCCGCTCTTCCAGAACGCCTTTGCCAACCCGGAGAAGCCAAAGACTGTCAAGATGCCCTGGTACACCGCCCGTATGCACAAATCGGTGTTTGCGATCAATGCCGACTACTGGAACCACAACACCCTCACAAAAGGCGTCTCCCGGAAAAAGGGCATCCTGATCCGCAACGGCAAGGTCATGCTGGAAAAGAATGACGGGGAAACCCTCGCGTTTATGCCCGATGGATCCATGAAGGTGTTTGAAAAGGGTGAAGTCACCGCCCAGCAGCTGCTGGACATGGGCGTGACCGACACATTCTGCTTTGGCCCCGTGCTTGTGAAGGACGGCAAGGTCAATCCTGATATGAAGTTGCACTCAGTTTATAAGTCTCTGAACAAAGCCAACACCCGCTGCTCCATCGGCATGGTGGAGCCCGGCCACTACTTCTGCGTGATCAGCAGAAACATTACGCTGGATCAGCTCGCTGAAATCCAGCTGGAGCTTGGCAGCAAGCTTGCCTACAACCTGGATGGCGGCCAGTCTTCCACGATGGTGTTTATGGGCGAGCAGATCAACTCCAAGATCTTCAATGATGAGCTTGGTTATGGCCAGCGCTCGCTGCCGGAGCTGATCGCAATCGGTCAGTCTGACCTGGTGCCCGGAGTCAACGATCCGGTGAAAGGGTATAACAAGTAAACAGGGGTGGGGGAAATGCCTCAAACGCGCATCCTGCGGATGGCCGCGTTGCTGTTGGTATTTGTCTTCTTATGTTCCTGCGGGTCAGGAGCCGCCTTGCGCCCCAGTTCTGCCGCCCGACAGACCGAAGCGGCGGTTCCTTCCCCTATGCCTTTACCATCTCCAACAACCCTGTCATCTCCAACGCCCACACCCACTTCATCACCAACTCCAGTTCCATCACCTACACCCACGCCTGCCCCCACACCCACGCCAGACCCCTGGGCGGAGCACTTCTCTCCGTGCGGAGCCCATTTGACTGTGCAGGATCCGGATCATGGCCCATGGGTTTATCGTGATGAGTCACTCAGTATCCGAATCGAGCTGCTGAAGGCCGGCAAAGCGAAATATCTGCGGGCTGAAATCTTCACGCGTGGGCCACTGCCCATGGGAGCCTTCGCCGACCGGGATCCGGCAGGGAGCAAACGGGTGTTGCCGTATCTGATCGCAAGGCAAAACAAGGCAATCTTTGCCATCACTGCCGATTTTGTTGCCCACCGCGGCAATGACAAGGGCGTGATGATCCGCCTGGGTAAGGTCTATTATGACAGAAAGAAAGCTCCAACGTTGGCTGTGATGCCTGACGGGGAGCTCAAAGTTTATGAGCCGGGGAAGGTAACAGCCAAGCAGCTTCAGGCGTCAGGCGTGAAAGACTCTTTCGCCTTTGGCCCCATCCTTGTGAGCGAGGGCAAGGTGCACAAATCGGTGCGCTCCCACAATCTGCGATCCGGCAACCGGCGTTCCTCCATCGGCATGGTGGAGCCCGGCCACTACATTTGCATTGTGGCATTGGGCGGCTTTACGCTGGAGGGGCTCGCCAAACTGTATCTGAGCAACAACTGTGTTGTGGCTTACAACCTGGACGGCGGCCATTCCACATCGATGGTGTTTATGGGTGAGCAGCTTTTTCGGGCTGGTTACAATGAGGACTTCGGCGGCCAAAGACCGCTTGGGGATGTGCTTGTCATCGGTTCCAGCGATTATGTGCCGGATCCCAAAGCACCGGTGTATTGCAATGGCAACACCTACAACAAGAAGAACAAGCCCAAGCCGACGGATGGTCCGCTGGAATAGGTCATGTCAGCAACCGGCAAGCAAAACAGGCAGCGGCCTTATGCCGCTGCCTTTGTTTAATAAGTATTTCCAGTGTTAATTGTATTTTTCAGTTACTCCGGCACCCTCCTGGCCTTCAAAAACAAATCATCCTGCCCATGCACCGCAGGCCGCATCACGAATTCCAGCACCGCCGGCTCGGGCTTTATCTGGTATTGCTCCAGCGGGCCGGGGCCGCAGCTGGCAGAACCAAGGCCGCCCTGTGCGTAATCGATGTTGAGGGTGATGGCCTCCTGACTCTCCAACTCGTAGGTGTGCTCCGCCAGCGTGAGATCCATATCCGAATAATCGTGGGCACTGAAGCTGAAGGCGGGCTGCCCGGCATAGAGCATGCCAAGACCCCGGGCGTCATGCAGCATCGCCCAGGCCACGTCGCACTTGGCTCCGTTTTCCTGCGGGCGGGTGTATTCCTCATGCTGCTCTGCCACCGTGCCGGAATAGAGGCCGACGTGGGCGGCGGTCTTCTTGTCCGGGTAGTTCTCGTGGGGCCCCCGGCCATACCACTTGAGCCTGTCCATATCGCTCTCCAGCTCCATCGTCACGCCCAGACGGGGCAGGTGGGGCAGGTTCGGGTTGGGCCTGAACTCAAAGCGGCAGCGTATGGTTCCGTCGCCATACACGGTGTAGCGGCTGGTCATCCGGAGGGCCGGGTCTTTCCCATAGGCTCCGTGCACCGTCTCAGCGGTGAGCGCAAACTCATTGCTGCCGCGCTGCTCATAGGAAACATCGGCCACGCGGCTCTGCAGGTCATCCAGGCCCGCCTCTTTCCAAAGGGAGACCATCGGCTTGTCGTTGTCGGTGGGGGCCCGCCACAGGTTGGGCTTGATGGGGCCGGAGACCACCGGCTGGCCCCTGTGCTCATACCACTCAAGGCGGCCGGTGTCTTCAGAAAACATCGCCGTGAAGCTGAGGCCGCTCACTAAAATGTCGCCCTCCAGCACGCTCACGTCAATGGCCGGCAGGCCGCTGGCGTCTGCGGGAATGCTTGCCGCAGCCTTCAGTGCCAGCTGCTCGCGGGCCACCAGGTGGCCTTGCCGGGCCCATGCTGTGTCGGCCTTCAGTGTGAAAAGCGTTTCCAGCTGCCAGTCGCCGTTGCGGCCCATGTCACCCACGGGGATGTCGATCTCCCGGGATTGGCCGGGGGCAATGTCCAGATTGCCCAGCGAGCCGGATTTGATGGTCTTGCCGTCCATTGTGACCCACCACGCGCCGTCGAGCCCGGTTAGATCGGTGAAAAAGTTCAGGTTGGTCACGCGGATGCGGCCGCCGCCAAGGCCCTCCACCTTCACCGGCTGCAGCACCTTCTTCAGCTCAATCAGGCTGGTGTGGGGGTCGTGCTCCGGCGTGGTGAGGCCGTCGATGCAGAAGTTGCTGTCGTTGGGCCGGTCTCCGAAGTCGCCGCCATAGGCAAAGAACTCCTCCCCGGCCTCGTTTTCGGCGCGGATGCC
>JAEYYW010000141.1 GCA_023428265.1 Bacillota bacterium | reverse complement strand
TGGTCATGCCGAAGTAGCCATAGACCACCGACGGAATGCCGGCAAGCAGCTCCACACTGGGTTTTACGATGTTATACAGCCACTTGGGCGCCAGCTCCGCCAGGAAAACGGCGGTCAGAATGCCAATCAGGGAGCCGATGGCAACAGACAGCGATGTGGCTGCCAGCGAAGTGATCACCATCGGAAGGATGCCGAACTTCTCTTCCGCAGGCTTCCACTTCGGGCCAAACAGAAACTCCAGCGGCCCGATCTTAAAGATCGCGGGCGTGCCGGAGGCGATGATATAGATCGTCATTGTGGCAATGGCAAAGACTGAGACCAGCGCGCACAGAAAAAACACCGCTTCCACCGATCTTTGTATCGGGTGCCGCTCCTTTTTGCGCTTTGCCGGCTTGACCGCCACTTGGGATTCCATGCCCATGGTATCACCTCATTGTGATATCGCGATCCCCAAAGGCTTCACCCTTGGGGATCGCAACGCGTTTCTTACTTCTTCTCGGCGATTGGGATATATTTCTCGTTGACGACTTCATGCGCGGCCGGATCGTGAATGCACCACTCGATGAACGCCTTTGCAAGGCCCTGCGCCTCACCCTTGGTAACCATCACAAAGGGCCTCCAGTACTGATAGGTGTCATCAAGGATGGCTGCCCTGCTGGCAGCAACGCCATCCACCGCCAGAGGTTTGACGGTGTCCACAACGGAGCCCACAGAGATGTAGCCGATAGCGAACTCGTCGCCTGCCACCGTGGTCACCACACCGCCGGTGCTGTTCTGCTCAAGAGCCTTCTCGGTGAAATATTCTTCGGTTTTTCCCTCTGCATTCTTGCCGGAGAGGCCGAACAGCTTGCCCATGGCTTCCCGGGTGCCAGAGGATGCCTCACGGTTGACAACTGTAATCGCATGATCGGCGCCGCCGACCTCTTTCCAGTTGGTGATCTCACCTTTGAAAATTTTCACAATCTGCTCTTTGCTCAGGTCAGATACCGGGTTTTTGGGGTTGAGGATCACAACCACACCGTCCATGGCAATGTCCACGCTGACAAGGCCTTTTTCTTTATCCGAATCCTTCAGGGAGCTGGAAGAGTTGCCAATGTCGCTGATGCCGTCCAGCACGTTTTGCAGGCCCACGCCGGAGCCGCCACCCTGCACATCCACGGTGACACCCTGGTTCACTTCCATGAACTTCGCGGCCAGTTCCTGCACGAGCTCCAGCATTGAGGTGGAGCCGGAAATGTTCAGCTTGCCGGAAAGCGGCTCGGCTGCGGGGGTGTCGGAAGCGGCCTGGGTCGGAGCCTGTGTGGGCGCCGCAGTGGGGGCAGTGGTGGCGCAGCCGGTCATTATGACGGCGATGGCCATCGCAGCTGCAATGCTAATTGCAAAAAGTTTTTTCATGTTCTTGTACCTTCCTTTTCATTCTTTCTGTGTATAGGTTAATTTGTGAATGTTACTGAAGTGTTGAACGTGTGTAAAATGTAAGTTAAGACTCAAACATGCTGAAAGCTAGAGAAATCATCCCGGTTGAGAAAAGAATTTGGGCAGTGCTCATCCATAAAAAAACACCCTGAGATCATTCAGGGTATTTCAGACAAGGTATTTCAAACAAGAAGGAAACCAGTGAGAGCAGGTTTGCAGTGTTCATCGATCCGGTAAAGGATCCGGTGCACTTTCTCTTAGGTTGTCGTTATGCCTTTTTGTGCTCCTGCGCCTTTGCAGATCAATCAAAGCGATGATTGCGCCAACCACCGCTCCGGTGAAATGACTGATCAAAGAGACTTTGGGGTTGAATGACCATATCACAGCGATTACCGCGTTGAGGATCAACCATCTGCTTTGCTGTCTGAGGCTCAAAGACAGTGGATCGCTGCCTCCGGCAAATGCCATTACAAACACATATGCCTCCAGGGCATACACGGTTCCGCTCGCACCGGCCGTATATGCATCGGGCTGCAGATAGAAGGGCACAATTCCCGTAACCACGCTTGCAATCACAAACAGGATCGGCAAGGTGAGTCCGTTCGCCTTGCGGTCAGACATGCTGTTGCATAGCAAGCCACCGAACACAAATGCAGCATACATGTTTGAAAAGAAATGACGAAACCCGAAATGCAAAAATGATGTCAGGACCAGCGAGAATGGCATGGAGGAGAAAACAATACTCTTTAAACTGGTTGCATCGCCTCTGGATATGAAAAACAGAACGGTATTCAATCCAACGAATACCAGAATCCATCTCATCTTTTTCAATACGAAGAAGTTCATTCAATGTCTCCTGTGATGAATGCAATATAAAATGCTATCTATTTCTTTATAGACGGTATCATCAGAGAGTTTTGTTGTCAATAAGATGCGCACTCAGAGCTCATCTCATGCCATCCTGCGGCTTGTCGTGCGCTTCACCTCGCCAGCATCATGCTGGCTGCATACACCTTCGGTGTACGCCGGTGAAGCTTCGCTTGGGGCGTCCTGCCCTATGCCTGCGCAGCGCCTCGCTTGCATCCTGGCAAGCTGGCCATGCCTTTCAGGCATAGCCCGGCTTGCTTGGCTTGGGGCGTCCTGCCCTTTGCCTGTCTACCCTTCAGATTCTAGTAGATATAGCAAAACACCTCGTGGTTCTCACGAGGTGTTTCACATGGAGTCCGGCGATGTCCTGCGCATTCCCTCGCCAGCGTCATGCTGGCTGTGCACACCGAGGTGTGCACCGGGAATGCTTGGCTTGCCG
>JAEYYW010000112.1 GCA_023428265.1 Bacillota bacterium | reverse complement strand
AAGCCGAGAGAAAAATTGAAGAAAATCCTTCATGATCCGTATTTTCATGCCGATTGTGGAAATAATACACCACAGGAGGTATGAAGATGGAAAACAAATCGAATGAAAAAAAGAGCAATGATGGGCGGCGGGGTCGCATGAAGAAGATGATGAACAAATACGGCATTGCGGTTGCCTTGTTTGCTTGCGCCGTAATTGTTGCCGGAACATGGCTGCTCACAGATGGCAACCTGATGGGCACCAACCCCACGCAGTCGCCGAAGCCCACCGCAACAAAAGCGGCTCCTGCAGGCAATGACCAGTCGCAAAGCCTGGTTGACGCGATCAAATCCGCCATGCCGTCGCCCCAGGCGTCTGCAGCTGCCAAGCTGATGCCAGACATGATCAAGCCGGTCAAGGGCAACATCACCAAGAAGTTTGCCTATGACAATCTTGTCTTTATGAAAACACTCAATCAATGGTCCACGCATTTCGGCGTCGACATCTCCGGAAAGATTGGCGATGACGTTGTCGCTGCAATCAAGGGCACTGTTGAGAACACTTATAAGGATCCGCTGCTCGGAAATTGTGTGAAGATCAAGTGTGACCGTGACATCATGTGCATCTACGCGGGGCTTGTCAACACGACAACTGTCAAGAAAGGCGACGCGATCGAGGCCGGTGAATTGATCGGCCAGATCGGCAACACTGCTTCCTGTGAAGCTACGGAAGATCCGCATCTGCATTTCGAGGTTTGGGTGAAAGACGCACCCAAAAACCCGGAACCATACTTTATCACAAAATGATGATTTGAAAGCGCCTCTTTTGGCCCGGCTGCAATGCCGGGCCAAAAGAGAATTTCCGCATGTTATCATGAATTTGGATTGACGAGCAATCGGTGAAAGATTAGAATAGATTAGTAGTATATTTATTTGATCACAGCCGGTTGTATACAGAAATGAGGTATGTGAATATATGTGGGGTGTCCAGGATATCGGAATTGACCTTGGCACAGCCAGCGTACTGGTCTATGTAAAGGGCAGGGGCATCGTGCTTCGCGAGCCGTCGGTGGTCGCGGTGGACAAGACAAACGGCCGCCTGTTGGCCGTCGGGGAAGACGCCCGCAGGATGCTTGGCCGCACACCGGGCAACATTGTGGCTGTGCGCCCCCTGCGCGAGGGTGTGATATCCGATTATGGCTATACCGAAATGATGCTCCGGCACTTCCTGAACAAGGTTGTGGGCCGCAGGCTGTTCTTCAAGCCGCGGGTCATGGTCTGCGTGCCCAGCGGTGTCACAGAGGTGGAGAAGCGTTCTGTGAAGGAAGCCACGCTGGACGCCGGCGCCAGCAAGACCTTTCTGATTGAGGAGCCCATCGCGGCAGCAATCGGCGCCGGCATTGACATCAGCAAGCCATATGGCAGCATGATCGTGGACATTGGCGGCGGCACCACGGACATCGCGGTGATTTCACTGGGCGGAGCGGTTGTTTCGGAGTCCATCAAGGTGGCAGGCGACAAATTCGATGATGCGATTGTCCGCTATATGCGCAAAAAGCACAATCTGCTGATCGGTGAGCGCACAGCGGAAGATATGAAGATCAACATTGGCTCGGCCTATCAGCGCAAGGAGCCGCAATACATGGAAGTCACCGGCCGCAACCTCATTTCCGGGCTGCCCAAGACGCTCACAATCAGCGCCGATGAAATGGTGGAGGCGCTGGAGGAGACGGTGCAGGCCGTGCTCGAGGCTGTGCACAGCGTGCTGGAGCGCACACCGCCGGAGCTTTCCGCCGATATTTATGATCACGGCATCGTGATGACCGGCGGCGGTTCGTTGCTTTATGGCCTGGATATCCGCATCCAGCAGCACACCAGAGTGCCATGCTATGTGGCCGAAGACGCTGTTTCCTGTGTGGCCATTGGCACCGGCAAAGCCTTGGAAGATTATGACAAATACATGTTGATCAATCCGGTGCAGCCATTCCGGGACTACTCTACCAAGAAGTTTTAGTAAGAGGCCCTCACAGTGCGCCGCTGGCAAGCGGCGCCTTTTCTTTATCCAGGCATGATGAACGGGGGAGAGGAAGAGTTGCATTTGCTGGAAACACCACGGCTTGTTCTGCGTCATTTTCTGATGGAGGATGCCAAGGAAATAAGGCTTCTGAGCGGCGAAAAAGCGTATCGGCGCTGGCTGCCCGATCAGGTTTACGCAACGCTTCAGGAAGCGGAAGGTGTTTTAGAATACTTGATCTCCCGATATGAAGGAAAAGAGCTTCCCTATGTGCTGGCGATCGAAGAAAAAAAGACCGGCAGCTTGATCGGCCATGTGGGAGTAAGCTCCATTGCCCAGGGCCTTGAGATTGGATACGCAATCGGACGGTGCCATCAGAACAGGGGATATGCCACTGAAGCCGTGGAAGCATTTTCCGATTGGGCAAAGCAGATATTCGCAAGTGATCGGCTGTTTGGATTGGTTCGAACTGAAAATTATCCATCCCGGCGGGTGTTGGAAAAAGCCGGATTCTGGCGCGTTGAGGGCAAAGAGAACCCGGCTGACAGCATCCTGTATGCAAAATAGTGATTGGCTACATTTTTAAGCGGGTGGGCTTCCGGCCAAAGCGCGCATGCAGCCAAATGCTGTATGCCAGGGGTCCCACCGGAACAGCCATCAGCCACCATGCGCCGATGGGCGGAAGGCCAAGCACGCTGTGCAGCAACCACACAAGGCCGGTGCAAAGCGCTGTAATTCCGATGGTCATCGCTGCAGACACCGCGGCGCGGCGGGCGGGGGCGGCCAGCCATAGCAGGAGCAGCCCGGCAACTGCCGACACACCGGCAGTCCAGGTCACCGCGTTCACATCAGTGGCATACGGCACCAGGATCATGAACAGGGCCGATGCCAGCAAACCGCACACAATGGGCGCGGCAGCGAAGCCCAACAATTTTTTATAGATACGGATGGGGTCCAGCAGCTTGTTGAAATGGGAGAGCTTGCCATTCTGCACCGTTTCATACACGGCACGCATCGGCACCTCAATATAGTTGATGTGTTTCGTGCGAAGATCCAGCAGCATCACGTTTTCAAACTCAAAACGCTCGCCCATGGTCTCCATGAATGCCGGCAGCGCCTGCATCGGGAATGCCCTCAGGCCGCATTGTGTGTCGCCAAAGCCAAGCCCCGTCAGCAGTGCGAACGCCAGGCGGGTGATTGTGTTGCCAAACAGGTTCAGCACCGGCACCTTCGCCTCAAAGAACTTCCGCACGCCCAAAACCACATGGTCAGGGTGGGCAAGCAATGTTTCCGCAACATTGCGGATCGCCGACGGTTCGTGCTGGCCGTCCGCGTCACAGGTGATCACGCCGGCGGCGTCGGCCAGATATTTCATCGCGTGGTTGAAGCCCGTCTTCAACGCGCGGCCCTTGCCCAGATTGACCGCATGATGAATCACGATACAGCCCGAACGCTCCAGCTCATCGAAAATCGGCAGACAATCGGGCTTGCTTCCGTCATTGACGATCAGGAAACGCTTAAAGCCCTCTTTCCGGATGCTGTCCACAACCCGCAGCAGCATTTCATCCGGATTGAGAGAGGGGATCATGATGACAACGTTCATCCAATCACTCCATGTTTTTGTCATTGGTATGATATAGTAGCAACCAGGTAAAGTCAAATGATTGTTGGCTGTGCAGGTGTGCGGGGCATGGCGTCATGAAGCATATTGTTTGGCATGCTAACCATGCAATGCAGCCGCCTTGACTTTGGAGGTGCTTTCCATGATAATATATTTACTCTGACACAGGCGGAAAAGTATGGGTTTACGCATCACCGGCGTTTATGGGCCGGCAAAAAAAGCGGGCGTTAAGTCCGGGGGCATCCTTGCCGCCATTTGTGGTGAGCCGGTGCTGGATTTTGTGGACTATAACTGGTTTTCCGCTCAATCGGAGCTAGAGATTGCCGTTGACGCTGGCGGCAATCAGCAAACCTATGTGATCCGAAAAAGTGCCGAAGAACCGATTGGCCTGGAACTTGAGGGCTTATATCCTGACGAACGGCGCTGTGCCAATCACTGTGAGTTTTGCTTTGTGGACCAGATGCCCTGCGGCATGCGGGAAAGCCTTTATCTGAAAGACGATGACTGGCGCTACAGCGTTTTGTTTGGCAACTACATCACGCTGACCAACCTTTCGGAGCGTGAGTTTGAACGGCTGTGCCGGAGGGCGCCGTCGCCGCTCTATGTATCGGTGCATGCCACCGATCCCAATGTGCGGGCTTCCATGATGGGCAATCGCAATGCCGGCAAGGTTATGGAGCAGCTTGCCCGGCTGGTTGATGCGGGTATATCGCTTCATTGCCAAGTTGTGCTCGTGCCCGGGCGCAATGACGGCGATGTGCTGCGGCGCACGCTTTCTGATCTTTACAGCCTGAACCCCGCTGTGCGGACTGTGGCTGTGGTGCCCGTTGGCCTGACCGGCCACCGCGCCGGGTTGGCAGACCTCAAGCCTGTCGGGCGGCAGGAAGCGTTGGCGGCAGTCGGAATCGTTCATGGGTTCGCTGAGAAATGCCTTGCTGATAGAGGCGTCCGGTTTGCGTTTGCTTCCGATGAAATGGTGGAGCGGGCCGGTCTTCTGCCCATGCGGTATCATGATGGTGAGCACACGCCGCAATTGGCAAATGGTGTCGGGCTCATCAGTGGGTTGCTTGACGAGTTTGAGTGGGCAAAAGCTGAACTGCCGCAGCGCCTGGCGCAGCCCAGGACTGTCACCATCGCGACGGGTGTATCAGCGTTTGGGCTCATGGAGAAACTTGCTTTGGAGCTCGAAAGTGAGGTTTCCGGCCTTCATGTCCGCGTGCTGAAGGTGATGAACCGGCTCTTTGGCCCTCAGATTACGGTAGCCGGTCTGTTGTGCGGTGCGGATATCGCGCACGCAACCGCCGGTAATGCGTTGGGTGATGAATTGCTTGTGCCTCAGGTAGCGCTGAAAAGCGGCGAGGATATCTTCCTGGATGGGATGACCGTGTCTGAATTGTCTCAAAAAATCAATACCCCCGTGCGGGCTGTGGCCTGCGACGGGGCTGCGCTGGCATTTGCAGCCTGCGGTTTGGAGGAACCAATTGTCTAGGAAACCGATCGTGGCGATCGTGGGCAGACCAAACGTCGGAAAGTCGACGTTCTTTAACCGCATCATCGGCCGGCAGATCTCCATTGTGGAGGATGTGCCCGGTGTAACCCGTGACAGGATCTATGCCGACGCCGAGTGGTTGGGCCAACGATTCACGCTGGTGGACACCGGCGGCATTGAAATGGAAAGCGAAGACCTGATCAAGCGCCAGATGCGCACCCAGGCCCAATTGGCCGCTGAGACTGCCGATCTGATCCTGTTTTTTGTGGATGGCAGGGAAGGGCTCACCGGCGAAGACCATGATG
This sequence comes from Bacillota bacterium, assembly GCA_023428265.1. GTDB lineage: Bacteria > Bacillota > Clostridia > Christensenellales > UMGS416 > JAEYRA01. Next base: position 588 of record JAEYYW010000112.1, on the reverse strand, counting down.
TGGCAGACTATTTGCGCCGGATCAACAAGCCTGTGCTGTTGGTCGTAAACAAAGTGGACAACGCCTCAAGAGAAGAGGCGATGTATGAGTTTTATGAGCTTGGCATTGGCGAGCCAATGGCCATTTCCTCCGTGCACGGCCTTGGCACCGGGGATGTGCTGGATGCCGTGATCCGCGGGGTTGAGGCCGTGGAAGACGATGGGGAAGGGTCAGGAGCCGTCAGGATCGCGGTGGTTGGCAAGCCAAACGCCGGCAAATCCTCGTTGGTAAACAAGATCCTCGGTGAGGATCGCACCATCGTCAGCGACGTGCCGGGCACCACCCGTGATGCCATCGATACGGCGTTTACCCATGAGGGCAGGCCATATGTCATCATCGACACCGCAGGCATCCGCCGCAAGTCGCGCATTGAGCAGGAGTCTCTGGAACGCTTCTCGGTAATCAGGGCTTTGTCAGCCGTGCGCCGCAGCGATGTGGCACTGCTGATGGTGGATGCCGAGGCCGGCGTGAGCGAGCAGGACGCCAAGATTGCCGGATACGTGCAGGAGTCGGGCAAGCCGGCTGTGCTGCTGGTCAACAAATGGGACC
>JAEYYW010000098.1 GCA_023428265.1 Bacillota bacterium | reverse complement strand
CCATTGAGGATGCCGGTGATACCAAATTCCTTGAAGGAGATACAGAAGATCGTATGGACTTTAATGCAGAGAACGACTATATCTTCGATAAAAAAGTTGTTACAGATCATGGCGATAGTACCAAACTCCGCACCGGCCAGATTGTTACCCTGCGTGATGTAAGAGAAGAAAACTCTATTCTTCGTCGTGCAGATAAGAAGCTCGTTGAGTTCCGTGATGCTAAACCTGCAACTTCATCACCGTTGTTGTTAGGTATTACAAAAGCATCGTTGGGTACCCATAGCTGGATATCTGCTGCTTCGTTCCAGGAAACAACCAAAGTTTTGTCATCTGCCGCTATACAAGGTAAAACAGATGAAATGCTTGGCCTGAAAGAGAATGTTATCACTGGTCACCATATTCCTGCTGGTACAGGTTTGCGTGAGTTTGAAAACATGATTGTAGGTAGCAAAGAAGAATATGAATTGTTGATGACTACCAAAGAAGCAATGAGCTTCGATGATGAAGAATAGTATCATGAATGAATACAGGAAGCCCCGCTGATCAGCGGGGCTTTTTTTATAAAAACATTTATATATAAATGCATAGCACTTGGTTTATTTCAATATGTTTACATAAATAATTTTATATAAACCAAATTCTATTTATGAAGTCAATTCAAACCCTCGTAACGCTACTCTTTTTTACATTAATACTAAGCAGTTGTTCCAAAGACGATAATAATGGATCTGGTTTGGGAGAAGGCACATTAACCGCTAAGGTTGATGGGGTAAGTTTTAATTCCACACTTGGTGTACAGGCATTTAATTCAAACGGGGCACTTTCATTAACGGGTGCAAAAGCCGGAGAACAAATAAGTATTGTTATACCTTCTTATAATGGCCCTGCAACATTCAATATTGCTTCAGGATCAGTATTTGCAACATACAGCACTACATCTCCAATAGGTACCTGGTCAGCAAGTATGGTGTCAGGAAGTGGATCAATAATTATTTCTGATCATTCCGGTGGACGAATAAAGGGAACCTTTAGTTTTACTGCTACATCTGGCGGATCATCGGTGACAACTAAAAATATTACTGAAGGACAATTCGACATAACATTATAATCGCAAAAAGAGCAGCTTACTAGCTGCTCTTTTTATAGTGTATTGGCATCTCTTAATAACTTACCTGATGTGTCAAAGTACAGGTATTTTTTCTGCAGGTCATTCTTTTCTACTTTTATGCGGAATTGAATAACATCAGCAGGGTAATATATCTTCTTTACATCCGTTACTTCCCTGTCTGCATATTTGCTTTTAGTAAAACCATCCTGCACTGCTGAAGGCAAATTCTCATACACTATCTGCTGATAAGTGTTTTTCCAAATACCTTTATTGCTGTATTCGGCATTCATTCTTTCGCCATTCAAGATAAAATGAGCATTTCATTTTTCCATTCAACATCATCTGCGGTGGGATATTGTTTTGCAAAAGCATCTTTTGCAGATTGCGGAACGCTTGTTATCTGGCCATAAGAAAAATTAAAGAGGAGGGTAAGTGTGAGTAACAATAAAACTTGTATTGACTTCATTGTATAAAATTTTAGATTAATTGATTACTCATTTAATCCAAAAAATAATGCCAATGTGGTTGTGATAAGGATTAATCACCCAAATCGTATATCTCCATAATATCTTTTAACAAATGGTCTACATCCAGTTTCAGATCAATTAATTTGCCCGTGCTAATATCAAATACCCAGCCATGCACCTGTAAATTGCGGTGTTTAATAGCATCCTGTACTGCTGCGGTTTTCAAAAGGTTTATGCATTGTTCTTGCACATTTAATTCTACGAGCCTGTTATAGCGGTCTTCTTCATTGACAATGGTATTCAGTTCTACTTTATGTAGGCGATATACATCCCTTATATTTCTTAACCATGGGTTAAGTATACCCAGGTCCTGGGCCTGCATAGCAGCCTTTACACCACCGCAATTATAGTGGCCACACACCACCACATGATGCACTTTTAGATGCCTTACGGCATAGTTTAGTACCGACATCATATTAAGGTCGATACTTATTACCATATTAGCAATATTGCGATGAACAAAAGCCTCACCAGGTTCCACACCCATCAGATCTTCTGCGGTAACTCTGCTGTCGGAGCAGCCAATATATAAGATGTCAGGACTTTGCCCCTTACTCAAATGCTCAAAATAGTGGGGATCATTTTGTAGTCTTTCTGCTATCCATTTTTCATTATTGGCAAATACTTTATCCAGGTTCATGTAAAAAACAGTTTAATAGAAAATATAATTACAAATTAACTAAAATGTTTTGCAATAGTAGTGCCGTTATTAAGTTAAACCATATTTAAAAATTAAACCGGCTTTTGCAGGTTAAAACAAAGGTCTTATCTTGCCAGCCATCAAAAAACTTATCATGAAGAATTTTTCTACAATTTTAAATGTTGTATTGATCCTTGCAGTTGGGTTCCTTTATTATTATGTATTTACCGGCAATAAACAAACCACCCCGGTTGTTAAAACTGTAGTGGGTTCTAATTCTGTTTCTCAGGCTGGTAATGCACCTATTGCTTATGTAGAACTGGATTCATTGAACGAGAAAATTGTCTTCATTAAAGAAAAAAGAAAAGAACTGGAAGCTGAGCAAAGAGCTATTG
>JAEYYW010000094.1 GCA_023428265.1 Bacillota bacterium | reverse complement strand
ACATTGAGGCTGCCAATGAAGCCACCCTGGATAATCAGTACAGCTGGTATACCGACACATTCCTCAGCCGCCTCGAGGAGGATGCTATCCAGATCATCGTCATGACCAGGTGGAGCACCAAAGACCTGGTCGGGCGAATCCTGGCCAGCGAGGATGGGCCGAACTGGCTGGAGATCAACATGCCAGCCTGCGCCGACGAGGCAACAGAAACAACGCTATGCCCCAAGCTGCTGAGCTGGGAATCGTATATGAGCAAAAAGAAGCTCATCAGCCCGGAGATCTTCGATGCCAACTACAACGGCAAACCGATGGACAAAAAGGGCCGCCTGTATGAGAGTTTTGCCACATATACCGATATCCCTCGTGATGATCAAGGCCGCCCGCTGTTTGAAAAGATCGTCAGCTACACCGACACCGCCGACGAAGGCGCAGACTTTCTTTGCAGCCTGACTGCCGGTGTCTACAAGGGCGAGGCGTGGGTGCTGGACTTGATCTACAGCGATGAACCCATGGAAGTAACCGAGCCGCTGACGGCTGCCATGCTGGCAAGGCATAACGTTGAGTATGCCAAGATTGAGAGCAATAACGGCGGCAAAGGCTTTGCCAGGTCAGTTGAACGATTGCTCTGGGAAAACCATAAAACCCGGAAAGTCCGTGTGGAGTGGTTCCATCAAAGTGAAAACAAGGTGGCCCGCATCCAGGTTGCTGCCTTCTACATTTCAACACATATTTATTTCCCAGTCGATTGGGCAAAACGCTGGCCAGCTTATTATGAAGCGATGACCAGGTATCAACGCAAAGGCAAAAACCCGCACGACGATGCCCCGGACGGAACAACCGGGCTTGCGGAGCTTGTGCAGAACGGTGCAGGCCGACGAAAGATGAAATTTGGCTACAGAGCCTTAATGGGGTGATTTTTTGATAAGGTTCTTTGACAAGGTGCGCGTCGCGGCAGCCCGTGGCCTGCTGCACGGCGTCGGCAAGAAATACTCCGGCCCGATGGCGGCATACAACGAAGTGCCGCCGACCATGAGTGCCACCGAGTACGTAAAGGCATATGGACAGATCGGCTGGCTGTATGCCTGTGTGTCTACCCGCGCCGCTGCTGTGGCCAGCACTGCCATGCACCTATACAAGCTGGATGCCAAGTCAAACCAAACGGAGATCTTCGATCACCCAGCGCTCCGGCTGCTTAGAAAGCCCAACCCATTTTTGACCGGATACAAGCTCAGGCTGCTAACGCAGATCTATATGGATCTCACCGGCGAAGCGTTCTGGGTGGTCGAACGTGACCGTGCCGGGAGGCCATGGGAGATCTGGCCTGTAAATCCGGCATACATGGTCGCGGTGCCCGATAAGGAAGACCACATCAAGGCATGGGTTTACAAATCTGGCAGCGAGAGAATCCCGATTGATGCCACAGACGTCGTGCATTTATTTTACCCAGACCCGGCGAACCCCTATCGTGGCATCGGCCCAGCCCAGGCTGCTGCGACGGATCTGGATTCGAACCGGTATGCCAAGGACTGGAACAAAAAGTTCTTCTACAATTCCGCACGACCGGATGCGCTGATCGAATTTAAAGAAGTGCTGGATGAAGAGGAATACGAAACCATTGTCAAGCATTGGAACGAAAGTCATGCCGGCGTCAACAACGCCCACAAGGTCGGAATGCTTGAGGTCGGCAGCTACAAGCAGATCAGCGTCAACCCCAAGGACATGGACTTTTCTGGGCTGCAGACGCTGACCCGCGACGCCATCCTTTCCATTTTTGGCACACCTAAGCCCATTCTGGGCATCGTCGAAGATGTCAACAGGGCCAATTCCGAGAGCGCCGAGTACATCTTTGCCCGCTGGACAGTGAAACCGTTGCTGGATGGGCAACAGGATGACCTGAATTTCTCCTACCTCCCTATGTTCGGCGACGACAGCCTGGAGATCAGTTTTGATGATCCCACCCCAGAGAACCGGGAACTGCTGCTCAAGGGCTGGAGAGAAGGCCATAACAAGTGGCTTACCACCAATGAGATCCGCGAGCAGCAGGGCATGGAACCGCTGGAAGGTGGCGACGTGATCTATATCCCCTATTCTCAGGTGCCTATGGGTGAAGGAGGCACATTATCTGATGGTGGAAAAGCAATCCAGCTGATCCCACGCAGCAAGGTGATTAAACACCGTTTTAATGCTGTTAAAACATGGGTTAAAACTCTAGATAAAGAGGCCTATTGGCGAGCATTTGTTGTCAAAGCCACCGAGAACGAGCGCCAGCTTCGCCCCGCCTGGCGTCGGCAGATGGACCGGCAGCTAAAGGAGATCCTGCGCCTGCTGGATGAAACGCCGAAAACACTGAACGGTCCCGGTCCCCATCCTCTTGACGGTATCCTTCTTGATACTGTAACGCCTGTCAAAGATATCGACCTGGGCAGCCTGCTGGATTTCTTCAGTTCCACGGAGGAGCTCAGGCGCATGACATCAGGTATCTTGCCCATTATTGAACGCATCTTCGGGGAATCGGCGCAGACATTCTTTGATGAGAGCGGCATGGGTCTGGAGTTTGACCTTCGCAATCCTGAGGTGGAACGCTGGATCAATAGTTATGTGGCCAGGCAAATCGGCGGCATTAACGAAACCACTCGCGACGCCATCCGCGAGCTGATCCGCTCTGGCGAGGCTGAAGGCAGCAGCTTAGAGAAGATCAAAGAAAGCATCCGAGAATACTTCGGCGACTCCACGGAGCGACGCCTGAATACCATCGTGCGCACCGAGGTTATCGGCAGCTCCAACGCCGGCACGCTGGCGGCATATAAGCAGAGCGGCGTCGTGCAGCGCAAGGAGTGGTTGACAGCCATTGACGAGCGCACGCGGGACACACATATGGAGGCCAACGGCCAGGTTGTGGGGGTCAATGAAGATTTCATGGTGGGTGGCGGCGCAGGTCCTGCGCCTGGAAATATCGGTCTTGCCGGTGAGGACTGTAACTGCCGCTGCACTCTACTACCAGTGATCGAATAGAGAGGAGGTGATACTTTGCCACAAACACTTAAACAAAGACGGCTTGACAAAGTTGTTTTTGGTTCGGACATCAAGGTTCTGGATGATGACCAGATGATTATCGACCACTGTATCAGCGATGATCAGCCAGACCGTGTCAATGACGACATCAGCCTGGATGGATGGGATCTGGACAACTTCATGGCCAATCCGGTCGTGCTGGACATTCATGACTATGGCGCACCGCCCATCGGCAAAGCCGTGGAGGTGTACAAGCAGGGCAACCAACTCCGTGCCAAGACCCAGTTTGCGCCGACCGAGCGCGGCAAGCTCTATTTTGAGCTGTACAAGGGCGGCTTCATGCGGGCCTTCAGCGTGGGCTTCATGGCCCTGGAGTATGAGGCCAAACCCAAGAACCAGGGCTACCATTTTACGAAGCAGGAGCTGCTGGAGTATAGCGTGGTGCCTGTGCCGTGCAATCCCCGCGCCCTCAAGAGTGCCAAGCTGAAGATCGGCGCGGCAATCAGCAAGGCAAATCGCGATCTGATCACACAGGCCATTGGCATGCTGGAAGAGGCTGAGGCAACCTTACAGCAGCAAATGACCGAAGTCCGGACGCTCCTTCAACAGGTGCTGGATAACGAAGACGATGACCAACCCGACGAAACCAACCCGACTGATCCGGACGCGCCCGGCGACACCGGCGAGCCCGTGAACGACTCAATCGACCCGGTGAAGATGATGAAGGATGTATTCGGCATCCAATAAACGAAGGAGGAAAGAGTTCCAATGCCCATTATGATGGATGAGAACACCCGTAAGGAACTGCTGACGCTGTTTACCGGCGTCGTGAAGCAGCAACTGGATGAAAGCCAGATCTCACTAGACAAGTTCATGGCCGCCGTCGAGGCCAAGTACTTCCCCCCGCAGCGCAAGTACGGGTTGGCCGGCAAGGGCTTCGGCAATGCGCTTGGCGCTGCCGCCCATGACAAGGAAGCCGTCTCCCACATCGGCAAGATGGTCATCGCCATGCGCAAGGGCGACGCCACCACTCTGAAGGCACTCAGCGAGGGCACCGACGAGGCGGGCGGGTACATCGTCCCGCAGGAGGTCTTTGCCGAGCTGATCGGCGCTGTGACCGGCGGCAACAGCGTCCGTGACATCGTTCGCGTACTGCCGGTCACCACGCTGTCTGGCAGTGTGCCCAAGCGCCTGACCGGCGCGACGCTGGCCAACGTGGACGCCACCGGTTCCTATGGAGATGCGGGCGCCACCTTCGGCAAGGTCACGTTCAAGGTTCACAAATACGGCGCGATTATTCCCGCGACCAACGAGCTGGTGGAGGACGCCGCGCTGGATGTGGGCCAGTTCGTCCTGGACGAATTTGCCGACGCCGGCAGGGTGACGGAAAACACGCAGGTTTTCACCGGCGTGGGCGATGACAACAACCCGTTGGGCATTTTCAAAGCCACCGGCACCGGGTTTACCCGCTCCGCCGCAACGGCTGAGGGGTTGACCTATGACAACCTGTGGAAGCCGTTCGCCAAGCTGAAGGCTGCCTACAAGGCGAAGGCCGCGTGGCTCATGTCCACGGATGGCATGATGGCGGTCGGCCTGGTCAAAGACGTCAACGGGATGCCGATCTTCGTGCCCAACCCCCGCGAGCCCGGCGAGCTCATGATCTTCGGCAAGCCGGTGAAGATCTTCGACGAGATCCCGACCGCGACTGCCAAGACGCAGATCGCCATCGGCGACTGGCTGAAGGCCTACTACATGTTCGACCGCCGCCAGATCACGATGCTGACGACCAACGTCGGCGGCACGGCCTTCACCAGCGGCACCACCGACACCCGCGCCGATGAGCGCTTCGACGGCAAACCCGCCGATACGGCTGCTTGCCAGGTCGTTTACGACGTGCCGGTGCCGGCCTGATGATCTGATCGGTTAAACTAATCGACCACCGCCCCGGACGCCCTCCGGGGCGGTTTTGCACCAACAGGAGGTGATCCCATGGACGGACTGGCTACGCCCGAGGAGGTCATGGCCTATATCGGCCCAGCCGCCACTGGTAAGGATGAAATTGTGGCCAGACTCACGCTCGCGACTGCTGCGCAAATCAAAGCCTACTGCCACAAAGATACCGGGTTCAAGGCATCATCCTGGCTGGCTCATACCAAGTGGGCAGCTCGCGAGTTCGCTCTTATGATCCAGGGCGGTAACGGGATCTCGTCTGAGTCCGTGGGCGGTGCATCCACAACCTATGTGCAGGGCATCCCCCAAGATATCTTGATTGCTTTACAGCTGGATCGGCGGGTGATTGTCAGATGAGCCTGGCCACGCAGATGCAGGTCTATACGCTCCTTCATCCGCAATCTACCCAAAACCCGCGTACCCACCAAAAACAGACCACCTTCACCGATGGTGGCACATTGACAGCCAATATCAGCCCACTCACAGGAGCTCCAATCAACTCCGATGATCAGCGCTTTTTTGAAGCGACTCACCGGCTCATTACCTATAACCTGAACTGTGGGCTGAAAGCCGGGGATCGTGTCCGCGACCAGGATGGCTTCGAGCAGGAAGTGATATGGGTTGACCGGATTGGCAAACAGCTGGTAGCCACGCTCAAAAAGCAGGTGTTTAGTCATGCCTGATAACTATATCGATCTGGCCAAGCAGCCGGAGCTGGCGCGGCAACGAATGAATGATGCTCGCGACAGGATTGAAGGAGCGCTCGGCCAAGCCATGGAGAAGGCGCTGTCGATCATCGAAGCGGACGCCAAGCGGGAATGCACGGTAGATACAGGCCGTCTCAGGGCAAGCATTACCCACGAAACCAAGAAAAACGGCAGCGAGCTGCGCGGGCGCATCGGTACCAACGTCGAATATGCGCCCTATTATCACGAGGGCACCGGCATTTATGCGACCAACGGCCAGGGCCGCAAAACACCATGGCTTTATAAGGATCGCAAGGGCATCGGGCACTTCACGCGGGGAATGAAACCACGGCCATTTCTTCGCAACGCAGTCGATAAGAACAAGGGGAAGATCGGCGAGATTTTCCAAGGGGTGTTGAGGCAACTATGATCGAACAACTCATACTCGCAAGATTAGCTCAAGACGATGGGCTTACTGAATTGCTTGGTCTCACTGAGGATGGTGAAAGCCGGATCACCCCGCTATACACAACCCTTGAAACCCGTGCAATAACCGTCACCGTGGTGCCATCCAGCAATGACGGTGTGCTGTCTCGCAGCCAACTGCAACTGCGCATCATTGAGGCCGACGCAGAGGTGCTGGCGCAGATCAGTAGCAGGGTGATCAAGTTGCTGGTCATGGAAGAGCAACAACCCCCCATCACCTATACTCACGACAGCATGAGCGGCGTTGTCGTGTTGTACCGCTGCACCCAGAACGGTGGCGGCCAGCTCGCTGATGATTCAGCAAACATCCACCAGCCACTCTATTTTGACTTGATTTGGAGGTATAAGGAAAATGCCTGACGTTATGAACATCAACAACATCATCCTCGGCTCCGGCGATCTTTTCATTGCCGAATACGATGATGCCATCCCGGAAGACGCTGCTTTCGAAGCCGACACCAACAAGGTTGGCCGCATCAAGGGCGGTGCGGAGGTGAGCTATAAGCCCAGCGAGTATGAGGTCACCGACGATAAGAACGAGACCATCATGCGGTCCATCACAAAGGAGGAGGTCACGTTCAAAAGCGGTATACTCACCTGGTTCATGGGCACGCTGGCCAAGTTCTGCCCCGGTGTTCTCACCGACGACGCCACAAAGAAGGAATCCGTGCTGAAAATCGGCGGGGCCAAGAAGCTCAAGGCCTATGCAATCCGGTTTGTGCATACCAAGGATACCGGTTTCAAGCTTCGCGTCACGCTGGTGGGCACCGCTGGCAACGGCTTCACACTGAAATTCGATCCGGCCAAGGAAACGGTCGTGGACGCCGAGTTCAAGGCCCTTTCCCAGACCGACGGCACGCTGGTGGAGATCCGAGACCAGTACGCCGCCGTGGCATGAGGTGAAGTAGCATGAAAAAAGGGCTAAACCTCAATGTGCTGATGGAAGAGACGTGGGACGTAGTGTCCGGAGACATCACAATCCATGTCAAGAAGCCGACCGAGGAAATGGTGCTGAAAATTAACGACACTGTCAAGGTGCTGGAGGGGAAACAGGCAGATCTCCCTACGGTTATGCCCAAGACGGCGGAGCTGGTCGCCGAGATCCTCAGCAACAATACCGACAACATCAAGTTTGCCCCAGGCTCCCCTGAAATCGTGGCCATGCCGATCAACGTGCGCATGATCGTGATTCGGGAATATACCAGCATCATCCAGGAAATTTCTACAGACCCTTCCTAACCCTCCCCAGCGTGCCGGGACGCGATGATGGGCAGGGAATTCCACTCGACCCGGTAACCATATTTATCCGCAACTGCCGACGTGTTTCAAGGTATGCCAGTATCCAGCTCAAGGAGGCCATGCGATTGCCGCATGACCTCTTTCTGTTGCTGCGCAAGGAAGCGTGGATTGAGGAGATGCAGGCCTCGCCAGAGGGGCGTGAGTATTTACGCACCGCAGAGCGTTTGCAGGTCACGGAGCCGGATTATGCCGGGCTTATGAAATTGCCCGGATACCGAAAAGAGGAGGTGACGACCGATGGCCGCAGCGCTTGATCTTGGCGCGTTGGGATATACGCTCGTGTTGGATAGCAGCAAGTGGGACAAGGATTGGAAGGCTGCTGACCAGGACATCACCGGCCACAGCAAAAAGTGGCAGGACACCGCCTCTGAGATCAAGGGGCGTGTATCCAGCGGGATCGCCACCGGAATCAAAGCCATCGGAACAGCCTTGGCGGGGGCGGCAACTGCCGCCGCCGCCGGGCTGGTTACGCTGGCAAAGACAGGTATTGAGTACGCAAGCAATCTCGCAGAGGTGCAAAACGTCGTCGATACTACGTTCAAGGCCAATGCGGAAACTATAAACACCTGGAGTAAAACCGCAAGCGAAGCGTTTGGCCTGAACGAGCTGCAGGCAAAGAAGATGAACGGCACCATGGGCGCGATGCTGTCTAGCATGAAGCTGTCCGATAAAGCCGTGCTTGACATGTCCCAATCGCTTACAGGCCTGTCCGCCGACTTCGCATCGTTCTACAACCTGGAAGTCGACGATGCCTTCAATAAAATCCGAGCCGGCATTGCCGGTGAAACGGAGCCTTTGAAACAGCTCGGCATCAATATGAGCGTGGCCAACCTCGAAGCCTATGCTCTGTCACAAGGCATCAAAAAGGCATACAAGGAGATGTCGCAGGCCGAGCAGGCCACGCTGCGGTATAACTACCTGATGAGCGTCAGCGCCAACGCCCAGGGTGACTTCGCCCGCACGAGCGACGGGTTTGCCAACCAGCAGCGGCTGTTGCAGAACAACATCCAGGCCGTAGCCGGTACGCTGGGCGCGGCACTGCTGCCCGCGCTTAACTCCATCCTTCAGACCGTCAACAAGCTCCTCACCTCTGGGGCGCTCGATGGCCTAATCAACGCCATCGGCACGACGCTGGTCCCGATCATCGACAAGCTCGGCTCCAAGATCGGCGAGGTGCTGCCGGGCCTGGTCGAGTCGCTGGAGCCGCTAGCCACCAAGCTGATCGGCTTCGTGGCCTCGCTGGCAGACACGCTGATGCCAGTCGCCGCGACGCTCATGGAAACATTGCTGCCGCCAATCCTGGACATCATTACCCAAGTCATGACAGCGCTGCAGCCGCTTATCCCGTTGTTTGCGGAAATGATCCAAGCCATCCTGCCCCCGATGATGGCGCTCCTGACACCGCTGATCAGCATGCTGTCACCCGTTATCGGGCTTCTGATCAGCGTGGCCAACACGCTACTGCCCCCAATCATCGCTGTATTGTCCACGCTGATTGATACGATCATGCCCCCCATGGTGGAGCTCATCACCAAGGTCGTGTCGGCAATAGCCGACCAGATGCCGCTCTTATCTGAGTTATTGACCTCTGTATCAGGGGTTATTATGGATGTCTTTGGACAGCTGCTGCCGCCGCTGCTTGATATGATCATGCAGTTTGTGGACATGCTGTTGCCATTGTGGCAGGACTCATTTGAGCAAATCGCAGCCGCTTTGATAGCTGCAATGCCTCAGCTTCAAACGTTTTTGAGCAGCGTGATTGAAGTGGCCACAGTACTTATCCAGCAACTCATGCCAGCACTGATGCCAATTGTCGCTGAAGTCATGCCCCTATTGACCCAGGTTCTCCTTCAGGTTGTACAGGCATTTATGCCGTTGCTACCTGTAATAACCAGCCTGGTGACGTCTCTGCTCCCACCGCTAATGGCGATTCTGAAGCCCATCATTGCACTGCTTCCGACACTACTTGCGGCAATCATGCCAATCGTTGATATCTTCCTCGACATTATCACAACACTTTTGCCGCCTTTGGCCGATCTACTCAACGTGCTTCTTGGAGAAATCCTCCCACCGTTGATTGATATTTTTATGGTGCTTGTGGATTTGGCACTGAAGAATGTTATGACAGCATTCGATGCCTTCAGACCGGTTATTGATAGCGTTGTCGGCATCCTGAAAGGGCTTATTGATTTCATAACTGCTATATTCAAGGGCGACTGGCAGGGTGCGTGGGATGCCATTAAATCCATGTTTGATAACGTTTGGAACGGTATCAAAAACATCTTTACGGGTGCATGGGATGCCATCACCGGAGCAGTGAAAAACGTGTGGGAGGTCATCGGCGGTCCGCTGGAAAAGGTCTGGAACTGGGTGAAAGACACATGGGCAAAGATCAAGGAAATGCTGTCAAAACCGATTAATGAAGCCAAGGAGCTCATAAGCGGTGTTATTGAAAAGATCAAAGGCTTCTTTTCCGGCCTGAAGGTCGAGTTTCCAAAGATCAAAATGCCACACTTCAGCATCACCTGGGATACGACCGGCGTCGCTGCCGATATCGCCAAATTCATTGGTCTGAGAGGCGTCCCGAAGCTCAACATCGATTGGTATGACCGAGGCGGCATCTTCTATGAGCCGACCGTCATTGGCGTCGGCGAAAAGCGCCCTGAGTTTGTTGGCGCATTGGATGACCTGAAGGGTATTGTCCGTAGCGTCATGCGTGAAGAACGAGGCTCTGGCACGCTGATCTCCGGTAACAACTTCTATATCCGCGAGGAAGCTGACATTTACAGAGTAGCCCAACAGCTACATCAACTGCAGACCGATGATGAGCGCGGAGGTGGGTTCAAATGATCATCTGGCTCAATGGGACACCCTCAACTGACTATAACATTACCGTGTCCGGTGTGCAGCGCCCGCTGCTACCGGCACGGACTCCTCGGGAGATTACGGTGCCGGGCTATCCTGGCACATATGACTTCGGAAACCCGAATATCGGCAAGCGGGAATATAAGATCACATGCCATTTTGAACCGATGACCGGCAAGACACTGGTGGAAACAGCACAGGCTATCGCCCTCTGGTTGATATCGGCAACATCGATGATCCTTGAGGACCAGCCTGACATCGCCTGGACTGGTTATGTCTTGTCCAACGTAGATCTTGATAATATGGTCGCGCTGGGGCGGTTTTCATTTTCGTTTGTCGCGCAGCCATATGGAGAGGACGTGGAGGAAACCACGGGCATCATCAATGTTGCCCAGGATTACGGATCGGCACTGCCATTCGCTCCGTTGATCATAATCGAGCTTGCCGAAGCCACAAACAGCCTACAGGTTCAATTAATCTCCACTGGGCAGTTTGTGCGCATCGAGGGTGCTCTCGCTGCCGACGACATCATTGTCTTTGATATGACGCGGGGACTGGTCACACATAACGGCCTATCCGTGATGCCGCTCGTTAGCCTGGATAGTCAGTTTTTCCGTGTCCCGCCCGGAGAGCAACTGATCCTTACCACACCCGCCAGCGGCCTGACTGGCCAAATCATATATAAGAGGCAATATTTATGATCCGTCAAGCATTGGTTCTGGACAAGGATGAGCATGTCGTTGCTGTGCTATCCAACAATCTACCAGACACCTGCCGGATTACCGCCCTGCGCCAACAGCAGCAGGCGCGTGAAGATGGTGGATATAACGACAAGCTGACTCTGACTGTACCGGGCGATCATCCGGATGCGGTCTATGTCAAAGAAGGCAGCAATATTCTCTTCCAAGATGGAGACGGCTATTGGCAGGAGTATAACATCGTAACGCCGGAACGCGTCGATGCCGACACCAGCACCATCACAGCCGCCGCTGAGCACACTAGCTATGAACTGCTTGGTGAACCGATATTTGATGTCCGGCCCACCAATACCACAGCCGGTGACGCTGCCGCACAAGCGCTCTTGGGCACCCGGTGGCAGCTGGGTCTTGCCGATAATCTAGGCGTCAACTCAATCCGGCTCTATCGGACGAATGTCAGGGCCGCACTTACGGCAATCGCTACAAAATGGGGTGGTGAGCTTCGGTTCCGACTGACCGTCGTCGGTGGAGTCATAACCGGGCGATATGTGGATATTCTTTCCCGGCGCGGACAAGACACAGGCAAGCGGTTTGAGATCGGCAAGGACCTGACGTCTGTTAAACAGACTATAAACAGGCAAAGCCTTTGCACCGCAATAATCCCTCTCGGAAAAGGCGTGGAGATCCCCCAGGAGGAAGGTGGCGATCCGACATATGGCCGCCGCCTGACGATTGCTGACATCGAATGGAGCATTGATAGCGGTGATCCGCTTGATAAGCCGCTCGATCAATTGTGGATCGGAGATGATGATGCCAGGCTGGCGTATGGGCCTACAGGCCGGCACATCTTTGATTATGCCACGTTTGAGGATTGTACCGATCCGCAGGAACTGATCAGATTGGGATATGAGGAGCTGCAGAGGCGCAAAACTCCATTGGTCACATACTCGCTGGATGTGCTTGTCCTTGAGGAGGCGACCGGGCATGCTCATGACGCTGTGCGGCTTGGGGATACAGTTCGCGCGATCAACAACGTGACGCCGATGCCAATTATCGGAATAGCCCGTGTGATCGAGCTGGATATCAACCTGATCAACCCAACTGATGGGAAGGTTGTTCTCGGCAACTTTATTCCCAATAGTAGCTCGGCGATGTCAAAGATTAAGCAGGCTCAGCAGTCCATGCTTGACCGCTCCGGTTCATGGGATCGTGCTGGCCAGGCTGTCATCCCGCCGCCTTCAGGCAGTGCCTTGAAGAACGCGATTGACTTATTAACTACGCAGTTGTTCAGTACAGATTCACACAGCTATACCGATGCGAGTGGGAACTTTGTCTTTGAATCAGCCGATGGCACGAAGGCTTTGAAGCTGGGCGGCGGCATTCTCGCACTGGCCAACACAAAGACTGGTGGGCAATTCAACTGGACCACGTTTGCGACCGGCGACGGTATCACAGCCACTGAGGTGCTGGCGGCTATCGGTTCGTTTGCATTCCTTCGGGCAGGAAATCCACCTACCGACCCGGCGCCCCATCGCCTTGAGATGGGGATCGGCGAGAACAACATCCCGTATTTACGGATGTATGACAGTGATGGAGATCTGGCCGTCGCGCTTGATGAAGGTACACTGAAGCTGGGTGATTACGCTGTGCAGCGCTGGACCACGCTAGGCGGCCACCGGCATGGAATTGGTATGTTCCCAAGGGCTTTGGAGTAAGGAGGTTATATGGCCGTATCGACTTATAATGCTGGAGCAAGCAGAAGCTACAATGACGGCACCAAACAAGGGTCATGGCCGAATCCGGCAGCTATTGATGTATGGGCATCTGACACTGGCCTCGGCCAAGGCAGATATGTGCGAGAGGTCTGGATAGATTATGAAATTTCAGGCGACTCAATCAACTTGTATGATGGTCCGTTTTACGGCACAATGGGTGCATTCAGACGGCAAGTTGGTGTTGATGGCAGTGGAAACCCAGTTTTTGCAAATCCGTCAGAGTTAGCGGGAAAAATCATCGACTCTGTGCGGCTCCGCCTCACCCGCTACAGCGACTCGCCGGGCAGCTCGTCGGGCGTCACCACAACCGTCTATGCGACCAACCTGACCAGCGTGCCGGCGGCAGGCGCAAAGTCACCTGATGGCCAGGTAGTCGGCAGTGGAACGACCAGCCCGGCCATGACAAAGGGGCAAACCGTATGGGTGACGCTGCCGATCGCCATGGCAGAGGCCGTAATCGCTGGAAAATGCCTCTGTCTTTACACCGGAACAGGGCGAGTAGCGCGGTTCTATGGCATTGAGGGCTCGGCTTCCCAAGAGCCGGCAATCGAGATCACATGGCACGACCCCGCTCCGGCTCCGACCACACCAACCATCACCAGCATCGGCACTGTGACCACCGACGAAAAGACATTTGACTGGTCAGACAGCAGTGACAGCGCCGGGTATTTCACATCAGCTCAGATGATGTATGAGATGCAGATCTCATATAACAACGGCTCGTCCTGGGGCGATGGCGTGACCCAAGACAACAGCGCTAGGATCACCACGGCGGCAGGCGTGTCGCAGCAGGCCGCAAACCTGCGCACAAAGCTGGCCCTTCAGCCGGCCCAGTATTACCTCAACACCCAGTGCAAAATCAGGATCAGGGCCAAGACGCCGAATTACGGCGGCACACCGTACTATTCTGCGTGGGCCACATCGGCGGCATTCACAATCGATTACCGCATCACGCCAGGAGCGCCCTTATCGCTCATGCCCAGCAAGGCAGATCCATACGAAGGAGAGGCCATCACCATTAGGGTGGACCGACCATCACCTGGGATGTACAACACCCATAAGCAGGACGGCACAGTCATGCCAATGACTTATGTGGTGGAGCTGGAGGATGGTACACAACTCGGGTTGCCGCTGAGCAACACCGTAGCAGAGAATTATGCGGTAATCAACTATACCGTCGGGGACCTAACCGCTGAGAACGTGAAAGCCAACCGCGTCACGACCATCCGCGCTAAGACGACAGACGGGGCCGGGCAGGTCAGCCCATATAAAGCAGGTGTGGTATTCACAATTAGGCGCTGGCGGGCTCCCACGGTCATAGTGACACGAGTTACCCGGTTGGCCAACTCGGCTGTCGTTCGAATCCGAGTATTGGATACTGGCTTTGGAGCCTCTCAGCTCGGAAGCCAGATCGGAAGTTATGTGGAGGCGAGTTTAGGCGGTGCGTATGG
>JAEYYW010000055.1 GCA_023428265.1 Bacillota bacterium | reverse complement strand
GATTCCGGTGTTGCCGCTGGTGGGCTCCATCACGGTGTCGCCGGGCTTCAAAAGCCCGTTTTTCGCCGCCTGCTCCAGCATGTGCTTGGCAATCCGGTCCTTAATGCTGCCGCCGGGGTTTAAAAATTCCGCCTTGGCATAAATCTGGCAACCGGTTGATTGCATGAGACCGATCATCGGTGTGTTGCCGATCAGGTCCAGGATGTTGCCGGTGGTGACTGCGGGCATGTTCTCTCCTCCAGCAGCTGATGCGTCAAACGTTTGAGGTGCTCTCTCTAGTCTATTATATGCCGCCCTGTCAAAAACCGGGCAAGCGCCGCGCGGCCCGCTTGGGGGTTGAGCCGCTGCCCGTGGGCAATCAACCGCTCGGCGACCTCTCGCTGCTCCAGGCCCATTGCCTGCTCCATCACGCCGGGCCAAGCCCAATCCTCCACCGGGGTGTATTCGGTCACCGGCCAGCTGTGCGGGCGGCCGCTGGCGGTGGCCATGCGAGTCATGCCGGACACGGTGATCCACATGCTTTCCTGCAATGCCCGCATCGCCTGTTCATATTTGCCTGCCGACCCTTTGAGCCCAGCCATCGCTTTGATTTCATGCACGGCCAGCACCCGGCGCTCGCCAAACAGGGAATAGATCCGCCTGGCTTCTGCGCTCACAAGCCCGCTTTCCCAGGCCTCCTCAAAGGTGCCACCGCCCCTGCGGGCCGCCAGCAGCAGCGGGTACCAATCCTGCGTCACGAATGAGGGCATTCCGCCGAAGACCTTGGCGTATGCGGCCCGCCTTTCCTCCACCACGCGAGTCTTCCATTGCCAGGGGTCGGTGTCCAGCCCGGTGTGCCATTGCTCCTGCGCGGTCATCGATGACACATCGGGCAGACCGGCTTTGTTGGCCGATAGTGTCATCATGCCAGCCGAGTCAAGCAGACCGGTAAAATCTTCATAAGTGTTCAGCCGCTTGTGTTCCATCTTCACTAACCTGCGCTTTTTCTTTATATTTTAGCAGGTTCTCCTTGCTGTGGATAGCACAGTTGGTTATACTGGTTGGAAATCGCCGGAGGTAACTGCCATGCGCACCATCGACATCCGCGTCGTTACGCCGGACAACCGCGATCTGCACGCACTGATTAAAAAGCTGGATGCGCACATGCTCAGGCTGTATCCCGCAGAGGGCATCTTCGGTGTGGACTTTTCCGACCCCAAGGTGATGGAACTGACCTTCTGCGTGGCATATGTGAACGGCACAGCCGCCGGCTGCGGGGCTCTGAAACCGCTTGGCGACGGCGAGGCGGAGCTGAAGCGCTTCTTCGTGGAGCCGGGTTTCCGGGGCAGGGGCATCGCCACAATGATACTGGACTTTGTCGAAGGCAAGGCCCGGGATGCCGGCATCTCCCTGATGCGCCTGGAAACGGGCCCCAGCCAGCCGGATGCCATCGCGCTTTTTCAAAAAGCCGGTTATCGGGAAACCGAGGCCTACGGTGAATATGTGGGGTGTGTATACAGTTACTGCATGGGAAAAGCGCTGTAAATATGGCGCAATATCAGAGATGCAAACTGCATTGAATTGCTGCCAAGCCCAGCATTCACGCCGGTTTCCCTTACTCCACGGCTTTACGTGATACATATTGCTCAAATATCCATATTCTTCATTCTATTGCAAGTTATGTATATGAATAGTATAATTCTATGTATCCATGCCTGATTTTGTCTTCAGGGATGTGTTTTGTGCACGGTTTGTTGTTCTTGTGCCCAATGACAGGAAAGGCCTGTGGTTGCGCCCGTGCAGGAAGGAAAGGGTTGCCATGAGGAGAATGACAGCGGTAGCGATCGTGATAATTTTGATCCTGGCGATGATCATGCCCTCGTTTGCCTCTGCCGCCACCGATTACGGCACGGTGAGGGTTAAGCTGTCTTCCATGGGCAGCCCGGCGTCGGTTCAATTCAAAGTGGCCGGTGCTTATCGCGTGGCCGAGGATTCCTCGGTGGATCTTTTCCCCGGCATCACCTATACGGCCAAGGCCGAGGGCAACGGTGTCACGCTGAGTTATAACAATGGCGCGGCGACTGTGACGCACAACCTGCCTGCCTCTGTCACGCTCACGCAATATACCAACGGCAGCACGAAGAACTTTCTGTATATTTATAACCCGACAAATGGATGGCGATATTACGCGGGCAATATGACGATCAGCCGCCCCAGCGGTACCACCTATCTGCAGTTGGTGAACTCACTCTATATTGAGACCTATCTGTATGGCGTTGTGGTCAATGAGATGGGCAATGATTGGCCGGCTGAAGCCTTAAAGGCCCAGGCTGTGGCTGCCCGCACCTATGCGTTGGGCAAGATCCAGACCAACCCCTCTGCCAGCTACCATCTGGTGGACACCTCGGCCAACCAGGTGTATAAGGGGTATCCCTATTACTCTGACGGCTCGGTCGCGCAAAACGTGATCAACGCCGTGAATGCAACCGCCGGCATGGCGCTGCTCTCCGGCTCGCCGTCGCAAATGGATCTGGCCTCCGGGGAGTATTCCGCCAGCAATGGCGGCCAGATTCGCAACACTGCCACCAAGGATGAGTATGACACCCGCAATGCGGCCAGCCCCAGCTTCACCTATGTCTTCCCCAAGTCCACCGGCGAGGCCGTGCTTGGGCTGTTGAGCTCCACCGACCGGGCCAAGACCAACACGATGCTCGCGCTCATCAAGGATAAGCTGCCTGCGGCGCTGCTGGCCCAGCAAGGCATTGCCTGCACCGCCAACGATGTGGTAATCAACGGGGTCACAGCGGTGGAGCCAACCGCGCTGCGCACTGGGCTGCCTGCCGGAAGCCAGGAGTTCACCAAGGTTGCGGTCACCGTCAATGTCACCGTGACAGGCGCTCCGGCACCGGCACCCGGCATTGAGGTGAGCGGCAACAGCGTTGTGATTCCCGATGGCGACACAACGCCCGGCGCCGCCGACAGCACGGATTTCGGCGCTTCAACGCTGGGAAGCGGAGCGGTCACGAAAACATTCACAATGAAAAACACCGGCAATGCCGCGCTCACTGTCAGCGGCATCACGCTGACCACCGGCGACACCACCGATTTTGCTGTGGGCGGCCAGACTTTCCCGTGCACTGTGGCGGCCGGCGCTACTGCCACCTTTACCGTGGCGTTCACCCCTTCGGCGGTGGGCCTGCGTTCCACCAAGGTGGTCATCGCAAGCAACGAAGCCGGTTCTCCCTATGAGTTCGCAATGCAGGGCACCGGCGCCGCGGCACTGGCCCCGGCCGCCGTTACGGCGCAATCCGGCTCTGAGGCTTCTGCCGCGGGTGGCGGGGGCATGCCGGCCGGGTTCACAGGCACCGTTATCGTGGTCCTTGACTATGTTTCCAAGGCCAGCGACGGCGCCTGGAATGTGTATGGAGAGCTCCGCACGCGCTTCACCAGTTACAACAGCATGCTGGGCTCCTCCAGCGTCAGCCTGTGGCTACTGTATGGCGGTGAAACCTCCGACGGCAACTTTTTGACGGTCACGGCAAGGGGCTTTGGCCACGGCCGGGGCATGAGCCAGCGCGGCGCGCAGCAGAGGGCGAAAGACAACATACCCTTTGCCGAGATTCTGTCGTTCTACTACCCCGGATATGCCAGCGCCTCGGTGGGCATTACGCCCAAGGCGCTCACACAAATCCCCGGCAAGGGCTCCTCTGCCCAATGGGGCAAGGTGACGGCCACCACGCTGAATGTGAGGGCCGCGGCCAGCACCAGCGGCACACTGGTAGGGACTCTGCCCAACAACACCATTGTGGAGATCATTGGCACGTCCGGCAGCTGGTATAAGGTGCTGCAGGGTTCCACCGGCCTGGTTGGGTATGTTTCGTCGCAATACATCACCAAGACCACCGTCGGCCCCACCGCCGCGCCTTCTGCCACGGCCACGGCTTCGCCTTCTCCTGCGGCCACTGCTGCCACAGCCACGCCGGCCGCCACGGCCACACCGGCGCCCACCGCCGTGCCATCGCTTGGCAGGGTGGTATCGACCACGCTGAACATGCGCGCGGCTGCCAGCACAACCAGTGCCATTGTGGTCACGCTGAAAAAGGGCGATAACGTTGTGATTCTCGGCAACCCAGCCGCAAATTGGTATAAGGTGCGTTATCTATCCTACACCGGTTATTGCATGTATCAGAGCGGCACAACGATCTATATCGATGCCATCGGGTCGGGGACTGTCGCAACAGCCACGCCCAGCCCCGGCAGTTCGGCCACTGCCTCGCCCGCCTTCTCGGTTTCCACCGTGTCGGCCAAGCCAAACATTAGCTCCGGCACGCTGATTCTGCGGTCATCCGCCTCCACCACGTCTACAAAAGTCACGGAGATTCCGAAGGGCTCCACCTTCACCGTGGTGCAGGTGCACACAGACGCCACATGGCTCAAGGTCACATATTCGGGCAAGACCGGTTATGTGATGGCTAAATACGCCATTATCGGCGGCAGCACAGCCAACAAAGTGTGCACGGTCACCACTTCCCAGCTCAATGTGCGCAGCGGCGCGGGCACAAACTTTGGCATCATCGGCACGCTGCGCTCCGGCGACACATTGGTGGTCACAGCGACCACCGGCACCTGGTATAAAGTGCAGAGCGGCTCCAGCGTGGGCTATATCGACAGCCGCTACGCCAGGATCTCAAAGTAGTAAGGTATCAGATCATGGAAAATGTGGGACAATTTTCAGCATAGACAGAACGGAGGTGCTGTTTTGAAAACCGGATGGACAAGAATACTGGCCCTGTTGGTGGCAACCATGCTGCTCACTGCCGCGTTCGGCGGCGTTGCCGCCGCTGACGATACATTGCGCCCCGGCGATCAGGGCAGCGCCGTGGAGGAGCTCCAGAGGCTTCTGAAAAAAGCCAACTGCTATAACTTTGAGGAAATCACAGGGTATTACGGCTCTGTGACCGAGGCGGGCGTGCGGAAGTTCCAATCCACCCATGGGCTTGCGGTGGATGGGGTTGCCGGTGCCGACACGATGGAAAAGCTTCGCAGCGGCCGGAGCACCGACAAGCCGTTGAAGTCCACCTCCGTGTGTTACGGGATGGAAGGCACCGACGTGAAGGAAATCCAGGAGCGGTTGATTGAGCTTGGCCTTCTCGATGAGGATGCCACCGGGTATTTCGGCCCCAAGACCGAATCCGCCGTGATGGCTTTTCAGGACGCCGCCGGTGTGAAAGCCGACGGTGTGGTGGGAGACAAGACCCGCGAGCTGCTGTTTTCCGGCTTCAAGTCTGACTCGCTGATCCCCGGCATGAAGGGCAGCGATGTGGAGAAGCTGCAGAAACGCCTGAAGGAGCTTGGCTATTATTCCGGGCCGATCACCGGTCTCTATGGCCAGCTCACCGGGAAAGCGGTGGAGTATTTTCAAAAGCTGAACGGCCTGGCCTCTGACGGCGTAGCCGGCAAGAAGACCCGCACCGCGGTGTATGACCCCAAAGCGAAAACCGAAAAGGAAGCCCGCAGGGCTCCGGCGACCGCCAACGACTCCAAATACAAAGACCTGCCAGGCCAATCGGCTGCCGGTCAGGAAAAGGCAGCCGACATTGTGGCCTACGCCAAGAAGTTCCTTGGTTGCCCCTATGTGAGCGGAGCGGCCGGCCCGAAGTCATTTGAGTGCTCGGGGCTCACCTATTATGTCTATAAGAACTTCGGCATCACACTGCCGAGGAAGGCCTATGGCCAGGGGTATACCGATTATGGCGTAAAGATCACCGACCGCAACAAGCTGATGCCCGGAGACCTGGTGTTTTTCAACTCCATCCGCAGCGACAACGATGTGTGCGACCATGTCGGGATTTATATCGGTGACGGCAAAATGGTGCATTCGCCGGCACCGGGCATGAAGGTGATGATATCCTACATGCTCAACGCCAGGGATTTTTCGTGGGCTAGAAGGGTTCTCAAGTAGCCTGCCTGCGCCTCCCGGACAAAACGCTCATTCAGCGCCCTCCCCACATGGGAAGGGCGCTTTTCTGTGCGGGCCATGCTCTCGCGGCTCCCAAACCGGTAACCCTGTATATACACAAATAATCCTGCGGCGTTCTGAATATAGATGGATAGGAAGGTGCATACCAAGGGGGATTGCCAGCATGGATGACAAGGAGTTGGGCCAAAACCGTCTGCCAAGGTTGAAAACAGGGCCAATGCGCGTGGTGGGCAAGACCGGTGAGGGCAAGATCCGAGAGCCGTGGAACGCCAGGCAGTGGTTGAAGGAAAAGGCGGGGGTGAATCCCGGCGGCAGTAACCGGAGCGGGAAAAAGCCGCCGTCCACAATGAACACAATCACCGTGCAGGCCATGATCTGCGGCATGGTGATTGTAGTGGTCCTGGTGCTCAAGGCTGTGGATTTGCCCCAGACCACCGAGGTGCTGGCCGGTCTGGACGCCGCGCTGACGAGTCAGTCTGACATAGACAAGGCGCTGGGGAAATTGAAGTTCGTCGGCGACTTTTTCGCGGACAGCACGCCTGTTTTCAGCCCAGAAGAGCAGGGGTTTGTGCCGCCTGTGAAGGATATGGTGATTGAGACCGGCGGGTCAGCCCAATATGTGATCAACATTGAGGTGGGAGACAACGTGACGCCGGTGCTTGCTGCGGCGGACGGCCAGGTCTTTTTCGCCGGTGACAGCAAGGATTATGGCACGCTGATGATTCTCAGGCATCAGGACGGTTATGAGACATGGTATGGCGGCATTACGCCGGAAGTGAAAACGGGCCACACGGTGCTTGCCGGTGAACGAATCGGATCGATACACAACAAGACACTGAAGTTCATGGCATATCGTGACGGTGTTGCGCTGGACCCGCGGCCTTATCTCAGGAAGCAGGGCGACTGAATGCGCGTCGCTGTGATCGCCGGGTGCGAGATCCGCGCCAACTGGCTGTTTGTCGCCGTGATGTTTGTCGCGGCGCTCACTGGTTTTTTAACTGTTTTTTTGCTTTCCTTTGCGCTGGTGCTGCTGCATGAGGGCTGCCACGCACTGGCTGCAAGGGCCTTTGGGTTTTCCACGCGCCAGATCGAGCTGCTGCCGTTTGGCGGTGTGGCCCGCATCGACAGCATGTTTGAGCTGAACCCCACCGCCGAGGTTGTCATCGCGGCAGCCGGCCCGGCATGCAACCTGGTCCTGCTGATGGCGGCGATTTCCATTGACTGTCTGTTCCCGTTGCCGGAAGAGCAGCTGCGCTATTTTATAGACGTGAACCTGGGCCTGGCTGCTCTGAACCTGTTGCCTGCGTTGCCGCTGGATGGCGGGCGAATTCTGCGCGGCGTGCTTTCCAAGCATTTTGATCCTGTGCGGGTCACGCGCGGCTGTGCTGTTTCCGGCATTGCGGTCTCCGCGATGCTGGCTCTTTTTTTTCTGTGGATGGCGTTTCATGGCGTCATGAATCTTTCCTTATTACTGGTGGCGGTTTTTCTGTGTTTCGCTGCCTGGCGCGAATACACGCAGGCACCCTGGCTGTTTTACAAAGGCATCACCGGCAAGCGTGCCAGTCTGCAGCAAATGTCTGCATTGCCTGTGCGCTATATGATTGCCCGCAGCGACATGCGGCTTGGCGATCTGGTCCGGCGGTTCTCGCTGGGCTGCTTCCATATCGTGAATGTGGTTGACGCCGAATGCCGACGGCTGGGCACGCTCGATGAAGAGCAAATTGTGCAGGCGCTTCTGGACCGCGGCGCGGATGTGGAGCTGATGGATGCACTGAAGTGATTTACTGTTTCCTCATGCACAATTCACAGTGAACAAATCTGTTGGTATAATGAGGTGCCAAAACAGAGGAGGTTGTATGGACTACGGAAGAAACTACCAAATAGATCAGGATATGCCCATTGTCTTATTCAAGCTGAACGGCGTGCAGTATGGCATGCGCAGCGACAGGATACAGTCCTTCACACAGTTTGAGGCGGTGCACGCCCTGCCGGACGCTCCCGGTTTTGTGCGGGGCGTGATCAACCTGCGCGGCCAGATCATGCCGTTGGTGGACTTGAGGGTGGCGCTTGGCATGAAAGCAGCGCCGGTTGAACTGGATGAAACCAAGGAGCTGCTGGAAGGCCGAAAGCAAGATCATCTGAACTGGCTTAATAAGCTCGAGGAGTCTGTGCGGACAAACAGTGAGTTCAGCCTGACGACCGACCCCCATGCTTGCGCCTTTGGCAAATGGTATGACAATTACAAGCCGCGAAGCGAGATGCTGCGCCATCATCTGAAAAAAATGGACGAGCCGCACAAGGCAATTCATGCCATCGCCGATCGGGTGAAGGCCCATCAGCGCGAAGGCAATTTCGAGATGGCCTGGAAACTGGTCGCTCAAACGAGGGAGCAGGAACTCAGCCAGATGGTTGAACTGTTTGATCAGCTGTGCGATGCGCTGCACCACAACATGCGGGAGATTGCCATCGTGATGGAAACCGGCTCCGGCAGCCTGATGGCCGCCGTGGTGGATGAGATCATTGGCATTGAGCAAGTGGTTGATACCGACACAAACAGTGTGGTAGCGGCCAATTACCGGATTGCCAAGCGGGCGAAGGATTCCTCACCGGTGATTCTGCTGGATGGAGCCTGGGTCGCCGGATTGGGCCGTGAGATTGACCCGCCGGCTGTCTTGGAGCGTTAGAAAATCGCAGGGAGGGCCACAAATTGGTTGTTGTTCCTTTTCGAAGCGCCCATGCCGAGGACGCGGCCTCCCTTGTGCTGGAAGGCTACCGCATGGAGAGCCTATCGGCTCCCGATTTGCCAGTCGTGGATGACCGGGGAGCCATAGCCGGCATGATTGCGGGGCTTGCCAGTGAGAACACCGGTTTGCCGGGCTTTGCCGCGCTGGAAAGCGGCAGGCTTGTGGGGTTCTTGGCCGGTTTTGCGATCCCCGAGTTTTTCGGCAGCCATAACGGTGTCTATGTGCCGGCTCATGGCAATGGGGCGGCGGGAGTAGACCGGCGGCTGATCTTCCAAAAGCTGTATGAAGCTGCATCGGCAGCGTGGGTGGGGGAAAGGCGCCTGACCCACAGCATCTCCCTCTGGGCGCACGACGCCGAGGTGCTGGACGCATGGTATTGGCTGGGCTTCGGCCTTCGCTGTGTGGACGCGGTGCGCTCACTTTCTGATGTGGCCGGTTTTGGGAGAGAAACCGGGCTTGCCGTCCGAAAGGCAGCCCCGGAAGACGCCGAAAGCTTGTTTGAGCTCCATGTGGAGCATTGCAACTATTACCGCAGCGCGCCGCTGTTTATGCCCCATGTGGAGGTGGAGGGCAGCGCGGAGGAATTCCGCAGCTGGCTGGAGGAAGATGGAAACCACTTGTGGGCGGCATATTCCGGTGAGAAGGCAGTCTCCTACCTGCGGGTGAGCCGGGGCTGCGGCAACTCGTTTGCCACGATGGGTAAGGATTCCTATCATGTCACCGGCGCGTTCACCGCCCCGGCCGCCCGCGGCAATGGCGCCGCGTCACAGCTTTTGCAGGCGACCACCGAGTGGCTGCGGCAGCAGGGCCAGCGACGGCTCACCGTGGATTATGAGTCGTTCAACAACCAGGGTAGCCGGTTCTGGCGGAAGCACTTCACTTCCTTTCTTTTCAGCCCTGTGCGGGTGATTGACGACAGGATTGCCAGATAAGTTGCCCTCAGGCAGCGGAGTAAACCACTCCACCGGTTTCAGGCCCCGGAACTTTCCCACGGATGCCATCGTCGGAATAGTTGGTTTTCTAAATCAATAAGTGCGTGATCGTCAATGCTTTCGGCGGGTCAGCTGCTCTCGATAAGGAGCGCTGCCAACGCCGGGAGGAAATGGGTGGAGCATGTGGGCATGGTGAAGACGGAAGAATTGCTGCTGCCACAGAGCAAGAAGCGGACTGCGATCAGGAAGAAAGCAGGCAGGATGCTGTATTGCATGGCACGGCGGCTCCGGTGGTGGTTCAGTGGTGATGCGTGCGCGTGCCGGTTCAGCAATGAACCGCTGCCCCACATTGCCGCCGCGCATGGCACACCGATGCTCCGCCGGCTCGCCAATGTGGATATGTGGCTGCAGGTGAACAAGGTGACCAACCTCCGCCTGGCAGCCGCAGCGCTGAATGGGCTTGTTGTGATGCCAGGAGAGACATTCTCCTTCTGGCGGTCGGTGGGCAAGCCCACTGCCCGCAAAGGGTATCTGCCGGGCATGGTGCTGTGCGGTGGTGGCTTCCAGCCCGGTGTGGGCGGCGGCCTGTGCCAGATGACAAACCTGATTTACTGGATGGCCCTGCACACGCCGCTCACCGTGACAGAGCGCCACCGCCACAGTTACGATGTGTTCCCCGACGCCGGACGCACCCAGCCCTTCGGCAGCGGCGCGACCTGCGCCTGGAACTATCTGGACCTGCAGATCCGCAATGACACAGACAAGCCCTACCAGCTCCAGATTTGGCTGGAGGGAGACCGGCTGGAAGGGCAATGGCGCACCACCGCAGAGCCTACGGAGCAATATGAGGTGTTTGAGCGGGATCACAGCATCGTCAGCAATCCCTGGGGCGGCTATGTGCGGCATAATGTGATTTGGAGAAGAGTGCTGGATGGGGCGGGGCAGGTGCTACGGGAGGAATTTGTTGCTGAGAATAACGCGTTGATGATGTATCCGCCGCTGCTAGGGCAGGGAAGTTGAGCCCTTACTGGTATGATTTCGGAAAGTGGTCTTTATTGTATTGTGTCAGGGAGGGATTGTTATGATAAA
Source organism: Bacillota bacterium (assembly GCA_023428265.1). Classification (GTDB taxonomy): domain Bacteria; phylum Bacillota; class Clostridia; order Christensenellales; family UMGS416; genus JAEYRA01. The sequence continues at coordinate 8,173 of JAEYYW010000055.1, read as the reverse complement.
GTGGGAGTACTTTTTGTTCTGCTGTGATGTCTGCGTAAATTCTTCTGCGATGTTTCAAAGAGAGGAATCAGATGCACGAAAGATCTGGGCCAACCATCCCAACTCTGACCTTGCAAAAATTGAAGATCTCGGAAAACAAGGCTGGGAGCTGGTCGCCGTAACGCCTGTGGTCACGGCCGCGCCGACCGATAACGGCTTTGGCGGCACGACCAGGCAAATATTGTTTTCATTCAAGCGGACAATCGAATAAAACCCTGATGATTGCTGGTTTTACGCATTGCATAAACTTCCCACTCATGCTATAATATCTCCCGCATTACACACCCGTGCGGATTTTCCGGTCCTGCCGCAACGCGGTCCCGGAAGAGAAGAAGCGCGAGGGAGGAAATCAAGGAGGTTCTTTTACTATGTCAGTCCTTTCCATGAAGCAGCTCCTCGAAGCCGGCGTGCATTTCGGTCACCAGACCCGCCGCTGGAACCCCAAGATGAAGCCCTATATCTACACCGAGCGCAACGGCATCTACATCCTCGACCTGCAGCAGACCGTCAAGATGGTGGATGTGGCCTATAATTTCGTGCGTTCCATCGCCGAAAAGAATGGCTCGATCCTGTTCGTGGGCACCAAGAAGCAGGCCCAGGAAGCCATCGAGACCGAAGCCAAGCGCGCCGGTATGTTTTATGTGAACTCCCGCTGGCTGGGCGGCATGCTCACCAACTTCAAAACGATGCGCCAGCGCGTCGGCCGCATGAACAAACTGTTTGATATGGAAGCCAAGGGCGATTTCGCTCTGCTGCCCAAGAAGGAAGTCATCAAGCTGGTTGGCGAGCGCGACAAGCTGATGAAGAACCTGGCCGGTGTGGCCGGCATGACCAAGATGCCCGACGCCATCTTCGTGGTGGACCCCCGCAAGGAGCACCTGGCCATTGCCGAAGCCCGCAAGCTGAAGATCCCGGTGGTGGGCATCGTGGACACCAACTGCGATCCCGACGAAGTGGACTACATCATCGCCGGCAACGACGACGCCATCCGCGCCATCAAGCTGATTGTTGGCTGCATGTGCGACGCCGTGATCGAAGGCCACCAGGGCGAGCAGCTGGAACCGGAAGCCACCGCTGCCGTGGTTGTGGACAAGGATGCCGAGGCTGAGGCTGAAGAAGCTGCCGCCGAAGGCGCAAACTGAGAAACTGACACCGGAGGGATTCAATATGATCACTGCACAGGATGTTATGGCACTGCGCGAAAAAACCGGCGCCGGCATGATGGATTGCAAACGCGCTCTGAATGACGCCAACGGCGATGTGGAAAAAGCCATTGACCTGCTGCGCGAGCGCGGCATGGCTTCCGTCGCCAAAAAAGCCAGCCGCATCGCGGCCGAAGGCGTTGTGGGCAGCTATATCCACATGGGCGGCAAGATCGGCGTGCTGATCGAAGTGAACTGTGAGACCGACTTCGTGGCCAGCACCGACGAGTTCCAGCTGTTTGTGAAAGACATGGCCATGCAGGTGGCCGCCAGCAGGCCCTACTACATCTCGCCGGAGGAAGTGCCGGCAGAGGCTGTGGAGCACGAGAAGGAAATTCTGCGCGCCCAGGCTCGCGGCGAAGGCAAGCCCGAAAAGATCATCGACAAGATGGTGGAAGGCCGCATCCAGAAGTATTATAAAGACGTCTGCCTGCTTGAGCAGCCGTTCATCAAGGATCAGGATCAGGCCGTCAAAGATGTGATGAACGCCCTGTCCGCCAAGATCGGCGAGAAGATTTCCATCCGCCGTTTCACCCGTTATGAGATGGGCGAAGGCTTGGAAAAGAAGCAGGACAATCTGGCCGAAGAAGTCAACAAGCAGTTGGGCCTGTGAGGCAATGACCGAAAGGAACACCGCATGGTGTTCCTTTTTTTTGAACTTGGACAATACTAGGTTGGAGGGGTTACGATGAGCGGATCAAAGTATAAGCGCGTGATGTTGAAGCTGAGCGGCGAAGCGTTGGCCGGGGAAAACGGCTTTGGCATCTGCCCGGAGACTCTGGACAGGGTGAGCAGCCACATCATCGCGCTCACACGGATCGGCGTGGAAGTGGGCATCGTGGTGGGAGCCGGCAACTTCTGGCGCGGGCGGCAGGGCACCAACATGGACCGCACCACTGCTGACCACATGGGCATGCTGGCCACCACAATCAACGCCTTGGGGCTGCAGGACTCTCTGGAGCGGCAAGGCGCGTCGGTGCGCGTGCAAACGGCCATTGAGATGCGCCAGTTTGCCGAGCCCTATATCCGCCGCCGGGCGATGCGGCATCTGGAAAAGGGCCGCATCGTGATTTTCGGCTGCGGCACCGGCAACCCGTTCTTCTCCACCGACACAGCCGCCGCACTCCGCGCCGCTGAAATTGAGGCCGATGCAATCCTGCTTGCCAAAAACATCGACGGTGTGTATGATGCCGACCCCCGCAAGGTGCCCGGCGCGAAGAAACTGGATCACATCAGCTATCTTGAGGTGATCAACCGTGGGCTTGCGGTGATGGACACCACGGCGATCTCGCTGTGCATGGACAACAACATCCCGATCCTCGTGTTTGGGCTGGAGCCGCCGGAAAACATCATGCGCGTGGCTGCCGGCGAGAGGATCGGCACACTGGTGGACAGCGCGGCGGACTGACCGGCCGCCGCTGTGGTTGGTGGCAAGCGCTGCCCTTTGACATGAGAGACAACCATATTGTAGAATATACTTAAATTGCCAAACAGGAGGGAACGCATATGGCAGCCAGCGACGTCATTCAAAACGCCATGGAGCATATGGAGAAGACGATCTCCGTCTTGAAGCATGAGATGAACAGCATCCGGGCCGGCCGGGCCAACCCCCAGCTGCTCGACAACATAAAGGTGGATTATTACGGCACGCCCACACCGGTGGGTCAGGTCGCCAACATCTCCGCGCCGGAACCCAGGATGCTGGTTGTGTCACCTTGGGATCCGAAGATGATCCCCCTGATTGAAAAATCCATCCGCACGTCGGAGCTTGGCATCAACCCAGTGAATGACGGCAAGATCATCCGCCTTGCCATCCCTGAGCTCACCGAGGAGCGCCGCAAGCAGCTGGTGAAAACGGTGGGCCAGTATGGTGAGGAGGCCAAGGTCGCCATCCGCAACGTGCGCCGTGACGCCAACGACCAGTTGAAGAAGCTGCAGAAAAACAGCGAGCTCACCGAAGACGAGCTGAAGCGCGCGGAAGACGATGTGCAGAAGATCACCGATCGTTTCACCAAAACCGTGGAAGAAGTGCTGAAGGAAAAGGAAAAGGAAATCCTCAAGGTATGACCGATCTGCCGGTTGTGATTGGCCTTTCCGAGCATGATGCGCTGAAACGTCTCAGCGCCGCCGGGTTCCCGGCGGTGGATTTGTTTGTGTCCGGCCGCCGCAGGGAGGGGAGCCGCCGGGTCATTCGCCAGAGGGCAACCTCCGGGCGGGTGGAGCTGGTTGTGTCTTATTTCAAGGAACTGGACTCCCAATCAGGAGGAACATTATGACACCACTTGCCCAGGAATGGGGCCTGCTGAAAGTGCCCCGTCATGTGGGCATCATCATGGACGGCAATGGCCGCTGGGCCGCCGGCCGCGGCATGCTGCGCTCTGCCGGCCACCGGGCCGGTGTGGAAGCGCTGCGCGATATCGTGCGCGCCAGCAGCGACCTTGGAATGGAAGTGCTGTCGCTATACGCGTTTTCCACCGAGAATTGGAAGCGCCCGCCGGCTGAGGTGCGGGTGCTGATGGACTTGCTGGTGGAATTTCTGGGGCGGGAGATTGACGAGCTGGATCGCAACGGAGTGCGGATCCATTTCATGGGCGATGTGGAGGGCATCTCCGGGCGCATCACCAAAGCCGTACACACGGCGCTGGAGCGCACCGGTGACAACACCGGCCTCGTGATGAACATCGCGCTCAACTATGGCAGCCGTGCCGAGATTGTGCGGGCGGCCAGGCTGCTGGCGGAGGATGTGGCTGCCGGCAGGCTGGCTCCGGAAGCCATCGATGAAGGTGCGTTTTCCGCCCGGCTCTACACTGCCGGCTTGCCTGATCCTGATCTGATCATCCGCACCAGCGGCGAGCTCAGACTCAGCAATTTCCTGCTTTATCAAAGCTCCTATTCAGAATTTCTCGCGCCGGAGGTTTTCTGGCCTGATTTCAACCGCGACGAATACAGGAAGGCGCTGTTGGCGTATCAGGCCAGAGACAGGCGTTTCGGCGGGGTCAAGTGATATGTGGCTGAAAAACCTGCGGGACCGTTTCCTCGTGGGTATTTTGCTTTTCACCCTGGTCGTGGCAGTTGTGCTGCTTCGCGGCTGGGTGTTTGGCGTTGCGGTGACTGTTTTTGCGCTCATCTGCCAGTTGGAGATGTTTGGCGCGCTGCGGGCTGCCTCTTTCCGGCCGGGAATCTGGCCGGGCATCGCGTTTTCCGTGCTCATGTATCCCATGTTTCAATGGAAGGGCCTGGGGGGCGTGGTCGCCCTGTTCACCGTGTTCTGCGCCATCCTGATCGCCAACTCGGTGCTGCTGCCCCGCCGGCGGTTCATGGACACGCTGGTGTCTGTGTTTGCGATGATTTATCCCTGCTGGTTCTTTGTGTTTTTGCTGTTGCTCAATGACCTGAGCCTTTTGAACATCACCATGCATAACGGCGGGCAGATGGTGCAGCGGTTTACCCATGCGGAGTTGGAGGCCCTTTCCCGCGTTGCGCTGTCTGTCGCGGTGGTGGGCCCCATCGCCTCCGACATTGGCGGTTATTTTGCCGGCCACTTCTTTGGACGCCACAAGCTGGCCCCGCAGATCAGCCCCAAAAAGACAATTGAAGGCTCTGTGGGCGCCGTGCTGTTTGCGGTGATTGTCATCAGCGCCGGCGGCTGGCTTTGTATTGATACTGCGTATTTTACCAGATTGCCCTTTTTTCACTACCCGTTGCTTGGTATAATGATCAGTGTGCTGGCGCAGGCCGGAGACCTGATGGCCTCCTCCATCAAGCGCTTTGCCGGCATCAAGGACTTCAGCTCGCTGCTGCCCGGCCATGGCGGCTTCATGGATCGTATGGACAGCATCCTGTTTGGCGGCGTGGCTGTGTTCTGCTATCTGGAACTCTTCTTCTTCTAAGGAGTAAGCATTTGAAAAAGCTTCTTGTGCTGGGCTCCACCGGCTCCATCGGCGTGCAGACGCTGAGTGTGGCAGCTGAGTCGCCCGGTGAATTCTCAATCTGGGGGCTTTCCGCCCATAGCAATGCCGAGCGCCTGCTGGAGCAGGCCTGGGTGTTTCGCCCGGCGGTAGTGGCCCTGGCAGACGCCGCAGCGGCAGAGGCATTGCGCGGCAAGCTGCCGGAGTGCACGGCATTGCTGGCCGGGCAGGAAGGCATCCTGGAGCTTTGCCGCATGGCGGAAGGCAACGCAGACATGGCTGTTGTGGCTATTGTCGGCATTGCCGGCCTGCCGGCTGTGGCGGAATGCATCAAAGCGGGCCTTGACATCGCGCTGGCCAACAAGGAAACGCTGGTGGCCGGCGGGCAGCATGTGTATGAGCTGCTCAATCAGCATGGTAAAAACCTTTACCCGGTGGATAGTGAGCACTCCGCCGTGTTCCAGTGCGTGCAGGGGCTTGCTTCACCGAGCGAAGTCAAACGCGTGATCCTCACCGCATCCGGCGGGCCGTTCTACGGCTACACCAAGGAAATGCTGGCATCGGTGACTGTGGAGCAGGCGCTGAAGCACCCCAACTGGTCCATGGGCAGCAAGATCACGATTGATTCTGCGAGCCTTATGAACAAGGGCCTGGAAGTCATCGAGGCCCATTGGCTGTTCCGGATGCCGTGGGATCGCATCGATGTGGTTGTGCACCGCCAGAGCGTGATCCACTCGATGGTGGAGCTGATGGACAACTCGGTGCTGGCGCAGCTCGGCCTGCCGGACATGCGCATCCCGATACAATACGCGCTCACCTATCCCCGGCGCACGGTGTGCCCGGCAGCACCTTTGGATATCCGCAAGGTGGGCTCGCTCACATTCACCGATCCGGATCGCGCAGCTTTTCCGTGCCTGGAGCTGGCCTACGAGGCGCTGCGGCGCGGCGGTGGGGCAGCGGTGGCATTAAACGCCGCCAACGAGGTCGCTGTGGATAAATTTATCCGGGGCGGCATACCCTTTAACGATATCCCAAATCTGGTGGAAAAAGGCATGAACATGGCACCGCAGGGTTTCGACGCTGGAAACCTTGGGGAGATTCTTGCGTTGGATGGGGAAGTCAGAAAGTTGCTTCTATGATCTTGGAGGATTCATTCTTCTTCTGCCCTCTGGAGAGGTAACGCCGGCAAGCGGCTGCAGGAGGCACCCGGGGCTCTTTCTCTGGCGCTGGAAGAAGTATCCCTCGAAAGGCAGGTTCTTATATGACCGTTCTTTATATTATCATTGCCGTGTTGCTGATCGGCCTTCTGGTGCTGGTGCATGAAATCGGCCATTTCGCCGCCGCCCGGCTCACCGGCGTGCCTGTGGTGGAGTTTGCCATTGGGTTTGGCAAGCGCATTCTGAGCAAAAAAAGCAAGAAGACGGGGATTATCTATTCACTTAGAATGATCCCGTTTGGGGGCTTTGTCGCTTTTGCCGACGCCGACGACGAAAGCGGTGTTGCCGGTTACTACAACACCGCCGTGTGGAAACGCCTTGTGGTGACGGTGAGCGGCCCGCTGATGAATTTCGTGCTCGCCTTTGTGCTGGCGGTGTTTTACCTGATGGCGATCGGCCTGCCCACGATGCTGCCCAATGTGGGCTCTGTGAGCGACAACTCACCGGCCCAGGCAGCCGGCGTGCAGGTGGGTGACCGGATCCTTCGGGTGCGCGGCGTGGATGTGAATGACGACCTGAACAAGATCAGGGCAGAGATCAACGCGTCCAAGGGTGAGCCGTTTGACGCAGTGTTGGAGAGAGGCGGCAAGGAAATCACCGTTGTGATCACACCGGTGCTGGCTGCCGACCAGAAGACCTATATGATCGGCATCTCAATCGGCCAGCAGGGCCCGCCTGTGCGTTATGGGTTTGTCGAGTCGCTCAAAATGAGCTTCCAAATCATGGTCAACGCGGTGAAGGTGTTGCTGCAATTCCTCGTGGGCCTTGTCACAAGAGGTGAGGGCGGCGAGAACTTCGCAAGCCCCGTGGGCATCGTGCAGGTGATGACGCAGCAGGCGCAGACAAACGGCTGGCAGAGCTTCATTGAGATGGCCATCATGCTCTCGGTGAACCTGGGGTTGTTTAACCTGCTGCCGCTGCCGGCGCTGGATGGCTCCAAGGTGATTTTCCTTGCCATCGAGGGGATCCGCGGAAAGCCGGTATCCCCCAACAAGGAAGGCATTGTTTCCATGATCGGGTTCGTGCTGTTCGCGCTGCTCTCCGTCTTCCTGGTGGGCCGCGACCTTGCCAAATTGTTTGGGTGGATGCAATGATCACAAGAGACAAGACCCGTGTGGTAAACATCGGCACCGTCGCCATCGGCGGCGGCAACCCGGTGGCCGTGCAGTCCATGACCAACACCGACACGCGGGACGTGGAGGCAACCGTCGCCCAGATCCTCGCGCTGGAGGATGCCGGATGCGAGATCGTGCGCTCGTCGGTGTATGATGAGGACTGCGCCAGGGCGTTCCGGAGGATTCGGGAACGGATCCACATTCCTCTGGTGGCCGATATTCACTTTTCCGCCAGGTTGGCCGTGATGGCCGTGGAAAACGGCGCGGACAAGCTGCGCATCAACCCCGGCAACATCGGTGACGACGCGAAGGTGAAACTGGTGGTGGATGCCGCAAAAGCCCATCATGTGCCGATCCGCATCGGCGTGAACGCCGGTTCGTTGGAAAAGGAGCTGCTGCAACGCTTCGGCGTATCGGCCACGGCGCTGGCGCAGAGCGCCATCCGGCAAGCCAGAGTGTTGGAAGGCTTCGGGTTTGAGGATATCGTGCTTTCCATGAAGGCATCCGACACCGCTATGAGCCTGGAGGCCTACCGCGAGGTGGCCAATGTGCTTGATTACCCGCTGCACCTAGGCATCACCGAAGCTGGCGGGGGCGAGTCGGGCATCATCAAATCAGCGGTGGGACTGGGGGCCATGCTGCTGGACGGATTGGGCGACACCTTGCGGGTGTCACTGACCGGCGACCCTGTT
>JAEYYW010000040.1 GCA_023428265.1 Bacillota bacterium | reverse complement strand
GGTGCACCCACTGCGGCCCGTCGAGTCGCTCACAGCGGAGGAGCGCCGCCGCGTTTATGACACGATGCGCTCCTATCTGAAACTTGCGCTGGACCTTGGCGGTGCTTCCTATGAAAATGGCTTGTATGACGAGCCCGGCGGGTTTAAGGAAATGTTGATCGGGTATAAGGAAGGGCAACCATGCCCGGAGTGTGGCACGGCGATCCAGAAGATCAAGACAGGAAGCACGAGCGGGTTTGTGTGTGAGAAATGTCAGCCTATCTAGTGTTCCTTTTGGCGGCCAAAAGGAACCGAAAAGCCCTGGGGGAGGCAAGTTCCCAAGACCCCTCCGTTGCCGTCTGCCAGGCGGGCCGACGACAACTCGTCGCGCGAGGTACGCGCTCCTCACACAGTTATGCCAACCCGGCAGTGTCATGCGAAGCATGATACGAGAGGGCGCTCGGCCTAATCGCCTGGCTTCCGCATCGTCGAGGTGGAACTTGCAAACCCCCAGACCCCCAGGAAACGAAGAATTTGCGCTTCTCATCTCTTATAGATAAGGGCCGGGCTCCGGCCCGTTATTTCGGAGTGCATATGACAGAGCAAGAATACCGCACACTGATCTATATGTTCATCGCCAACATCCCCGAGGGCAAAGTGGCCACCTTCGGCATGCTGGCGGCATTGGCCGGCAACCCAAAGGCTGCCCGCAGGGCAGCGAGAGCCGTGGCCGGCGCCCCTGAGGGTTTGCCCTGCCACAGGGTGGTGAAAGCGGGCGGCGAGCTTGTGCCGGGCTATGTGTTCGGCCAGGGCGAGCAATGGGCGCGGCTCATTGCCGAAGGCGTTTTGTTCCAGGAAAGCGGGCGTGTGGCTGCCAGCTGTTTTTGGAAAACAGACGAAGCGCTGGAAAAGGTTGCGCCCCAAGGCAAATAATCGCTGGATGCTTGCCCTTCACTTCGCAAACGCTAATCCGGGTGGTGATCCGGATGACTCTCAGGGAGCAGTTTGAACAGCGATGCGGCAAAACAAACGACGAGCTCTATCACAAAGTGCTCCTTCTGGCACTGGATGATCAGAGCCAGTATGTGCAGCTGACCGAAGACGACAAAAAGACGCTGGAGGATCCAGGCCAATTCCCGCCCAGCAACCATCAGACAGAGCGGATTGACGAAATCCGCCAGCGAATGCTGGAATCGATGGAGATCATCTTCAACCTATTGCAGAGAATTGAGCGCCAATCATAAGGTAATGGTTTGTTCTCTTAAAAGTTCCTAAGATTGTCAAACAAGCTGTTGCGCCACGGGTTGCCTTAGTGTATCATGAATAGCTGAAAAAGTTCATAGGATGGTGTGAAAAAATGGGTGTTCCGCAGAACATGGGCGGCATAGCCGCGCTTTTGGTGCAGATCGTTCCGCTGCTGCTGCTTGTTGTGGTTTTCTATTTCCTTCTGCTCCGCCCCCAGCAAAAGCAAAAGAAGGCTCGCGCTGAAATGATGAAGAACATGAAGGTGGGCGACCGCATCAAGACCATCGGCGGCGTGCACGGCCGCATCGTGGAGCTCAGAGACGATGTGGTGACCATTGAGACCAGCCGCGCCAAAACGCAGATCGTGTTTGACCGCGCTGCAATCAGCACCGTGGAAGGCGGCGGCGAAGAGACCAACGCCGACTTGCAATAATCTCCTGGCCCAACCAAAGCCGCCGGTGACCCCGGCGGCTTTTTTGTACCCGAGGAGTCCGGAAAAGAATTTGCTTTTTCGCATTAATATTAGCCCCTCCCGTTTCGATATATGAAATACAGGCTGAAAGGACTCAGCCTTGGCACATTACGGACAGGGAGGTCCAGCATATGAAAATCGCAAATTCGACCGTCAACATGGCGGCCACGAGCAAACTCGACATATCCAGCACCAGACAGACCACATTGCAGGCATGGGTGGGCAACCGGCCCAGCACCACAATCCGTAACCTGCCGGCGCAGGACGCGGACTCGGTGGATATTTCCTTTCTGGCAAAAAAGCTGAGCCTGAAGGCAATCCGTCTCCCGAAGGAAGGCGAGGCAAAGCCTCTGGAAACCGCCATGGCAAACGGCGCAGCAGCCACCGACGGTGATCTCGATCTGACAGACAAGGACATGCAGAAGATCAAGATGATCGAGGAGTTTATGTATCGCCTCACCGGCAAGCGGTTCCGGTTTCTGATGGTGGACAAAAACAAACTGCAGGAACTGGCAAAGAAGATAGAATCGGGCCAAGCCGCTCCGCTCACTCCGATACAGGCCGCGCCGCAGCGGGCCGGCTACGGCATCATCTATGACTCGGTGGAGACCTATTCGGAACAGCAGACAATGGCGTTCACAGCGTCCGGCTCCGTCCAGACCGCCGACGGCAGGAGCATCGACTTCAATGTCACGATGCGCATGAGCCGGTCATTCTACGCCTCCAGCGAGATCCATTACCGGGAAGGCGACGCCAAAATTGACCCGCTGGTGATCAAAGTGGATGGCGCAGGCCCGCGGCTCACCCAGAGGGATTTCCTCTTTGACCTGGACAACGACGGCGACCAGGAGCAGATTTCCCGCCTGCTGACCGGCTCCGGATTTCTGGCGCTGGACAAAAATGAGGATGGCGTGATCAACAACGGCGGCGAGCTTTTCGGCCCGGCCATGGGCGACGGCTTTGCGGAGCTTGCCCAATATGACTCCGACGGCAACCGCTGGATCGACGAAAACGACGCGATCTATGACAAGCTGCGCATCTGGATGGCCGATGAAAACGGCGAAATGAAGCTGTTTGCGCTGGGCCAGAAAGGCATCGGCGCACTTTATCTGGGCAACGTGGCATCGGCCTTTGACATCAGGGACACCGGCAACAACAGCCTGGGCACAGTGCAGTCCACCGGCATATATCTCAAAGAAAACGGCCAGGCCGGCACTTTGCAGCACATCGACCTGACCGTCTGATCCCAGGGCCTGCCCTATTTGGCGTATTGGTGCAGCCTCTCGCCCACCACGGGCCTGCGGTGCTCCAGCGCCGCCATGGAGTATTCCACAACCTCGCGCACCTCGCCGGGCGTCATGCAGCCCACGGCGACCATGTCCTGCTCGCGGATGCTGTTCCACACAAAGGTGAGCCCCACAAAGGGGTTCAAATGCCCGGCGGCCATCGGCTTGATGGTGAGCACGGGCTTTTTTGCATCCCAGATCACGCGGTGCACACCTTCCACCTCAATCTGCATCAGGAAACCGGCCGCGTTGTAGATCTGGATGTAGGTCTCCACGTCATATCCGTTTTCGTCGGTGAACTCCACAACCTCCGGCATGTGGGCCGACAGGCCGGGAATCATGCCATGGTTGCGGATCATATACAGATAATCCTCAATCCGCTCAATTTTGCGCTTGCCCTTGTTGATCAGCTGCTCCACCACATAGTGAAGCGGCAGCACGATATCGATGCCGGACTCCTTGCAGCGCCTGATCACCGCTTCAGCAGATGCGCGGGCTTCCGGGCTGTCCGCCGTGTCAAACACAGCCAGCTCAATCACATTCACCTTTTGCCCGGAGCGCTGCTCCGCCAGGCGGATGCCGTCCATCGCGAAGTCATGACCCACCAGGCAGCCGATGATCGTGTCCACACCATGGTCCAGATAGGTCTGCACGATCTCCGCCACGGCCTCTCGGTTGTTGTTGATTTCCTTGATGTGGTTGTCGCGGGCCATTGTGCGGTGGCTGCCGCCCATGATGTTGTTGGTGCCCATGATCATGCGGGACACCGACAGCCCGCCGATGGTGGTGCGCGGGAAAAGCTTGTTACCCATGTGATCCTCCGTCCTTTCTTCCTGGTGCGGGAGATATGACAATACCATTATACATGATTGTCTGCCGAATACATGCGGTAAGCATGCCGGCACACCAAATCGATGGCTTTTAATCGCCAGAGAACTCACTGCACACAACCCAAGCCCAACCCTCCCCTCTCCCATCACAGGGCAAGGGCTTGACGCATGCCCGTGACCGGCGCCCCAATCCCCATCTCTGCCTCATACTGACTACTGACTACTAACTACTGCCTGCTCGTTGGGTATTGGATTTACCAATCCCATCCATTATAATCATAGGGATACCCCAAGCACATTTTGAAAGGCAATCAATGGATATCAACTGGTACCCGGGGCACATGCTGAAGGCCCGCAGGATCATGGAAAGCACTCTTCCTGCCGTGGATTTTATCATCGAGGTTGTGGATGCACGCATCCCGAGGGCTTCCCGCAACCCCGATTTTGACGACTTGTTTCAAACCAAGGCCCGTGTCATCGTGCTGAACAAGGCTGACATGGCCGACCCTGTCCGCACCAAGGAATGGCTCAGGTGGTATGCGTCGCAGGGCGTGCCGGCGGTGGAGTTTGTGGCAACCCAGCGCCAGGGCCGCGACAGCCTGATCAAAATGATGCAGCAGGCCGCAGAGGAAAAGGTGCAGAGGATGGCCGCCCGCGGCGCGAAAAAGACCGTGCGGGCGCTGGTGGCCGGCATCCCGAACGTGGGCAAGTCCACGCTGATCAACGCACTGGCCGGCGCTGCCTCTGCCAAAACCGGCAACAAGCCGGGTGTGACCCGTGGCAAGCAGCTGATCCGCATCACACCCTGGATGGAATTGATGGACACACCCGGTGTGCTGTGGCCAAAGCTCAGCGACCCCAAAGGCGCGCTGAACCTGGCCTTCACCGGGGCGATCAAGGAAGAAGTGATGGATTCCTACCGGCTCGCGCTGGAACTGATTTCCATGCTGACCGTCCAATATCCCGGGGCAATCCCCGAGCGGTATAAGCTGGAGACATCGGATGGCGGCGCCGACGAGTTGCTGGTTGCCATCGCAAAGAAGCGGGGCTGCCTGGTTTCCGGCGGCGAGCCGGACGAGGAGCGGGCCGCAAGGATTGTACTGGATGAAATGAAAAGCGCGAAGCTGGGCAGGCTCACGCTGGAAAGGCCCGGTGACAGTGAAGACCAACAGCCTTTTGAGCTTTGACAGGGATGCTGCCTCCGCGTGCCTAGGCCTGGTGGCCGGCATGGACGAAGCCGGCCGGGGCCCGCTGGCAGGGCCGGTGGTGGCAGCCTGCGTGATCATGCCGCTGGAAGACCCCATTGAGGGCGTGAACGACTCCAAGAAGCTCACGGAAGCCCGGCGCGAAAAGCTTTTTCCGCTCATCCTGGACCGGGCCGTGGCCGTGGGCGTGGGCATTGTGGACCGTGCGGAGATTGACCGGATCAACATCCTGAACGCCACCCGCCTGGCGATGCGGATGGCCTATGCCGATATGAACCTGGAACCCCAACTGCTGCTGGTGGACGCCGTGGAGGGCCTGGACCTGCCGGTGGAAACCCAGCCGATCATCCGCGGCGACGGCACAAGCTACAGCATCGCCGCGGCCTCCATCGTGGCAAAGGTGACCCGCGACCGGCGCATGGCCCAGCTGGAAGAGCTCTATCCCGGCTACGGCTTTGCGCGGCACAAGGGCTACGGCACCGCCGACCACATCGAGGCGCTGCGGGCGCTGGGGCCCTGCCCGGAGCATCGCCTGAGCTTCATCGGAGGCATTCTGGGCCCCAACCGCAAGCAGAAGGGCCGGGCCGGAGAAGCCATGGCTGAAAAGCTTTTGCTGGCGGAAGGCCTGGAGGTGCTTGACCGCAACTGGCGCACCGCCCGCGGCGAGCTGGACATTGTGGCGATGGATGCGGACACGCTTGCCTTTGTGGAAGTAAAATATCGGGAGAGCGAACGCTACGGTTTGCCCCGCGAGGCTGTGGACCAGCGCAAACGCCGGGGCATCGTGCAGACGGCGCTGAGCTACCTGCATGAGAAAGGGCGCAAGGGTGCCCGCTGCCGCTTCGACGTGGTGGAGATCGTGAAGCGGGGTCAAAGCTATGACATCAACTACGTCAAAGACGCTTTCCCGACCGAAGGAGGAGAATTCTTTCTATGACACCGATGAAGAAGCTGGCTGCCGGCGTGCTGGCGCTGTTGTTTTGCCTGGCGGCCCTGCCCGCAGCCGGAGGCGCCGCACGGGCAGACGGAAACAACCTGCTGGCCAACGGCACCTTTGAGCAGCATGACGGCAAGACGCCCGATGGCTGGCAGAGCGACTGCTGGGACAATGAAGAAGGATTCTCGCTGTTTTCGGTGGATCCCAATGGCGGCACCGACGGCGGCGCCGTGGCCGTGGTGGAAAACGCGGAACTGAACGACGCCCGTTTCCAGCAGAAGGTGCCGGTGCAGAAAGGCAAGCTGTATCGCCTTTCCGGCGACATCAAGGTGGAAAACGCCAGCGGCGGCTGGGGTGCAACGCTCTCCTTCAAAGACACCTATACCTACACCACTCCGCTGCTTGACACCGGCGGCCAATGGCAGCATGTGGAGCTTTATGGCCGCACCGGTGACAACCAGAAGGAAGTGACTGTCTTCATCCGCCTGGGCGGCTATGGCAATCTTTCCTCCGGCCGCGCCTGGTTTGACAATGTGGTTCTGGAGCAGGTGGACAGCCTGCCCTCCGGCCTGGAGCCCGGCACAATGGCCACCTTTACGCCGGCCGCCAGCTCCTCCAACGGCAACGCAGGAAAGAACTTTCTCACGGAGATCATCCTCATTGCGCTGCTCTTCAGCGCGGTGCTACTGTGGGCCTTCAAGCACATGGGCGACACCGGCGGCCTCTTTTCCGGGCCGGCCAACAGGTGGCTCTACCTGATCGGCATCCTGGTCACCGGCAACCTGTTGCCGCTGCTGCGTTACTTCAACGATCAATACGATTGGAAAATCCACCTGATCATGGCAGTGGGCGTGGGCCTGGCCCCGGCGCTGATCCTGGTCTGGATCAAGCGCTATTTCAACAGCCGCGACCGCCGCTGGATTGACGTGGCCTATCTGGGGTTTGTGGCGCTGGCCGTGCGGGCGATTCTGGCGATGACGATCAAGGGTTACCCCAACGACATTGCCTGCTGGCTGGGCTGGTCCGGCCAGGCGGCAACGAACCTGTTTGGCATGTATAAGGGGGAAGGGTTCCTCGATTATCCGCCGGGATATATGTATGTGCTGTTCTTCGTGGGCAAGATCAACGGGCTGCTGAGCATGATCCCCAAGGAAGAGCTGCTTTGGCTGTCGGTCAAAATGCCCTCGATCATCGCCGATCTGGTCACATCCTGGTTCATCTGGAAGATTGCCGAGACCCGGCTCGGGCCGAAACAGGCGATTATTCTGGCGCTGCTATATGCCTTCAACCCGCTGGTGATCCTGGACTCCTCCGCCTGGGGCCAGATTGACTCCATCCTGGCGCTGATCCTGGTGGCCTGCTTCTGGAAGGCTTATCAGGGCAAGCTGTGGCAGGCGGCGCTGATTTATGGCGTCGGCTTGCTGGTGAAGCCGCAGGTGCTGCTCTTCGGGCCTGTGATGCTGGCGGCGCTTATCGTGGCCTGCCGCAATGCGGGGGGCTTTGGGAAAGGCGCAACGCTCTTCCTGAAAACAATTGGTGCGGGCCTGGCCGGGTTTGTAATCCCCGCCCTGCCCTTCTGGATTGTGCAGGGTGACCCGATGTGGCTGATCAACATCTATGTGAACGCCACCTCCACCTATCACAGCGCCACGATCAACGCCGCCAACCTGCTGGCCTTTTTGGGCGGCAACTGGGTGGAAGACAGCCAGGGCGTGCTGGGCCTCACCTATGCCCAGATCGGCTACGCAGGAATGACGCTGGTGTGCCTGTTTGTGATGATCTGGATGATCTTCCGCGATAAGACCAACCGCACCGTGTTTCTGTGGGCAGGTGTGCTGATCACCGGCCTGTTTGCGCTGGGCCTGAGGATGCACGAGCGCTATATGTTCCCGGCGCTGGCGTTGTTTTTGCTGCACTACGCGCTGGAGCGCGACCGCAGGGCGCTCTATCTGTTTGGCGTTTTTTCCATCACTCAGTTCATCAATGTGGCCATTGTGCTGGCCAACGAGCACCTGCCGCAGGATGTGATACAGCTGGGCGATTGGTTGCGCATCGCCAACCCCGACGGCCCGGCGACCTACTGGGTCTTCCTACTGTCTTTGATCGTGGTGGGGGGCTTCGGTTACGCGGCATGGGCAGCCCATATGGCCAGAAGGCCGCTGCTGTGGCAAACCGCCGGCGGGCCCGGATTGCCCTTGCCGGAGGAAACGGCTGCGCCGCACGGCTCCACTGCCCACCTCTCGCCGGAGCTTCTCACGCAGGCAGAAGACGGCCAGGCGGAAGAGAGCCCCGCCGGGGATGAAGAGGATGGCAGCGAGCCGGAGGAGACAAATCAGGCCCATGCCGAGCGAAAGAAGATGAACCGAGAGCGAATCCGCGACGACCTGATGGCGCCCGCGGAGCATGCCCGCATCCCGATGAAGAAGAAGGACTGGCTCATCATGGGCATCCTCACGCTGGTCTACGCCGTGGTGTCGCTAACCTATCTGGGCACCACCAAGGTGCCGCAAAACATGTGGACGGCGATGAACACCGGCGACCACGCGGTGATCGATTTTGGCCAGACCAGGGAGATTGCCGAAATCTGGCACTATGACAGCCTGACCAGGGGCAACCTGACGATCTCCAGTTCCAGCGACGGTGTGAACTGGGTGGATCAGACCGAGCTCATCCATAAGAAAGACAACAATGAGAATGACCTGGGCATTTACCGCTGGACAATCACGACGATCAACTTCTCCGCACGCTATGTCAAACTCACGGTAACGGCGCCGCCGGTGCGGCTGCTTGAAATGGTGTTCAAGGATCTGGATGGCAATCAAATCACCCGCCTCTCCGTCTCCAGTTCCGGCGGCGGAGATAAGGCGGTGGCCACCGCTGCCAACATCATCGACGAGCAGCAGATGACACCGGACCGACCCAGCATCCTGAACGGCACCTATTTTGACGAGATCTACCACGCACGCACCGGCTGGGAGTTCACCGAGGCGTTCAAAGCCAGCGAAGACTACCGGCCGCCGGTGCCCTATGAAAACACGCACCCGCCGCTGGGCAAAGACCTGATCGCGCTGGGCATCTCGATCTTCGGCATGAACCCATTCGGATGGCGCGTGATGGGCACGCTGATGGGCATCCTGATGGTGCCGGCAATGTATCTGTTTGGCATGGCGCTCTTCAAGAAAACGCGCTATGCGTTCATCGCGTCATTTTTAATGACGTTTGACTTCATGCACTTCGTGCAGACCCGCATCTCCACGATTGACAGCTACCCGGTGCTGTTTATCATCCTCACGTTCATGTTCATGTATCTGTATGTGAGGACAAACTTCAACACACAGAAGATGGGCCGGGGCCTGCTGTGGCTTGCCCTGTCCGGCGTCACCTTCGGGCTGGCGGCGGCCAGCAAGTGGATCGGCCTTTATGCCGGCGCAGGTCTGGCAGTGATCTTCTTCTACAGCCTCTATCGCCGCTTCCGCGAATACATCGCTGTGCGGCGGGGCGAGGTGGATCTCGATGAGGAAACCCGTGAAAAAGTACTTCGCGGCTTCCCCAGCAAGGTGATCATCACGCTGCTGTGGTGCCTGTTGTTCTTCGTGATCATCGCCGGCGCGATCTACTTCGCCTCCTACATCCCCTTCAACATCGCATCCGGCGGGTCGCTGAGCGATTGGGACAATTTCAAGTATGCCTGGGACAACCAGTCCAGCATGCTTCGGTATCACAGCAGTCTGGTGGACAATCATTCGATGAAGTCGCCGTGGTTCCAGTGGCCGGTCATCGGCAAGCCGATGTGGTTCTACAAGGCCGATTACCTGCCCGCAGGCTGGACCGGCGGCGTCTACTCCACCGGCAACCCGCTGGTGTGGTGGCCGGGGCTGGCGGCGTTGCTCTGGATGGCGGTGCGGGTGTTCCGCAGCCGCAAGTTCCGCATGATGGAGATGTTCCTGTTGGCAGGGTTCCTTACAGAGTTCCTGCCGTGGGTGCTGGTGCCGCGCACAACGTTCATCTACCACTACTTTGCGTCTGTGCCCTTTATCATCATGGCCACAGTGCTCTGGATCCAGGAGTGGGAGGAAAGGCCCTTCTCCAATGAGCCCAACCTCTTCCTGCAGGCGATCATCACACTGGCAGCGGTGCTTGTGGTATCCATCCTGATCAGCCCGCTGCTGGCGCTGGTCGTGGCGGTTTTCCTGGTTGCGGCAATCATGCTGCACCGCCAGCGGGAGTCGGCAAGCCTCGTGAAAAAGGACCTGACCCACATCTATCTGGCTGCCGTGCTGGGGCTGTTCATCCTGTTCTACCCGGTGCTGTCCGGCCTGCCGGTGCCCCACTGGTACGCCAACTGGCTCAAGTGGCTGCCGTCGTGGTTTGTGAATTACTGAGCATATCCCCTGCCCCCTCCCGTGAACAAAACCCTCACCCCCTTCCCCACGAGATTGGGGGAGGGGGTTTGTTTTAATGTGGGGGCTACGCCCCAATCCCCAACGCCTTGACAGCATACAGGGTTATAGAGGCACCAGCCCCTAGACAAGTTCAACCCCTTCCCCCAATGCGATGGGGGAAGGGGCCGGGGGATGAGGGTTTATTGATGCGGGAGGGGCAATGGGATAGGCCCTTACATAGGCGGAGCTTTCGTCCTCTCAAAATGAAACAAAATCTGCTGGGCCAGCCCCGCCAACCTGCCAAACCGGTCAAAGGCAAACTTCCTGACGTCTTTCGGCGATTTGCCCTCGCAGGCGAAATGCAGGTTCATCGCCCGCCTCACCCACACATCCACCGGAAAGGCCTCCCGGTAGCCGCAGGAAAAGAGCAGCACGCAGTCTGCCACCTTCTCCCCAACGCCATGCAGTTGCAGGAGTTGTTCTTTGGCAGCGTCATAGCCGATCCGGGGCAGACTCTCCAGGTCAAAGCCATCCACCACCGCCCGCGCCGCCCGCGCCACATAGGCGGCGCGATAGCCGGCGCCGCAAGCCTTGATGCCCGCTTCGCCGGCAAGGCAGAGGGCCTCCGCCGTGGGGAAGGCGCGATAACCGCCCATCTCCTCACCATAGGCCGCGCAAAGGCGCTCCACGATGCCCGTGATGCGCTTCACATTGTTGTTGCTGGAAAGCAGAAACGAGGCCAGGCACTCCCAGACCGGCTGGTTCAAAATGCGGAGGCCGCCGTATCGGGCGGCCATCGGGGCCAGCACGCAATCCTGCGACAGCGCGGTTTGCCAGGCTTCATAATCGCCGTCCAGGTCCAGGTAATGCCGCCAGAAGCCCTCGTAATGCGCCGCATCGCAAGGCGTGATAGCGATGCCGCCATCGATGCGGCTGACCCGCACCTTGCGCCCTCCGGCCACGCCCTCCCACACACCGGGCTCCGCCTCCCTCCAGCGAAACGCCTGCCCGCAGGTGAAGGTGGCTTCCAGGTCAAAGCCCCCCTTCACCGGGACGAATGCTGTGTTGTGACTGAACTCAACCATGGCTGCCTCCCGCCTCCGGAGGCACCGGCTGGCTGGCCGGCAACGGAAGCCGTCGCACCGCCAGCAGCGTGAAGGCGGCAGCCAGCAGCAGCGCGCCGATCGCATAGGGGGCATGGGGTGCAATGGAATCAAAGACATAGCCAGCCCACAGCGGGCCGAAGATGTTCATCAGGCTGCCCAGCGCCGTCATCACACCCATCAGGCTGCCCATGTCCCGGCCCTCCACCGTGGCGGTGGCCAGCGTGGTCATGGAAGGATAAACCAGCCCGCCGATGCCGCTCATCAGCACATAGAACACAAAAAAGCCGGCCAGATAGGGATTGACAAAGATGGCCGCGCTGCATAGCGCCAACCCAACCAGGCTCGCTGAGG
>JAEYYW010000182.1 GCA_023428265.1 Bacillota bacterium | reverse complement strand
CCGTTGATGCGCGGGATCGCCACAGTGAGCTTCCCGGCCGCCGGGATGGTTGCCCTGCAGTCGATCACGCCGGACACGATTTCACCGGCGTCCAACTCCTGAATGAGTGTCAGCGCCCGCTCCAACGCCACTTCCGGCAGCGTCTGGGGCAGCGCCTTTTCATAGCGTGCGGAGGATTCCGTGCGCATGCCCAGCGCCCGGGAGGTGAGCCTGATCTGGCTCCACTCGAAATTGGCGCACTCAAACACAACAGTCTGCGTGTCGTCATAAATGCCGGAATTCTCTCCGCCCATGATGCCTGCCAGGCCCACCGGGCCCTCCCCATCGGCGATCACCAGCATGGAGCCGGTGAGCGTGCGCTCCTTTTCATCCAGCGTCAGGAGCTTCTCGCCGGGCACCGCGCGGCGCACGATGATTTTGTTGCCGCGAATATAACGGTGGTCAAAGGCGTGCATCGGCTGACCGGTTTCCAGCATCACATAGTTGGTGATGTCCACAATGTTGTTGATGGGGCGCACACCGGCCGCGGCCAGCGCCTGCCGCATCCACAGGGGGGATGGCGCGACACGCACATTGCGCACGGCCTTTGCCATGTAGCGAGGGCAAAGGTCGGGATCTTTGACTTCCACCTGCACATAGTCGGCGATGCTGCCGCCTGCTTCCGTGTAGCCGCTGACCGGCTCCCCGAGCTTCTTGCCCAGCACCACGGCTGCCTCACGGGCCAGGCCGGTCACACACATGCAATCGGCCGCGCGGTTGGCGGTGATCTTGAAATCGACCACCGGGTGATCAATGCCCACAATGGCCTTGACGTCTGCTCCCAGCGGGTGCTCTTCCTTCAGAATCAGGATGCCATCCACCTCGGCGCCGGGGTACCAGCCGTCGTCAATGTTCAGCTCCTGCCCGGAGCAGAGCATGCCCTCGCTCTCCACGCCCCGCAGCTTGCTGCGCTTGATCTCGATGCCGCCGGGCAGCTTCGCTCCGATCATCGCCACAGGCACAAGCGCGCCTTCAAACACGTTGGTGGCGCCGGTCACAATCTGCAGCAGCTTCTCGCCGCCCACATCAATCGCGCAGATCTGCAGCTTGTCTGCATTGGGGTGTTTTTCCAGCTTTGTGATGCGGCCCACCACCACGTTGGTCACCATAGCACCGCGGTCTTCCACACCCTCCACCTCAAAACCGCACATGATCATGCGGCGGGTGAACTCCTCCACCGGCACATCGATATCCACATATTGTTTCAACCACTTCAATGGCGTTTTCATCTTGCTCTCACCGATCCTTACTGCTATTTGGGATGAGACTGATCCATGCTAGCGAATCTGCTCCAGGAACCTCAGGTCGTTTTCAAACAACGTGCGCAAGTCGGAGATGCCGTAACGGCTCACGGCAATGCGGTCCAGGCCCATGCCAAAGGCAAAGCCGGAATACACGTTGGAATCAATGCCGCACATCTCCAGCACCTTGGGGTTCACCATGCCGCAGCCCAGGATCTCGATCCAGCCGGTGCCCTTGCAGACGCGGCAGCCATCGTCTTTGCCGTCGCACACATAGCAGGAGATGTCCACCTCGGCGCTGGGCTCGGTGAACGGGAAAAACGACGGGCGGAACCGCGTGCGGGTTTTCGCGCCATAAAACTCACGGGCAAAGATGTCCAGCGTGCCCTTGAGGTGCCCCATGTTGATGCCCTTATCCACAACCAGGCCCTCCACCTGATGGAAGACCGGCGAGTGCGTGGCATCCACTTCGTCCAAACGGTAGACGCGCCCCGGGCAGATCACGCGGATCGGCACACCCCGTGTGAGCATTGTGCGGGCTTGCACCGGCGAGGTGTGCGTGCGCAGAAGCGCGTTTTCATTGACATAAAACGAATCATGCATATCGCGGGACGGATGGTTCGGCGGCAGGTTCAGCAGCGTGAAATTGAAGTGATCCCACTCAATTTCGGGCCCCTCGGCAATCTCAAAGCCCATGCCGATGAAGATGTCTTCCAGCTCCCGGCGCACCACTGAAAGCGGGTGCAAGTGGCCCATCACCGGCTTGTTGCCGGGAATGGTGACATCCAGCCGCTCGGCGGCCAGCCGCGCCGTTTTCTCCGCTTGCTGCAAGGAGGCCAGCTTTTGGTCAAGCTCCTCCTCCAGCGCAAGCCTGAGATCGTTGACCAGCTTTCCCATTTTGGGCCGCTCCTCGGCGGATAGGCTGCCCATCGTCCTGAGGATCAGCGTGAGGTCGCCCTTTTTGCCCAGCACCTTGACCCGGAGCTGCTCCACATCGTTTGCCGTGGCGGCAGAGGCCAGAGCGGCCCTTGCCTCGGCGGCAATCCTGTCCAATTCCTGTTGCATGATCGCACCCCTTTTCCTATAAACAAAAAGCCCTCGCCCAAACATGGGGCGAAGGCATCGCGGTACCACCCAAATTGCCTGTGATCAGGCGTCTCATTGAGGCTGTAACGGAGCCGCCGTCAGCGCCTACTCTTGTTTCAGCGCGCCGCTCCCGGGTGAACTTCCCCCGATCCCGTGCTGGCAGCGCTCTCAGCCGGTGACGCCGCCTCTCTGAAGCCGTGGATGCAAGATACTTTTCCCGATCATTGCGTTTTAAACAGTTTACCAAAAGAACAGCGGAATAGCAATCCTGTTTTTCTATGATTCCCGGCCAAGCTATTTTCTATGCGGCATAAAGCCCTCGCCCAGCACTTCCTTGGCATCGGAGACTACCACAAAAGCCTCCGGGTCTTCCTCCGCAATCAGCTTTTTCATCGCCGTGATCTGCGTGGGGGCCACCAGGCAAAACAGCACATCCCTTTCCGTGCCGCTATAAGCCCCCCTGCCGTTCAGCACTGTGACGCCTCGGTCCAGCGAAAGCAGAATGCGCTTGGTGATGATCTCCGACTTTCGGGAAATGATGAAAAACACCTTGCCGCTGCGGGCGCCGGTCTGGATGAAGTCCACGATCTTTGCGCCGATAAACACGGCGGCCAGCGCGTAGAGCGCAAGCACCGGCGAGCGGAACACCACAGCGGCGCCAGCCACCACGGCAAAATCCACGCCGAAGAGCACCCATGCCACATCCAGCTGCGGGAAGCGGTGGTTTACGATGATCGCCGCCAGGTCGGTGCCGCCGGTGGTGGCGTTGCCCTTGATCGTGAGGCCCACGCCGGTGCCCATCAGGATGCCGCCATACACCGTGGAAAGGATCATATCACCCTTGAAAAGGTTGTAGACTTCCTGCGGGAGCTTGAGATAGTCAATGAGCAATGACAGCAGCAGCGTGGAAACCAGCGTGCGCACCATGAACATGGTGCCCCTGAGCCGCCAGCCCAGCACAAACAGTGGCGCGTTCAGCGCCAGGATCGTCGCGCCGATGTTGAAGCCAAACAGCGCGTTGATTTCCTGCGCCAGGCCGGACAGGCCGCCAGGCGCGATGTCGTTGGGGATAAAAAACAAATTGTAGGCCAGCGCCGTCAGCGCGCCGCCCACAATGACATAGATCCAATTGATGAATTCGGTTGCCTTCGTTTGATTCATTGGTAACTCCAAAGTACTTTTACAGGTCGGTGACCCCCATGCTGATTTGCAGGGCTTCATCCACGCTGTTCATGATTTCTGTATTGAGCACGCCCACCCGTTCTCGCAGCCTTCTCTTGTCAATGGTGCGCACCTGTTCGGCAAGCACGACGGAATCCTTTGTCAGGCCAAACTCCTCCGCCGGGATCTCGATATGGGTGGGCAGGCGGGCCTTGTCGATCTTCGACGTGATGGCCGCCACAATCACGGTGGGGCTATAGCGGTTGCCGATGTCGTTTTGTATAATCAACACAGGCCGCAAGCCCCCCTGTTCGGAGCCAACCACGGGGCTCAGGTCAGCGTAGTAGATCTCGCCGCGTCTCACCATTCATTCCTCACACTCCGCAAGCAGCGTTTCATAGAGCTCCAGGGTTTTGATGTCCGGCAGCAGGCCCGCTTCGGCCCATTCCTCATTGATACGGGCCATTTCCTCATAGCCGCGCTTCATGTGCTCCCTGATTTCCATTCTATGCTTCTCGCGTATGTAAAGTTGCATGGCATCCCTGATGATCTGGCTGCGCGTGGTGTGCTCCTCGCTCATCAGTTTGTCCATCTGCCGGAGCAGCGCGTCCGGCAGGCTCACAAGCACCTTCTTGCTGCTTTCGGGCATGGAAACTCCCCCAGTCCGATCCGATTGGTCCAGTCATTCACCCCCCGACGCCCTCGGAAGGCACTCCGCAATGTCTCCGGCAGCCAACCCCGCCTGCCCTTTTTCAGCGGCGGCGATGTCGCCGGCCCGGCCATGGAGCCAGCAAGCCCGGCTTGCCGCCTCATAGGCTGAGCAACCTTGCGCCAGCAGCGCGCCGGTCAGCCCGGCCAGCACATCTCCGGCGCCGCCGGTGGCCATGCCGGGGTTGCCGGTGAGGTTCAGTGTCAGTTCGCCGCCGGACGCGATGAGCGTGGTCGCGCCTTTGAGCACTGAGGTGCCTCCGTATTGCTCCGTGCAGCGCCGCACGGCCCCGATCCGGTCGGCCTCCACCTCTTCCACAGTGGAGCCCAGCAGCCTTGCCATTTCGCCGGGATGGGGCGTCAGCACCCGCTCGGCCTTCGGGAACAGCGCCGGATATCCCGAAACAGCGAATAAAGCATCCGCATCCACTACCATAGGTATATCAATTGTATGCAGAATATTCCTGATAAGTTCAGTTGTATCAGGATTCCTGGACATCCCCGGCCCGATCACCAGCGCAGTTTTTCCGGCAAGCGCTTGCCGCAGGGCGTTCTCAGACGCGGAGCACAGTCTGCCGCCGCAATCGGGCACCGGGCAGAGCATCACCTCTGTGACCAAAGACGAAGCCGGGATCACCAGGCTCTGCGGCACCACCCAGGTGACAAGCCCCGCACCGCCACGCACCGCTGCTCTGGCGGCCAGCGCCCCGGCTCCCAGCATGCCCATCGATCCGGCAACCACGACCACATGGCCGTAGCTGCCCTTGTGGCTGTCTGCCCGGCGGGGGCAGAATTTTGCATCCTGCCAGTCCAGCACGCGCCGACCTTCAAACAGTGACCGCTCCTCCGCAATGCCGATGTCGGCCGCGATCAGCTCGCCGGCATGCTCCCGGCCGGGGAAGAGGCAATGCCCCAGCTTGAGATATTGGAATGTGACGGTGCACGCTGCCCGGATGGCCGTGCCGCGCACCTTGCCGGTCTCACCGTCGATGCCGGAAGGGATGTCCACAGCCAGCACAGGCCTGCCCGACCGGTTGATGGCTTCGATCAGCTCCGCCCAGGAGCCGGAGCAATCGGCCCGCAGGCCGGTGCCAAACAGCCCGTCCACGATGACGGCGGCCTGTCGCGCTGCCTCATCGAACGCATCCAAATCAGCCAGAAACGGCACGCCCACCTTTTGCGCCGCATTGTATTGAATCAGCGCATCTCCTTTGTAATCGGCATGGGGCGCATAGCATGTTACGGATGTTCCCCACAGCTTGAGAATGCGGGCCGCCGCCAGGCCGTCACCGCCGTTGTTGCCGGGGCCGCAGGCAATCAGCACCGGCTGGCCGGGCCAGCGGGCCTTCACCTCGCTTGCCACCGCCAGCGCAGCCCGCTCCATCAGCACAACGCCGGGCACGCCGATCTCCCGGATCGTATGGGCATCCAGAGCGGCCATCTCGGCCGGTGTCACCACATAGCGCATGTCAATCTCCCTCCAACACCACGAACGCCGTGGCAAGGCCGGCTGTGTGCGTGATCGAAACCCAGGCATTGCGCACGCCAAGCGCGGCAAACCGCTCCTCCGCCTTGCCCCGCACCCGGATCACCGGAGCGCCTTGCTCATCGCGCAGTGTCTCCACGCAGTCCAGCGGGCAACCGGCCATGCCGCAGCCCAACGCTTTTCCCACCGCTTCCTTGACGGCAAAGTTGCCGGACGCGCGCTCCGCCGAGTGGCCGTCGGCACCGATCAGTTCTCGCTCGGCGGGGGTAAACACCCGCTCCAGAAAGCGGGTGTTCTCAAGGTTTTTCTCCATGCGGGCAACCTCGACTGAGTCGATGCCGATACCTTTGATCATACAGTATCAACCTTTACTTCCAGGCCGGGGCGGAGCCCGGCCCCTGCATTACTGTATCGCTTTGGCCAAGGTTGTCATGGGCGGGTACAGAGCCCCGCCCCTACACCACCATCGTGTACAATCCTTATCGCCTTTTCTGACTACTGGCTACTCACTACTGACTACTGACTACTGGTTACCGCATTCCCCACCGCCCGCGCCACAACCTCCACGGCGGCGGCGCACAGACTCAGGAATTCCGCTTCCTTGTCGCCGTAGGATGCCGCGAACAGCGTGTCGCCGTCCATTGTGGTGTGAACGGGCCGGATGGACCAGGCAAGGCCATCGTGGGCCACAGAGGCCAGGCGGTTAGCCTGCTCCTTGGTGAGCGCCGCATCTGTTGCGATCACTCCGATTGTGGTGTTGGCGCCGGGCTGCTGACCGGGCGCGCTGCCGCTGACCAGCAGGTCCTGCGTGCTGCCGAAGCCCCCGCCGGGCAACCGGATGCCGGCAAGAATTTCATTGGTGCGGTAATCCACCACATCGCCCAGCGCATTTACGGCGATCACCGCCGCCACCGTAACGCCGGAGGCCAGCCTGATGGAAGCCGTGCCAACGCCGCCGGGGGAGCTCAGCTCAAACCCCAGCGCCTTACCGACTGTGGCGCCGGTGCCTGCCCCCACCGGCCCTTGCTCCAAAGGTTCGCTAGCGGCGGCACAGCAGGCGGCATAGCCCATCGCTCCGTCAGGCCTGGCCTTCGCGTCGCCCACAGCAAGGTCATATAGCACTGCCGCCGGCACAATGGGCACGCGGGCTGCGCCTGTCTCAAAGCCGATGCCCTTTTCCTCCAGCCAGCGCATCACGCCGGAGGCCGCGTCCAGCCCAAAGGCAGATCCGCCTGTGAGCAGGATTGCGTGGGCATGCCTGACCATGTTGCCGGGGCGGAGCAGGTCGGTCTCTCTTGTGCCGGGCGCAGCGCCACGCACATCCACACCGGCCACAGCGCCCTCGGGAAAGATCACGACGGTGCAGCCCGTCCTGCCCTCACGATCGGTGGCATGGCCCGCCAGCACGCCATTGATGTCCGTAATATTCCCCTTATGCATATCCGTTCACGCCTCTCACGCTGATTTCCCCGGAAATGATCCGCCGGAGCGCGCCGGATTCCATTCGGACCAGCAGCGCGCCGTCGTCATCCAAGCCCTCCAAGGTGCCCGATTCCTGCCGCTGCCCGTCTGCGATGGTCACCGGTGTGCCCTGCGGTAGCATGAACCGGCGATATTCCCCGGCCACCGCGGCAAACCCCTCGGCCTGCCATTCGCCCAGCAGCGTTTCCATCTGCGCCAGTATCTCCGCAGCCAGCTCCAGCCGGTCCACCACAAGGCCGGAGGCGTCTTCAATGGAGGTTGCGACGGAAGCGGCTTGCCCATATCCCGCGGCAGGCGTCCGGGTGTTTACACCCACGCCGGCGATCACCATGCGTTTCCCGTTTTGGTCAAGTGCCGACTCGCAGAGTATCCCGCAGAGCTTTTTGCCGCCAGCCAGCACATCGTTGGGCCATTTGATGGCGAGGTTTGCATACCCGGTGCTTGACTGCACGGCGCGGCACACCGCAAGGCCGATCAGCAGCGTGAGCTTTTGCAGTTCCTCCACCGCCATAAAAGGCTCCAGCACAACCGTCATCCAAAGCCCGCAGCCCGGCTCCGACACCCACTGCCTGCCCCGGCGGCCACGACCGCCCGTCTGGCTGCCGGCGATGAACACTGCGCCGTGGGGCAAGCCGTCGGCAAGCCTGCGGCGGGCCTCGCTGTTGGTGGAATCAACCACCTCCAGCAGCGTTGCGATTCTGCCCAAAACCGCCGTGTTGAGCAGCGATTGCAGCCGCCGCCCGGTGAATGGATTCATTGGAAAAACCCTCCATGAATAGCTTACCTTGTGGAAGCAATTTATGCAAGGGCGGCGCCCCAGCAACGCAAATGCACTGCCAATTCTATAAAAGTCAAAGAGATCGATGAAATTGATGATATTGTAAAATGTAGATCACTAAATTATACTAAAATTATCCATGTTAAAGGGGTGTGAGTGGATTGGCGGTTACCAAGGAGCTTTTCAACGCCGTGCGTGAGAATATCCGCCGGATCATTGTGGGCAAGGACGACGTGATCGAGCTGATCCTGGTCGCCCTGTTATGTGAAGGCCATGTGCTCATTGAGGATGTGCCCGGTGTGGGCAAGACGTCTCTCATCTCAGCGCTGGCCCGCTCGGTGGGGCTGGGCTTCCACAGGGTGCAGTTTACACCGGACGTGCTGCCCAGTGACATCACCGGCTTTTCCATGATGAACATGAAAACGGGCGAATTTGAATATCGCCAGGGCGCGGTGATGAGCAACATCATCCTGGCTGATGAAATCAACCGCACGTCGCCCAAAACGCAATCCAGCCTGCTGGAGGCGATGGAGGAAAAGCGCGTCACGGTGGATGGCGTCACATATCCCCTTCCCCGCCCTTTCCTGGTGCTGGCCACGCAAAACCCCATCGAATATGTGGGCACCTATCCGCTGCCGGAGGCTCAGCTTGACCGCTTTTTAATCCGCGTGGCGATGGGTTATCCCACCTTGAAGGATGAAGCGGAGATCCTGAGCCGGTTTGTGTCCGGTGACCCCCGTGACCAGCTAGAGCCTGTGTGCGGCCCGGAAGACATCGCCGCGTTGCAGAAGGATGTGCTGGGCATCCAGTGTGCCCCTGCAGTGAGAGAATACATTGTGCGGCTCGTGGCCCAGACGCGCAAAAGCGAGCACCTGAGCCTGGGCGCAAGCCCCAGAGGCTCGATCTATCTGATGAAGGCCTCCCAGGCGCTGGCGGCGCTGCAAGGCAGGCAATTTGTGATGCCGGACGATGTGCAGAAGCTGGCGGGGCCGGTGCTGGCCCACCGGCTGATCGTGCGGCCGGAGGCGCGGCTCACCGGCATGACGGCCGACCGCGTGATCAAATCCATCCTGAACACAATTGACGTGCCGGTGGTGTCAGCGTGAGGACGCGGCAGATCCTGTTTGGCATTGGCATGGCCGCGCTGCTGGTCTCGGGGTTATACTCCGGCGAGCGGTTCTTTTTCGTCGGCTTCTTTGTGATGCTGGTGATGCTGGTGCTTTCGCTGGCCTCGGTGGTGTATACGGGGTTCACATTCAAATACCTGCAATCCCTCACGCCCGCCGTGGGTGTGAAGGGCGACACGCTGGATTACCGGCTGCAGGTGCACAACGACATGTTTTTCCCCATTGCCTACATCAGGCTCACCTATGACAGCATCGACTCGCTGCTTTCCGGCGAGCAGGCCAGCGTGACGATGTCGCTGACGCCCCGCTCAAACAGCGAGCACACGCAAGGCATGTTCTGCCGCTACCGTGGCCGGTGGCCGGTGGGTGTGAAAAAGGCGGAGATCCGCGACATCTTCGGCCTGATCTCGATCCGGCTGGACATCAGCAGCTTTTTGAGCCACAAGCCCATCTCTCTGCTGGTCCGCCCAAGAATTCTGCAGCTGCCCCTCCTGCCCATGCGCCGCCGGAACGACGAAGGCCCCATGGAGACGGCGCCCCGGCGCTCCGACGACGTGGCCATGCTGGCAGACATCCGGAAATACCAACCCGGCGACCAGATGAAGCGCATCCACTGGAAGCTGACGGCCCGCCAGCGGGAAATCATGGTGAAGAACTATGAGGAGACTTCCCTGCCAGACCTTCTGATTTATCTGGACACCAAGCTCAAGCAGATGGGCCGAATGGACCGTCTGAATCTGGAAGACACTCTGGTGGAAAGCGCCACCGCGGTGGTGCACCACCTCTTGCAGAATGACACGCCCACAAGCCTGATCTTCTACTCCGACAAGCGAATCCATCTGCGCGGGAGCAAGTCGGAGCATTTCCAGGCAATTTACTCCGTGTTAAGTGAAATGCCCTTTGACGGCAAGTGGGACGCCTGCGACGTGCTGATGAATGACCTGAAACTGGTCACCCACACCGGCAACCTGTTTTTGATCACTTCTTCCCTTTCTGATAAGCTGTTTGACCTGCTGATGATGATGAACAGCTCCGGCATGAGCATATCCATGGTCTATGTGCGGGAGCCCGTTGACCAGGAGGAAATGGCCATCAAGCGGGCGGTGGAGGTGGGGCGGGCGCGGCGCATGGTTTCGGAAATGCGCGACGCCGGCATCGTGGTGGTCGACATGGCGCCAGGAGACAATCTGGCGGAAAGGGTGGGTGTGATCCGATGAACCGCCCGCTGCCGGAAAAAGGAAAAGCGCTGGCGCTGGCACTGGCAGTGGCCGCGCCAATGGCCTATGTGGTGCAGATCTCAATGGGCATCTGGCTGCCGGCTTGGGTTGCCGTCGGCTTTACCATTGTGGCGCTGGCACTCCTTGAGCTGGCAGGCACAAACCGCTTCACCGCCATCGGCACGGCGGCGGCGGTGCTGTTGCTGCCGCTTCTCGTTTGGGCGATTCTCACCAAGGACCAGCGCGAGGGCTTCCTTGATTTCTTCTGGTGGGCGCTCTATTTCCTGGGCGACGGCGGTGAGTACCCGCTGGGATATGGGGTGGCGCTTTCCGCCATTTCCACATTCCTCGTCTCTCTCTACACCTGGCTGTTTGCCAGGAAGTTCTTCTGTTTCCCGGCGGTCATGTTGTTTGTGGTGGGGTTCCTGTTGCTGAAGTGGTTTCACGGTCTGGACCCTGTGCTGCTGCCGGGCATGTTCGCCGTGGCAGGCCTGATTGCGCTATGGGCAAAGTCGTTTCAGAAAAAAACAAGCAAAAAAGCCAACCGGAAGCTGGATGAAAACGGCATCGCCCTGGTGGTGCTGCCGCTGGCGCTGGCAATCACGCTGGGTTGCTACACCGCCATCCCAACGGAGCAAGCCGCGAAGTGGCAAAACAAGCAGGTGTATGACCTGTTGGAGCGCTTCAACAACTACATCGCCGATTACACCAACTTCAACCGCCCCCGACATACGTTTACGATTGCACGGTTCGGCTTCATGCCGATGGGCACAAGGCTTGGCGGGCCTGTGGAGCTTTCCGACGAGGAAGTGCTGCATGTGAAAGCCGATGGCTCCTTGCTGCTGCGTGGTGTGGTCTACAACAAATACAGCGGCCAACGCTGGGAAGACACAACGAAAAGCGGGCAATACCGCTTCCGTGA
The DNA here is from genome assembly GCA_023428265.1 of Bacillota bacterium. Classification (GTDB taxonomy): domain Bacteria; phylum Bacillota; class Clostridia; order Christensenellales; family UMGS416; genus JAEYRA01. The sequence continues at coordinate 11,058 of JAEYYW010000182.1, read as the reverse complement.
CGATCAGGAAGGGCTGCGCCAAAGCGCCTTTGACCTGACGAGGCCGCAATTGAACGAAAGTGAAAATGATCAGTTTCAACGGTTTGCCGGCACCCGCGAAATTTCCATTGTGCCGGTGATCGACAGCTCTTCGGCGCTTTTCACACCGTACCGGGGCGTCACGGATGTTGTGTCGGACAGACTCATGGGCGTGCTGCCCCGCTATAATGAGAAAGGCGAGCTGTTCAGTTCCGGCGACCTGCGCGCCGGTTACGGCTATACAGTCACTGCCGACTATCTGGACTATAACGCCGCAGGCTTTGATACGCTGATGGACAGGCTGCTGGCTCTGGGGCTGAAAGACACAGCCCAGCAATCGGAATGGGTGCGTAAAAACTATCTTGATCTGCCGACCGGCATCAACCAGATGGTCTATGTGCTTGCCACCAACCTGGCCAATGGATACGACGTGACTGCCCTGACTTACAGCAACGGCAGGTTGAGCGGCTTTGACGCGTTTACCGGCAAAGAAAAACCGGCCAACGACTATAGGAAAGCTCTGGCGATCCGGGATTTCCTCAAGACTACCTTCAAATATTCCCTCAAACCCACAGCCCCGCCGGAGCACGCCGACTTCGTGTCATGGTTCATCACAAACAACGACAGTAAAGACAGTGTGCCTTCCGGATACTGCACCTATTACGCGTCGGCGATGGCAGTGATGGCCCGCATCGTCGGCATTCCTTCCCGCTACTGCGAGGGTTACGCGATGCCGTCGAAGACTAACGAGGATGGCGTCTATGTGGTGCGGAGCAACAACGCCCACGCGTGGGCAGAGCTCTATTTCGAGGGAGTCGGCTGGATCCCATTTGACGCCACGCCGGCTGCAGACGAAACCGGCGACGAAGGCACCGGTGTGGATACCGGCTGGATTCCCTTCCCCACGCCTGACATCCCGCGGCCAGAGGAGGATGTCATCAGCCCGGGCGATCTTCCCGACAAGCAGGCATTGACTTGGGCTGACATTGCGCCCTATCTTTGGATTCTGCCGGCTGCTTTGCTTGCTCTGCTGCTGGGCTGGGTCATCTTCAAAATGGTCAGGGCCCGCATGTGCGTCACGCTGGCGTATGCACTCCGGAAACACCCAGACCGCAGCAAGGCCTGCGCCCATTTCTACAGAGAAGCGCTCAAACTGCTGGAGTACTACAATTACCCGCTGAAGACCGGCGAAACACCTACCGCCTATGCCGCGCGCATTGACCGGTGGCTGAGGCTGGCTTCCGGCTCATTCGGGCAGGTGGCCGCGCTCATCTCCAGAATCTCCTATTCCGACTATGCGCCGGTGCAGGATGATCTGCGCTTCCTGTCTGAATTCTGCCGCGAACTTGCCCGCTACACCTATCACGCCGTGGGCCCGTGGTACTACTTCCTGCACAGGGTGCTGGGCTTCCGGCCAAAAGTTACTCCTCCGAGGAGCCACTGAACACTTTTGCCAAAACAGTCTCAATCACATCGCCGGAAAAACCCCGGCGGGCCAGGCCTGCATAAACCTTGGCCCGCCTTTTTCTTTGGTCTCCCTCACCGGCAGTGCGCCGCATGTCTTTTTCTGCCTGGCGTTGCGCCGCTGCAAGCTCATCCTCCCCGGCATATAGGGCAAGGGCCTGCCCGGTCTCTTCCTCCCCCACACCCAAGCGCTTGAGCTCCATGGCCAGCGAGCGCCGCCCGATGGACTTGGTGTTTACCCGGTCGCGCACCACCAGCCGGGCGAACTCGCTATCGTCGATATACCCATAGCTTTCCAGCTTTTCGATGGTTTGACGCACGGCGGATTCGGAGAACCCCTTATCCGCCAGGAATTTCTCCATCTCCGCCTTGCCCCTGGCCCGGCTGGCAAGGCGCTGCACCGCTTTGTCCAGCGCCGCAGAGGCCTCCTGGCGGCCTTGCATATCTTGCCAAAGCTCCTCCGGAAGCGGACTGCCCACCTTCAGGCCGGATTTTGCCCAAACGATGTCCTCCACACTGCCCAGGTATTGCCCGTCCACATGGATGGACACCCGGGATTTGTTTCTTTTTTGTCTTTCCGCTGACGTAATAATTCCAAGATTTGCCATTTGCCGCACCTATTCCCAATCATACACCGCCGATTATAGCACAAACTATTCAAAGAATTCAGCAAGGAGGTCGCTTCATGGCCAATTTCAACCAGCAACCGCATATAGAATCAAAAAACCTCTCATTTCTCGAGGATATGTTGAATTATGAGGCATTGGCATGCAAGAAGTGCTCGCAGTATGAAACCATGCTGACCGATCCGGCCCAGAAAAACATGGCTCACCAACTGGCGCAGCACCACCGTCAGCACTTTGACTCGCTGTTCTCGTATCTGCAGAGCCATCAGTAAGGAGGAAAAGACATGCCGATGAACAACATCCTGGGGGAGAAAGAAATCCTAAACGACATCCTCAACACGGAAAAAGAGATTCTCAAGGTCTATTCCACGGCGGTCACCGAGTCCACCTGCGCCAATATGCGCCAGCTGATGCTGCGCAACATCACGCAGGTGTCTGACGATCAGTTCAACGTGTTCAACACAATGGTCAACAAGGGCTATTATCAGACCAAAGACGCGCAGGACCAGGATGTGCAGCAGGCAAAGCAGAAATTCCAGCAGCTGCAAAGCCAGTTATAACAATTTGCCCTGGACTTGCGAAACAGCTGCGGGCAGCAATGCCGCATCAAGTAACACTCAAACCTCTGATTGCGGCAGCCGCAGGAATAACAATCATTCAGGGCAATATCGGAGCAATGGAAGGGCGGCCAGATCTGGCCGCCCATTCCCATGCATGTCAGGCAGACTTGTTTTTCTCCACGGCCTGCACAAAAGCCTCTACCACCACGGGGTCAAACTGGCTGCCGGCACACCGCCTGAGTTCCTCAATGGCCTGCTCGTGGCTGATAGACTCTTTGTATGGCCGCCCTCTTGTCATCGCATCATATGCGTCGGCAACCGAGATGATCCTCGCCGTATAGGGGATCTCCTCCCCCGCCAGCCCCTTGGGATATCCTTTGCCGTCCCAACGTTCGTGATGATAGAGGATGCCCTCCGCGATGTGCTCCAGTTCAGAGATGGAGTTGGCGATGCGATAACCGATTTCCACATGTTTCTGCATCTCAATCCACTCCTCATTATCAAGTTTCCCCGGCTTGAGCAGGAGCAGCTCGCTGATGGCGATCTTGCCGATGTCGTGCAGCCTTGCCAGCAGTGCCAGCTCATCCACAATATGGTCCTTCACACCGAGCATCAGGCCCGTTTCCCTGCAATTCTCCACCATGCTGATGGCATGGTTTTCGGTGTCAAAATCCTTTTCATCCATTGATTTCGCCAGTGACGTCACAATGGCGTTGCGCACGCTCCCCCGCTCCAGCAGCTTATGGCGATACATGTTGGTCTCCGCTTCCTTGAGCAGCTGCTGGTAATCGTCACAGTCACCATCGATGGTGGCGCATCCGAGCGCCATGCTGAGCTTGATCGGGAATCCGTCAATGCTCTGGCACGCTTCTGTTATCCTGGCACAGACCATCTGGCTGTCCGCATCGGTGGCCTTGGGCAGCATCAGCACAAACTCATCTCCGCCCCAGCGGGCCACAATGTCTTCCGGCCGGCAGCATTTTTGCAGCGTGCCCGCTGCCGCAATCAGATAATCATCACCCATTTGGTGACCGAACGCGTCATTGATCAGTTTCAAGCCGTTGATGTCCACCATGATGAGTGAGATCGGCTTATGCTGTATTGAGTCCAGCCGCTTGATTTCATCTTCCAGAAACGCGCGGTTGTAAAGCCCGGTGAGCTTGTCGTGGTAACTCATATATTTGATTTCTTCCAGCCGCTGGTACTCTTCCGTCACGTCGCGGAAAACGAGCACAACGCCGGTTAGCTTCCCATCATCATCCAAAATCGGGGCGGCACTGTCGGATATATGATACTTCATGCCGTTTCTGGAAATGAGCATTGTGTGGTTTGCCAAACCCACCACCGCGCCGGATTTGATCACCTTATACAGCGGGTTTTCCGCCTTCCCCATTGTTTTGGAGTTGATGATAATAAACACATCTTCTATTCTCAGGCCTTTTGCATCTTCCAGTTTCCAGCCGGTCAGCTCCTCCGCGACGGAGTTCATGTTCACAATGCTGCCGGCGGTGTCGGTGGAAATCACGGCGTCGCCAATGCTCATCAATGTGATCCGAAACTGCTCAAGTGTCTGCTGGCGTTCCAACGTCCAGGCCATTTCCTGCAGCTCGCGCTGCGTTTTCAGATATTCAAGCATGCTGTTGAACGCCCTGGCAAGCGCGCCCAGCTCATCGGCCCGCTTCTCCTGCCCCCTCACGGGCACCGCTTCCTCACCCCTGTCCACGCGCTGGATCACATCCATCATGCTCCGCAAAGGTTTGAGGATGTGCCTGGACATCGCCACCGCCAACGCAGCGGAAACAAGGATTGACACACCGACAAACAGCAGCAGCAACAGTTTGGAGCGTTGGCCCGCATGGTTTGCTTCATTGTAGAAACCGACAGTTTTTTCCTTTGCGACTGTCTGAACACTGTCCAGTGTGGCGAAAAGATCTGCAGCCGCAGCGGTAGCCCCTTTGATGGATAGCGTTTGGGCCTCATCCCAACGGCCTTTTACCCCAAGGGCAATGGCTTCGTCGGCAATTTGCCGCCAGGTGTAGTATTTGCCGCGCAGCAAGTCAATTTCGTGCTTGTCACCCAGATACAGGTTGTTGAGCATTTGAATATTGCTCAACAGTTTTTTCTCGCTGTTGTTGATATCTTCGCGCAGGCGATCGGCCTGCATGGCATCACGCGATAAAATGAAGTCCTTTGCCAGCACGCGCATTTGCAGCAAATCAGCCCTGATGTCCATCGCGGTATACGTGATCTGATATGGATGATTGAAAAAGTAGTCCAGGTTTCTGTCTATCGTATCCAGCTGCCCGAGCAAAACCGCAGACGCCAACGCAAACAGAGCCAGCATGATCGAAAAAGTCAGGGTGAGTTTATTCCCAAGTCTCAATCTACTCATAGGTAAATGCCCCTATTGCTTATTGTACTCCGGGTGCAGGGTTGTAATATTCTAGCACATTCCATCGAAATATGGAATACTTTGATTATCAAAAGAGCATGGCCGCTTGGCCATGCTCCTGAATCGGTTATTCTAAGCTGAGCCTCATCGAGAAACCGTCGCCACCGCTCCGGCTCCGGCAAGATCATCTCATGCCGTTCGTAACCAGAAAACTGGTGCTACTTTTTGGCCGCAAGGAATGCGTCCACCTGTGCTTGCGCTTCCGCAACGATTTTATCCTGACCGGCAGCCTTCATCTTTGCGGCAAACTCTTTCAACAGCGTTTCAGTGTCCACAGCGCCGGTTTGCAGCGCAGGGCCGTAGAGCGCGTAGACCGCCTTTACCTTTGCCAGCTCGTTCTTCACCTTCGTGCCGTCAAACACAAAGCCCATCAAAGGATCGGTCAGAGCACCGTTGTTCCATTCCTTCACCGTCTGGATGTATTCGTCGCTCACACCGGCAGGGAACCGGTGGAAGTTCATGTTTTCAAACAAAGCCGGGAAAGTGGAGTAACTGTCGTTGAGCGGCACAATCCTGTCGTTTGCGATCTCATAATTCACATGCTCAATGCCATAGCGGAACAGGTCATAGTTCTCCTGGCTGGTGAGCACCCAGCCCCAAAAAGCTACAGCCGTTTCGGGGTTCTTGGAGCTCTTGGCCAGGCATATTGCGTTGCCGCCATTGCCGGAGAGATATTTCGTCTTGCCAAAGATGGGGGCCTCCGTCAGCACCGCGCCGGGCGCCTTTTCCGCCACCGCGCCCGCCAACGACTCAGCGGCCATAGCCTTGGAACCCAAGGAAGCGGCCGTGCCGGATTTGAATGCAGCGGCGGGGTCCTTCACAGAAAGCATCGCCTTGGGCATCCAGCCGGCAGTAAACCAGGTGCGAACCCGCGCGGCTGCGCCCTTGAAGCCCGCTGCATCCTGCAGGTTCATGCAGGTCACGGCGCCGTCTTCACCGATCAGGCAGGCTACGGATTGATTCGTGCCGGGGAGAACATCCTCCTCACCAAACGCCTTCATGATCGCGAAGGTGGCGTTACCGGCCAAAACAGGGTAGATCCCCGGATCGCTCTCCGCAACCGCCTTGAAATACTCCTCCAGCGCGGGAAGGGTTTCCAGCTTACCAAGGCCGTATTTCTGCCTGAGGTCGTCGCGCACAACCAACACGTTGGCCGTATTGCTCATCGGCATGTTCCCCGCGCCGGGAATGCCCATCAGCTTGCCGCCGATTTTCATCGTGTCCATCACCTGGGCAGGGGTGTTGTCGAGAATTGGCTGACCATAAGCCGCGACCAACTCATCCAGCGGCAATATCAGTTGCTTCTCCGCATAGCTGGCAAGTTCGCTGGAGCTGATCCAGGCGAAGTCCACGCTTCCGGCGGTCACAGCAGCCGAAATGGCTGCCGCATATTCTTTCTGCGGTGCCCATGCAATTTCCAGCTTGCCAAAAATGTCGGCGGCCAGCCGCCCGTTGAGCACATCCAGAACCGCAGCAAGGCCTTTGGGCTCTTCGCCGGGAAGCAGCGTGGAGACCGTCAGGACGGGCCTCGGCGTGGGTGTGGGTGTGGGCTCCGGCGTGGGTGTGGGTATCGGTGTAGGCTCCGGTGTCTGAATGCTTTGCGGCGTTTTTGTGGGGTTATCCATGCCGCAGGCGGTCAAGCCGCTGATCAGGACAAACATGGCAATCAGCACATAGAGAATCTTCTGTTGTTTCATTGTTACCCCCTTGCATACTTGGAGCAAATATCTTGATCCCCTGTGCGGGTGATCCGACCATCCACTGGCCATTCGGCAGTTTCTTCTATTATACTGTTTTTGCTGCGAATGCACAGCAGGATTTGGCAAATGATGCCTGAAGTGGGCATACAACCCCATTGGTGAGGATCTTCCTGTTCTTCTTGCCATCGGCTCACCCTATTTTCCATATGGCGGCGCTTCGCATGATTCAGTATGCCCATTTTCATAAGCCGGTATTATGATACAATACTTTGCGTGATCAGGGCAAGGCATCCCATCGGCCCTTTTGTGCCATCAACCGCGATGGTTGTTGCATAAAGAAGATAATTCGTCGAATTCTTTTATTGACATATTATGTTTTTATAATTATACTGAAGCCAGCCTATTTCTGTTAAATAATTAACAATGCTCTGAACTCTCATCACATTGCCCATTCAAGTTCGGAGGTGTTTCTGGTGTCGCAGGAGATTGCGGAGTGCCCATGCACAGAACTCACTCAAGATGAAAAATACAAATTACTGAACGATGTGCTCGACGAGTATGACCGCAGGGAGAGCAACCTGATCCAGGTGCTGCACATGGCGCAGGCCATCTTCGGGTATCTGCCGCAGGAGGTGCTGCAGCACATCGCCGCTGAGATGAACCTGCCGCTATCCAAGGTGAGCGGCGTGGTGAGCTTCTACTCCTTCTTCTCCACCCAGCCGCAAGGCCGGCACACAATCCAGGTGTGCCTGGGCACAGCCTGCTATGTGCGGGGCGGAAAAAAGATCGTGGAGAAACTGAAGGATCTGCTGAAGGTGGATGTGGGCGGCACCACAGACGACCAGCGCTTCACCTTCATCGTGATGCGCTGCATCGGCGCCTGCGGGCTGGCTCCGGCCATCAGCATTGACGGCACAGTCTACAAGCGCGTCAATCCCAACAAGATTCAGGCTGTCCTGGATCGCTACCAGTGAAAGGGGGCGGCGGCTTTGGCGGAAACAGCAGATAAGATCATGGGCCTCGAAATGCTGGAGGCCATCAAGGAAAAGTTTTACTGGGAGAGCCGAAACTATGACCACACGGTGCTGGTGTGCTCCGGCGCTGGCTGTGTCTCTTCCAACTGTGTGGAGGTGCGCGAGGCGCTGCTTGCAGAGCTGCAGAAGGCAGGCATCGCCGGCAGTATCAAAGTGAAGCAGACCGGCTGCATCGGCACCTGCGCCGTAGGCCCGGTCATGATCGTTGAGCCGGATGGCATCTTTTATTGCGGCCTGAAGCCGGAGGACGCCAGAACCATCGTGCGGGAGCACCTGGTGGGCGGCAGGCCGGTGCTGAGCCTGTGCTACACCGACCGCAGCACCGGCCAGAAAGTGCCCTATGTGAAGGACATTGACTATTTCAAGCGCCAGGTCAAGATCGTGATGAAGAACTGCGGCGCCATTGACTATGCGTCGCTGGACGAATACATCGCCAGTGACGGCTATCTGGCCCTTTATAAAGCCCTCACCGCGATGACGCCGGACGAAGTGGTGGAAGAGATCCTGCAATCGGGCCTCCGCGGCCGGGGCGGCGGCGGCTTCCCGACGGGCTTGAAATGGAAGCTGGCAAAGAAGAGCCAGGCTGACCAGAAATACATCATCTGCAACGCCGACGAAGGTGACCCCGGCGCGTTTATGGACCGGTGTTTGCTCGAGGGCGACTCCCACGCCGTGATCGAGGGCATGGCCATCGCCGGTTATGCCGTCGGCGCCAGCAGAGGCTTTGTGTATGTGCGTGCCGAATACCCGCTGGCCGTTGAGCGGCTTCAGAACGCGATCCGCGATGCCCGCGCAGCAGGACTGCTGGGCAAAGATATTTTCAACACCGGGTTTGACTTTGATCTGGAGATCCGCATCGGCGCGGGCGCCTTTGTGTGCGGCGAGGAGACGGCGCTGATGAACTCGGTGGAGGGCCGTCGCGGCGAGCCAAGGCAGAAGCCCCCATACCCCTCAGATTCGGGGCTGTTTGGGAAACCGACACTGATCAACAACGTGGAGACCTATGGCAACGTGGCCCCGATCCTGCGGGGCGGCGCGGCGTGGTATTCCTCCATCGGCACGGAAAAGAGCCGCGGCACCAAGGTGTTTGCACTGGCCGGCGATGTGAACAACACCGGTATCATCGAGGTGCCGATCGGCGTGACGCTGGGCGAGGTGGTGTTTGACATCGGCGGCGGCATCCCCAATGACAAGCGCTTCAAGGTGGCGCAAATCGGCGGGCCCTCCGGCGGCTGCCTCACCAGCGAGCACCTGAACGCCAGCCTGGATTATGAAACGCTCAGCAAGCTGGGAGCCATCATGGGCTCCGGCGGCCTGATCTGCATGGATGAGGATACCTGCATGGTGGATGTGGCCCGCTACTTCATGGACTTTGTGCAGGACGAAAGCTGCGGCAAGTGCGTGGCCTGCCGCCTGGGCACCAAGCGCATGCTGGAGATCCTGGAGCGCATCACACAGGGAAAGGGCCGCGAAGGCGATGTAGAGCTGCTGGAGGAGCTGGCCCGCGCCGTGGGCGACACGGCGCTGTGCGGCCTGGGGCAGACAGCCCCGAACCCGGTGCTCAGCACGATCAAGCACTTCCGCGAGGAATATGACGAGCACATCCGCGACCACTACTGCCGGGCCGGTGTGTGCTCCGATCTCTTCATCTCCCCCTGCGAAAACGCCTGCCCGGCCAGCGTGAACGTGCCCGGCTACATCGCGCTGATTGCCGCAGGCCGCGTGCGCGACGCCTACAACCTGATCCGGCAGGAGAACCCCTTCCCCAGCGTATGCGGCCGCGTGTGCACCCACCCCTGCGAAAGCCGGTGCCGCCGCGCCCAACTAGATGAGCCCATCGCCATCGCTGACCTGAAGCGCTATGCGGCGGACTACGTGATGAAGTCTGACGAGCCCTTCACAGACCTGGTGTTCCCGAAGAACGGCAAGTCGGTGGGCATCATCGGCGCGGGGCCCTCCGGCCTCACCTGCGGCTATTACCTGGCCCGCCTGGGCTATGACGTGACCGTCTACGAATCCCAGCCGGTGGCCGGCGGCATGCTCGTCATCGGCATCCCCGAATACCGCCTGCCCGAGAGCGTGCTGGCTCGCGAGATTGACACGATCCGCCGCGCCGGTGTGGACATCCGCACCAATGTGGAAGTGGGCAAGGATATCACCATGAAAGAGCTGCAGGCCCGGCACGACGCCGTCTACATCGCCACCGGCACGCAGCTTTCCCGCAAGGTGGGCGTGCCCGGTGAGGAACTCAAGGGCGTCTACCACGGCCTGGACTTCCTGCGAGACGTGAACCTGGGCAAGCCGGTTTCCGTGCATGGAGTGGTGGCCGTGATCGGCGGCGGCAACACCGCCATCGACGCAGCCCGCACGGCGCTGAGGCTCGGTGCGGCGGAGGTGCACATCCTCTACCGCCGCAACGTAGAAGACATGCCCGCTGACCCCCGCGAGATCCGCGAGGCCATTGACGAAGGCGTGCGTGTGCACGAGCTGGTGGCACCGCTGGCCTTCGAGGGCGAGGAGTCGGTGGAGCGTGTGCGCGCTGTCAACATGAAGCTCTCCGGCTACGATACCAGCGGCCGCAAGGTGCCCGTGGAAGAGCCGGGCAGCGAGTTTGTGATGGAAGTCGATCTGGTGATACCCGCGGTGAGCCAGTATTCCGAACTGCCGTTTGTGAACAAGGACGAGGTGGAGATGACCCGCTGGGGCACCTTCGTAGTGAACCAGAGCACGCAGATGACGAGCCGCAAGGGCATTTTCGCCGGTGGCGACGTGGTGCGCGGCTCCGACACCGTGATCACGGCCATCGCCGACGGCAAGAAGGCAGCCGGAGCCATTGACCGCTACCTGGGCGGCACCGGAAAACTCAACAAGGGCGAGCCCATCGACATCCCCGCCCCGCAGGATGATAGCGAGCTTGTCGAGCACGAGCGGTTCGAGATGAAGTTCCTGGACCCCGATGCCCGCAAGACAAGCTTTGATGAGGTGTCGCAGGGCTTCCACCGACTAAACGCGATCGCTGAGGCCATGCGGTGCCTGCGCTGCGACCGCAGGCAGTGATGGGAGGTGATCCACATGGCGCAGATTACCATCAACGGAAAAACCATTGAAGCCCGCGACGGCATGACGATCCTGGAGGCAGCTGCCGAGCACAATATCAGGATCCCAACCCTTTGTTACCTGAAGGATAAGCACAGGATCGGCTCC
>JAEYYW010000143.1 GCA_023428265.1 Bacillota bacterium | reverse complement strand
GATATGGCCCGAGCTGCGATTGCGGACATCGCTGGCCGGGGGAAGCTCCCCATCCTCTGCGGAGGCACCGGGCTATACATCAGCGCCACCGTGTATCCGCTCACCTTTGATGAAGCCCAGCCGGATGAAGACATGCGTGAGGAACTGTGGCAGTATGCCGGGCATCATGGCAATGAAGCGCTTCACCGGCGCCTGATGGAAGCTGATCCAAAGGCCGCGGAGGCAATCCACCCCAACAATGTGCGGCGTGTCATCCGCGCGTTGGAACGGGCTGCGGGCAACCCGCATGAAGCACAGCAAAACCAGCTGTTTGGCGGCGATTCGCTGTATGATCTGGCCTGGGTGGGGCTGACCATGGATCGGGCTCTGCTCTACCGCCGCATCGACGAGCGGGTGGACCAAATGATGGCGCTGGGCCTCCTGGAGGAAGTGGAAAGGCTGCGCACGGGGCTCGCGCCCGGATCCACAGCGCTGCAGGCGTTGGGATACAAGGAGCTTGTGCAGGCCCTGGACGGCCGGGTCACGTTATCCGAAGCGGTGGAGCGCATCAAGACCGGCACCCGCAACTACGCCAAACGCCAGCTCACCTGGTTTAGGCGGGAAAGCGCCATCCGATGGTTTGATCCAACGGCATATCACCCGAAAGACCTGTTGATCACGGATGTGTGCGGATATATCCAAAGCACCTTGCATATGAGTGATTAAACACCAGTACGGAGGTGCCGGGATGAATGGAACCGTGTTTTTGGAAAGCATGATCACCCATGGGCAAGAGTGTGTGTTCCGGCTTTGCGAAGGCCGCGACATTCAGGCAGTGCCGGTGGCGCAAGACGATGATTCCATCTTCGTCCGCCGTTCATCCGGCGAAACAGCTCTGATCTATAAAAAAGCAATATCGGTCATCACACCGATTGCAAAAGACAAACCCGGAGGATGATATGACGGATTTTTCGGCGGGAGCTTTTCAAAGCCTGGGTATTAACAGCAAGGCTGCAGAACGGGTTCAGGCCATCGAAAAGAGATTGATCCCGCAATTTGAATCCATTGAGCAGACCAAGCTCATCAACCAGGCCAAGGTGATTGCCGCTTTTCGCAAAAACCGTGTGGAATACAGGCATTTTGCCGGCTCCACCGGCTATGGATACGGTGACATTGGCCGTGACCTGCTGGATCGCCTGTTTGCCGATGTGTTTCATACCGAATCTGCCCTTGTCCGCCCGCAGATTGCATCGGGCACACACGCCCTGTCCTTATGCCTGTACGCGCTGCTGGGCCGGGGCAGCCGGCTGGTCAGCGTTACCGGAAAACCTTATGACACGCTGCTGGAAACCATCGGCGTGGAAAAAGGCGCAAATGGGATTGACAGCCTGATCGATCTTGGTGTTAATTATATCCCGGTTGATCTGCTGGATGGCAGGATTGATTTGGATCGGGCTGTTAAAATATTAAGAGAATCCGATCAGCCAACGATCGCCTATCTGCAGCGTTCCCGCGGCTATGACTGGCGTCCAGCCATCACGATGGAGGAACTTGGCAGCGTGGTGCGGGTCATCAAGGCAGCCAATCCATCGGCTGTTGTTGTAGTGGACAACTGCTACGGCGAGTTTACGGAGGATCTGGAGCCGACCGATGCGGGTGCTGACCTCATCATCGGTTCGATGATTAAGAACCCCGGCGGCGGCTTGGCGCCCACCGGAGCCTATGTCGCCGGCAATGCGGCGCTCATCGACCGCATACAGTATCGCCTGACCGCCCCCGGGATCGGCATGGAAGTGGGAAGCTGGCCTGCCGGATATCTGCCTTTTTATCAAGGCCTGTTTTTGGCTCCTCATGTGGTCGGTGAAAGCCTGAAAGGCGCAACCCTTTTATCCGCTGTGATGGCCGATTTAGGCTTTGATGTTATGCCAACACTGGATGCCATGCGCTCTGACATCACACAATCCATCCGGTTTGGCAGTGAGGAGAAACTGCTGCAGTTCTGCCGGATCGTGCAGAGCGCTTCACCGGTAGACAGCCATGTGGTGCCGGAACCCTGGCCAATGCCCGGATACCAGAACGATGTGGTGATGGCGGCCGGCACATTTATACAAGGTGCGTCTATCGAGCTTTCGGCAGACGCGCCGATCAAGCCGCCTTATATCGGCTACTGGCAGGGTGGTCTGACCTTCGAGCACTGCAAACTGGCCGCGATGATGCTGGCTTCGGATTTTATGATGCGATAAAAGGCAGGGGAGGGGGGCTCCCCTGCTTCCCTGCAGCAAAAAAACAGCCCGCCTGATGGTTTCAGGCGGGCTGTTTTGATTTTGTGTTTATCTAATTCTGCGGAACAGGCCGGTTACGCGGCCCAACACCTTGGCGTCGTCCACGATGATTGGGGCCATCGTGGGGTTTTCCGGTTGCAGACGCACCTTTTTGCCTTCCAGGAAAAACCGCTTCACCGTGGCTTCATCCTCAATCAGGGCCACGACGATGTCGCCATCATCCGCATAGTTTTGCTGCCGAACCACCACAAAGTCGCCGTCATAAATACCGGCATTGATCATGCTTTCGCCGCTGACTTTCAGCACAAAAGAATGCTCGTCTCTCACAAAAGAAGCCGGCAGCGGGATGTATTCTTCTACATTCTCATAAGCCAGAATCGGTTGGCCGGCGGTGACCTTACCGATGATGGGCACCGTCATGGCCTTTTGGCGGGCTTCATTGTCCTCATCCAGGATCTCAATGGCCCTGGGCTTTGCGGGATCGCGCTTTAAAAGGCCCTTCTTTTTCAAGCGGCTGATGTGCCCATGTACCGTGGATGTGGATTTCAAGCCCACGGCCGTGCAAATCTCTCTTACGGATGGCGGGTAACCATGCTCTTCCGTATAGGACTTTATATATTGATAAACTTTTTTTTGCTTTCCACCAAGTTCTTCCACCGCATCGTTATAGATCGGCATTGCGGTCACCAGCCTTCCTCGTCTACTGGGATGGATTATAGCATGGATTATTTCAAATGTCAAACAGATGTTCGCTAATCATCGGCGTTTTTTAAATAATCCACCGCATCTGCTGCCTTTTTTCGGTTTTCTTCGCTCATGTCTGCATAATGCCTGCGGGTTGTGTTTACATCCCTGTGGCCCAACACGTCAGCCACCAGATAAATATCACCGGTCGCTCGATAAAGAGCCGATCCAAACGTGCTGCGGAGCTTGTGTGGCGTGATCTTTTTCAATGGCACAGCCGTGGTGGCATACTTCTTGATCAGGTTTTCCACGGCTCTGGCAGTAATCCGGCGGTTCTGCATGGAAAGGAACAAGGCGTTTCCATGGCCGGGCAGGGCTTTGAGGGTCCTGCGCTGCGCCATATAATCTTCAAGTGCCGATAAAACCTCATCGGAGAAGTAAAGAATTGCTTCTTTGCCGCCTTTGCGGGTCACACGGAAGCTTTTATGACCAAAATCCACATCATCCATATTG
>JAEYYW010000017.1 GCA_023428265.1 Bacillota bacterium | reverse complement strand
TTATCAAAACATGCACTTCATCGAAAGCTTTGATCCGGAGCTTGTGCTGGTGCTGTCTGGTGATCATATCTACAAGATGGATTACTCCCGGATGATTGAGCATCACAAGGAGAAGCAGGCGGACTGCTCCATTGCCGTGATCGAAGTGCCGAGAGAGGAAGCCAGCCGGTTTGGCATCATGAACTTGAATGCCGACGGCTCCATTTATGAGTTTGAGGAAAAGCCGAAGGCTCCGAAAAGCAACATGGCCTCAATGGGAATCTATGTGTTCAACTGGCCCACGCTGCGGGAATTCCTGATTGCCGATGAAGCGGACAAGTCTTCCAGCAATGACTTTGGAAAGAATGTCATTCCCGCAATGCTCAAGCAGGGGAAAAAGATGATCGCCTATGGCTTCAGCGGCTACTGGAAGGATGTGGGCACGGTGGAAAGCCTCTGGGAGGCCAACATGGACCTTCTGAAGCCCAACCTCCTCAACCTGCATGATCCGGACTGGAGGATCTACTCCCGCAACCCGGTCAAGCCGCCCCATTATGTGTCACCCCATTCCTCGGTGTGCCGCTCAATGCTCACAGAGGGCAGTTTTGTCTGCGGTGTCGTGGAGGATTCGATCATCTTCCATGGCGTCAGCGTGAACGCCGGGGCCATTGTGCGCCATTCCATCGTAATGCCGGACGCCGAAATTGAGGAAGGCGCGGTGGTGGAGCACGCGATCGTGGGCGAGGGGGCCGTCATCGGCGCGGGAGCCCGTGTGGGCGGTGTGGACAAAGCCTGCGGCATCGCCGTGGTGGGCAGCGGAATCAAGGTGGGAGCGGGAGCAACGGTGAAAGCCGCCCAGATGGTGGATAAAGACATTGAGCCTCAGGCTCAGGAAGCGTGAGGGGGTCTGGCGATGAACGCGATGGGAATTGTTTTCTCTTATGGCATTGAGGACAACCTGAAGGAGCTCACCGAAAAGCGGGCGATTGCCTCCGTGCCATTTGGCGGCCGCTACCGCATCATTGATTTTGTGCTCTCCAACCTGGTGAACTCCGGCATCTCCAATGTGGGCATCATCACGCAGAGCAACTATCAGTCCCTGCTGGATCACCTGGGCTCCGGCAAGGAGTGGGACCTGAGCCGCAAGCGGGACGGCCTTTTCATCCTGCCGCCCTTTGCCCGCAACGCGCCCACGGTGTCCAGCCAGGTGGCCTTTCGCGGGTGGCTTGAGGCGCTTTCGTCGGTATACACCTATATCCGGCGCAGCAAAAACCGCTTTGCCATCCTGACCGGCTGCGAAAACATCTGCAACATCGACCTGGAGCAGGTGGTGGACCGCCATGTGGCCAGCGGTGCCGACATCACCTGCGTTTATCGCAACACCGAAATCACCGCCGCAGACTCCAGGCATAGTGTAATCTATGATGTGGCAGACGATGGCAGGATCCTGGACATGCTTTACCGCCCGGCGATGAACGGCGTGGCAAACGTGGACATGGGCATCTTTGTGATGGAGAAGTCTTTTCTGGAAACCCTGGTGGCCGAAGCGGCCGCCCGCAACAATTTCAGCCTTCTGAAAGACGTGATCCAGCGCAGAGTGGGCGATTACCGCATCTACGGATGGAAGCATGAGGGCTATGCCATCAGGGTGGACACGGTGCGGTCCTATTTCCGCGCCAGCATGGAGCTGCTGGACCCGGACGTGCGCGAAGATCTTTTCACCGACCAAAGACCCATCTACACCAAGGTGCGCGATGAGGTGCCCACGCTCTATACCGGTGACGCCATCGTGCGCAACTCGCTGATGGCCGATGGCTGCCTGATCGAAGGGGAAGTGGAAAACAGCATCCTGTTTCGCGGCGTGCGGGTGGAGAAAGGTGCCAAGGTCAGCAACTCCATCATTATGCAGGGCAGCATCGTGCAGCGCGATGTGCGTCTGAACTACGCCATTGTGGATAAGGACTCGGTGATCCGCGAAGGCCGGATGCTGATGGGTTATGAATCACACCCTGTGATGATCGAAAAAGGCGTTATGGTCTGACCCGCAGCAAAACCAGAAAGACCGCTACCAACCGTTGTTTGCTTTGATCACTGCGGCTGGAGCCATTTGTGATATCCGGAGAATGTGACGGCGGATACATCACAAATCATCGGTGTTGGTATATGATAAGAAAAACCGGATGTGGGAGGTGCGCCATGAAGCTATTGTTTGCCGCCAGTGAGATTGCCCCGTTTTTCCGCACAGGCGGCCTGGCTGAGGTAGCCGGCAGCTTGCCCGCCGCGTTGGCAAGGCTTGGCGCCGAGGTCCGCGCCGTGATGCCGCTTTATCAGGCCGTGGGGCAGGAATACCGTGACAGGATGAAGCTGGTCGCCACGTTCCAGGTGCAGCTTTCCTGGCGCAGCCAGTATTGCGGTGTGTTTGAGCTAGAGCACAACGGTGTGACCCATTATTTCCTGGACAATGAATATTACTTCAATCGCCCCATGGCATATGGCGAGTTTGATGATGGCGAGCGGTTTGCCTTTTTCAGCCGCGCCATCCTGGAGCTGCCGCGGCATGTGGGGTTTACGCCCGATGTGATTCACTGCAACGACTGGCAGACCGGCCTTGTGCCTGTCTATCTGGATATTGCCAAGCGGCATGATCCAAGGTTGGGCGGCATAAAGTCCGTGTTCACGATCCACAACATCGAATATCAAGGCAAGTATGACGGCATGCTGCTGGGCGACGTGTTCGGCATCTCCAACGAGTACGAACACCTGCTGCAATATGACGGCGCATTGAACCTGATGAAAGGCGCCATTGTGACGGCGGACCGCGTCACCACAGTGAGCCCCACCTATAGCCGGGAGATCTTGACCCCGGAGTATGCCCAGGGGTTGGATGGCATCCTCAACGAGCACAGCGGCAAACTGAGCGGCATCCTGAATGGCATTGACATTGTTGCCTATAATCCTGAGACCGACCGGTCGCTCTTTGTGAACTATACGAAGGACCAGCCTGACGGTAAGGTGCGCAACAAGCAACAGCTGCAAAAAATGCTCGGCCTTGCGCCAGACCCCGCCGTGCCGATGATTGGCCTGATCTCGCGGCTGACCGGCCACAAGGGCATCGACCTGATTGCCGGCGCCATGGACGAGCTGCTGAGTGAAAACATACAGTTCGTGGTGCTGGGCACCGGCGACTGGCGCTATGAGCAGATTTTTACCGACCTGATGTCCAAATATCCGGGCAAGGTGAGCGCCAGCATCGCATTTTCCAATGACCTTTCCCGCAAGATCTATGCGGCAAGCGATCTGTTTTTGATGCCTTCCAGAAGCGAGCCCTGCGGCCTGTCGCAGATGATCGCGCTGCGTTACGGCGCGCTGCCCATCGTGCGGGAAACCGGCGGCCTTGCCGACTCCATCAAAAGCGTATCAGACGACGGCTCCGAAGGCAACGGCTTCACGTTTTCGCCATACAACAGCAGTGACATGCTTTATACGATCCGGCGGGCGCTTTCGTTCTATGCCAGCCACCCGCTGTGGCAGACTTTGTATGAACGGGCGATGGCCTGCGATTTCTCATGGGCCAGCTCCGCCACGCAATATATGCGTGTTTATGAGGCTGCCACAGGAGCGGCCCCAATCGATCAGGAAAAGGTGAGGCAATGAAAAACCAGTTGAATGCGCGGGAAGTGAAAGAATTACTGGCATCCAAGATGATGCGTTATTTCAACGCCCGGCTTGAGGAAGCCACCGATGACCAGCTCTATGTGGCGGTTTCGTCCACACTGCGCGACATCGCGATGCAGCGGCGGGCAGCCTTTAAAAAGAGCGTGAACGAGCAGCGTGCAAGGCAGGTCTTTTACCTCTCCATGGAGTTTTTGCTGGGCCGCATGATGCGCAACACGCTGTATAATCTGGAGCTCACCGATGTGTTTGAGAGGGTCCTGGAGGAGTCGGGCAAATCACTGGACAACCTGTATGAATTGGAAAATGACCCCGGTTTGGGCAACGGCGGCCTTGGCAGGCTTGCGGCCTGCTATATGGATGCCCTGTCCAGCGCCGGTTATCCGGTGATCGGTCACTCGATCCGCTATGATTTCGGCGTGTTCCGCCAGAGGATTGTGGACGGCAACCAGACCGAGCTGCCCGACGAATGGCTGGAGAGCGGGGAGCCCTGGATGGTGCCCCGGCTTGATGAAACGGTGGAAGTGCGCTTCGGCGGCAACGTGGTGGAGGACTGGTCTTCCGGCACCCTGAAGATTCGCCATGAGAACTATTTCACAGTGCTGGCAGTGCCCTATGAATTTCCGATTGCTGGCTTTGGGGAAGACAGCGTGGTTAACGAGCTGTGGCTATGGAGCGCCAAGAGCCCAGTGTCGCTGGATATGCAGCTGTTTTCCAGCGGGAAATACATGCAGGCCATCGAGCAAAACGCGCTTGCCGAGATCATCTCCAAGGTGCTTTATCCCGATGACAACCATTTTGAGGGCAAGTCGCTGCGCCTCAAGCAGCAATACTTCCTGGTGTCGGCTTCGGTGCAGCGCATCGTGCGCAGCCACCTGAAGCATTACGGCACGCTGGACAACCTCCATGAGAAAAAGGCCATCCAGCTGAACGACACGCACCCGGCGCTGGTGGTGCCGGAGCTGATGCGCATCCTGATGGACGACCATGGCTACTCCTGGGAGCGTGCATGGGAGATCGTGACAAAAACCGTGAACTACACCAATCACACGGTGATGCCCGAGGCGCTGGAGCAATGGCCGGAGAGCCTGGTGCAAATGCACATGCCGCGCATCCTGAGCATTGTCAAGGAGCTCAATGAGCGGGTCTGCCGCGCGCTTTTCACCCGCACCGGCGATATGGAGGCTGTCTCCCGCATGGCGATCATCGGTGACGGCGTGCTGCGCATGGCTAATATGAGCGTGATCGCCAGCTCGCACATCAACGGTGTATCTGCGCTGCACAGCCAGATACTGAAGGATGATTTGTTCCGCGATTTCAGTAAGCTGGATCCCGGCAAGTTCCTCAATGTAACCAACGGCATTGCCCACCGGCGATGGCTTGGCCAGGCCAACCCCGGGCTTTCCGCGCTGGTGGAGGAGCTTTGCGGCCCGGCATTTCTGTCTGACGCCATGGCGCTGCAGGAAATGCGGCGTTTTGAGGGCGACGGCGCTGTGTTGGACCGCCTGAACGCAATCAAGCGGGAAAACAAAATCAAGCTGGCGGCCTATATCAAGCAAACCCAAAACATCGTTGTGGATCCCGACAGCATTTTCGATGTGCAGGCCAAGCGCCTCCATGAATACAAGCGGCAGCTGCTCAATGTGCTGCACATCCTGAGCCTTTACAACGAGCTGCTGGAAAACCCGAACGCCGATTTCTATCCCCGCACGTTTCTGTTTGCGGCCAAGGCATCTCCGGGCTACTCCATGGCCAAACGCATCATCCACCTGATCTGCCGGCTTGCTGACGCCGTGAACCGTGACAGCCGGGTGCGCGACCGCCTCAAGGTGGTGTTTCTGGAGGATTACCGCGTGACGCTGGCGGAAAGGATCATCCCCGCGGCGGACCTCAGCGAGCAGATCTCCACTGCCGGCAAGGAGGCCAGCGGCACCGGCAACATGAAGTTCATGATGAACGGGGCCATCACCATCGGCACGCTGGACGGCGCAAATGTGGAGATCCACAAGCAGGTGGGTGACGAGAACATGTTCCTGTTTGGCCTGAAGGCAGACGAGGTGGAGGCTCTTTGGAAAGCCTGTTACACCCCCAGTGCCTATTATCAGCGCAGCGAACGGCTCAAAGGGGCGATGGACGCGCTGGGCGCCGGGCTGGCAGGGGAGCGGTTCAACGACATCTCCCTGTCGCTGCTGACGCATGACACCTATCTGCTGCTGGCAGATTTTGACAGTTATGCGGAGGCACAGAGCCGTGCAGCCATCGCCTATGCCGATCGCAGACGGTGGGCGAAGATGGCGCTGGTCAACATTGCCGAATCCGGCGTGTTCTCTGCGGATCGCAGCGTGCGGGAGTATGCGGAAAATATCTGGAATTTGGCAAAAATCCGGTAATCTTTTCCCAATCTTATGATATACTGATGGAAGATTTCTATCAGTTATGAGGTAGCCTGTGTTGAATCTGTCTGCCTTGAAGAATTACAAGCGCCTGCTGAAGTATCCCGCCGGTGCGGTAATGGCCCGCAGCGGCAGCAGCCATATGCTCGTGATCCTGAAGGGGGAGGCGGCTGTTTATACAGACAGCCTGCCATCTCAGTCGCCGGATGGCATGCTGCGCGACGGCGACGTTTTTGGCGAGAAGGCGCTGTTTCTCGGGGCACCGCAGCCCTCCACGGTGATTGCCGTCACCGATGTGTTCACACTCACGCTGGATCATGACAGCATCCTATCCTTTTTCCGGGAAGAGCCGGAAATGTCCTTTGAGCTGATGAAACGGCTCTGCGCGATTCACTCACCCGATTATGAAGAAACCATATTACCGGCCGGGCAAGCCATCGTCGGCAGTGCGCCGGCCTCTTTGCCGCCGGACGAGGCTGCCAGCAAGCCCTCGCAGGCTCCGGAACCATCGCCGGAGCCGGCTGCGGACGAAGCGGCTGATGACCAAAGGGCTGCTCAGTCCTCGCTGTTTCCGGAGGGGCATGGAACTTACCATTTTGCACTGAACAACGCCGATACCGTTCATTTGATGGATAAGGGCTACACCTGTCCGGTCTGCAAGAAAGATTTCAAGACCAGGAAGGTGAAGGCCTCCCGCCTCATTGTGGAGCGCACTGATCCCGACATGCGCAACCATTACCAAGGCATTGAGCCGCTTTATTATGATGTGGTCACCTGCCCGCAATGCCTCTACAGCGCCCTTGTGGAGCAGTTTGACGCGCCGGACATGGTCCGGGCGGAGCTTCGCGCGGCTCTGCAGGCATTCCAGCCGGCGATAGCAATCAAAACCGGCGTGGAGCTGGATCCTTTCTCCGTGTTTGCCGGTTATTATCTGGCGCTGCTTTGCGCACCGAAATGCTTTCACAATCATCATTTGGCCCAGGCCAAGCTGTGGTTGAAGCTCAGCCGGCTCTATCAGGATTGCGGAGACGGGGCGATGGAGCATCTGGCAGCCCGCAAGGCTCTGGAAGAATACCTTTATCTTTATCTGAATGAAAACAGCACCCCGGAGCAGGATCAGCAGCTTTGCGCGGTTATCGGCGAGCTCTATCTGAAACAGGGGGATATCAAAAACGCCAGGGACTATTATTTCAAAGCCAAGATCAACCGGAAGGGGACGCAGGTAATGCGGACGCAGGCGGAAAACAGGCTGGCGGATATCAAGGAGATGGAGAAGGCAAAATCGGAGGCAGGCTGATCGCCGCCTCCCCGTAATTATCCCTTTCGCCTTTGATTGCAATATAGTACAATACCCCCATGACAACTACCCCCCAAGATCTTCAATATACCCCAATCACAGCCTCCCTCCGCGAAGGCTGCTCTTTGACTGTCCACATCGGCGTGCTGCGCCGCCTGGCGGCGTTCTCGCTTTATTTGCACCTGCGCCGCGACGGAGAGGATCCGCAGGCAATCCCGATGAAATGGCTCGGCCAGCAGGGCGGCCATGACGAATACGAAGCAGAGTTGGCGGGCCTGCAACCCGGTTTGTATTGGTACTGGTTTGAGCAGGACCAGTTTGGCGACCGCTTTGCCTTTGGGCAGGAGGCCCCCTGGCAGCTCACGGTCTATCGGAAGGAGTATGACACGCCGGGCTGGTATGACGCCGGCGTGACCTACCACATTTTCGTGGACCGTTTCCACCGGGCTGGGGCGGCGCCCGCGCCCAAGCAGGGCAGGTCTTTCCGTCTCCATGCGCAGTGGCAGGAGCAGCCGGACATATATGCGGAGGGTGAGAAGGAGCAGAATTACGATTTCTTCGGCGGCAACCTGAGGGGCATTGAAGAAAAGCTTGATTATCTGCAATCGCTCGGCGTAACCACGATCTATTTAAGCCCGCTGTTTGAGGCCGCATCAAACCATCGCTATGACGCCGGAGATTATCAAAAGGTTGACCCGATCGCCGGCAATGAAGAGGCCCTTCGGTCCCTTTGCCGCAGCGCCGGTGACCGCGGCATGCGCGTGATCCTGGATGTGGCGCTCAGCCACACCGGTAGTGACAGCCGCTATTTCAACGCCAAAGGCCTTTATGACAGCGTGGGTGCGGCCCAATCGCAGGAGTCGCCCTATTCCTCCTGGTACCGGTTCCGGCATTGGCCTGACGAGTATGAATGCTGGTGGGGCGTCAAGACGCTGCCGCAAGTCAATGAGCTGGATCCTGGATACATGCGGTTTACACTGTTGGATGAGACTAGTGTGATCCGACACTGGTTACATGCCGGCGTATCAGGATACCGTCTGGATGTGGCCGACGAACTGCCGGCGGAATATCTGGAGAGGCTCCGGGCAGTTGTGAAGGCGGTGAAGCCCGACGGACTGATCATTGGTGAGGTGTGGGAAGACGCCACCACCAAGGTGAGCTACGGCGAGCGGCGGCGCTATCTGCAGGGTTTGGAACTGGATGGTGTGATGAACTATCCGGCACGAGACGCCATCCTGCGCTTCGTCAAAGAGGAGATGGATGCCGGGGCGCTGGCTGAGGGCCTGATGGTGCTGCACCGCAATGTGCCGGAGCCTGCGCGGCGCTGCATGATGAATGTGCTGGGCACCCACGACACGGCCCGCACGGTCAATGTGCTGGGTGCCGCACCGGAGGCTTTCGCTCTCACCAAGCAGGAGAAAGCGGCCCGTGGCATCACCGAGGATGAATACCGGCGGGGCAGGGAGGGGCTGATGCTGGCTTCGGCGCTGCAATACATGCTGCCTGGCTCACCCTGCCTGTATTATGGCGATGAGGCGGGGCTGACAGGTTTTGAGGACCCCCTGAACCGCTGTGGTTACCCCTGGGGCAGCGAAGACGAAGCCCTGCTGGATTGGTACCGCGCGCTGGGCCGCATGAGAAAAGAGCACGCGGGGCTGTTTGCAACGGGGGAGCTTGCCTTCTCTATTTTGGGCCCCGACGCGGTGGCTGTCACACGCAAGGCCAGATCAGGCTTGATCACAGCCATCGCAAACCGGGCCAGCGTGCCGCAGCCTGTGCAGCCACCGGATGGTGCGGTGCTGCTTGCGGGCCGGATCACCGAAGGAGCCGTGCCGCCCCGGAGCGCTGCGATCTGGCTGGAGCAGAGCAAAACAAGCCGGGATGAAGAACCCGATATCTGCGGAAAACCGACCTAATTCTGCCAAAGCTGCTGTTGACGGGCATTTTGTCCGTCCCTATAATCATGGGTATATGCAGATACAGATGAGGAACCGTTGCCAATGAGCATGGAGCGGATACTGGCGCAGTATGCGGTGGATGGCAAGTTCTTGCGCTACGAAGGCCTGGGCGATGAAGAAATCGTCTCCCTGGTGCAGTGCGGCGACAATGTGGCGCTGGATTATTTGCTGTATCAATATAAGAATTTCGTGAAGGCCAAGGCCCGTGCCTATTTTCTGGTTGGTGCTGACCGCGAGGACATCATCCAGGAGGGCATGATCGGTTTTTTTAAAGCTGTGCGCGACTACCGGCCTGATCGCGCCGCATCATTTCATGTGTTTGCCGAGCTGTGCATCACCCGGCAGATCATTACCGCCATCAAGACCGCCACAAGGCAAAAGCATATCCCATTGAATTCTTATGTCTCTCTCAACAAACCTGTATACGACGAAGACTCTGAGCGCACGTTGATTGATGTGGTCTCTGCGGAGGCCGCCAGTTCGCCGGAAGACCTGCTGCTGGATCGTGAAAAGCGCAACTATCTGGAGCAGAAGATGAATGAGTCCCTTTCAGAGCTGGAGTGGGAGGTGCTCACATCCTATCTGCAGGATCGAAGCTATCAGGAGATCGCCGTGGATCTGCGGCGGCAGGTGAAGAGCGTGGACAATGCGTTGCAGCGCGTGAAACGAAAGATGGAAAAGATGATGGAGGAAGCGTAGTCCGCCCTATTACGCGGCGCTTTCCTGACCGGTGTTCTTCTGGATTCCCTGTGCCGCCAGGATCAGCACCAGCAAAATGCCGGTCTGCGGCCAGAGGATCGTCACATCGGCCAGGCCATGGATGGCCGTCACCGCCACGGCGGCAAAGAGGAGCGGTGTAATATTTTGCCTGCGGGCCAGAAATTGCCTCCACTCGTCGCGGAGCGTCAGATAGAAGTACGCGCCCATAAAAAGCGTGCCTGTCACACCGAAGCTGATCAGCATCTCCAGCAGCAGGTTGTGCGAGTGAATATATTGATGCGTTTCACTCAGATGGAAAAATCCCAATGCACCCGCACCAAAGAGCCAGTTCTGCCGGATGCCCTCCAGCGCCTCCAGCCAGATAGAGGTGCGGATGATTTTAGCCACATCGATGCTGTCCAGCCTGGGGAAAATGGCGGGGAATGACAGCGCCAGCTTCACGCCCGCGGCATACACACCGATCAGAATCAACAGGCTCCAGGTTTTGCGCCTCAGCACGAAAAAGACAAAAAGGCCGCCAAAAATCGCCGGCCAGGCCGAGCGGCTGTTTGCCATGAATAGGGCCGCGATGGTAGCTGCCTCCACCACGACCAAAAACACCTTCTGCCCCTTGGTCTTGGCAGTGGAATAGCGATAAAACGCCAGCATCAGCACCAGTTCCAGTGCATAGCTGTAGTAGTTTGCGTTTTGGAAGGTGGAGGGGGAGCGTGGCGCCAACCCCAGGATCCGCTGGAAGAGCGCAATGAAAAAGTATACCAGGCTGATGATGCAGGCCACATCCACCGCTGCGTGAAAGAGCTCTTCAGTCATCACCACCCGCAGATACAGGTAAAACAGCAGCACGATGAGAATGCCCACCGCCACGGCCAGCCCCAGCCAGTTACCAAAGATCGGCGGCACCGCGATGGCCAGCACCGCAAAGAGCGCCATCCAGCGGAAATGCGGCGTCTTGATCATCTGCGTGCGGAGGTTTTGATTGAGCAGTGCGTAAACCACGGCCAGAAACGCCACCGCCCCGCAGAGGTAGGCATGCACAAAAATGGACACCACGGCAAGGATGACAATTTTGCCATCCAGGCCAGCCATGCCGGTGAGCAGCGGGTCAGGATGGATGGTGCCTTTGTTCTGGGCCAGTTGCTGGTTTGGAGACATCAATCAACCTCTAGGATCCTATCAAGAGTCGCTTGGCAGTGTGCAGGAAAATCAAAAGGCTGCCCCGTGTTCGGAGCAGCCTTGATTGGACCGTTGGATCAGGCCTTACTTGGCCTTCTTGGCAGCCGTCTCCGTGACGACAGCCTGACGCCCGTCATAATAACCGCAATTGCCGCAAACGCGATGAGGGAGCTTCGCCTGCTTGCATCTGGGGCACTCGGTGATCGGGGGGGTCTCCAGTTTCCAATTGGCCAGCCGCGAACGGGAACGGGCCTTGGAATGTCTACCCTTTGGTAATGCCATGGTAACACCTCCTCGCAGCGTGGCTGCAAATTACTTGATCAGTTTCATCAACCTTGGCGGTCGCCCTGCGGGCAATCGCATTTTGTTTTGTTGCGATCAACTCCGCACACCGGGCACAGCCCCTGGCAATCCTCGCTGCACAGATGCCGCATTGGCGCGTTCAGCGAGATCAGATCTCCGGCCATCTGCCCCAGTTCGATGGTTTCACCCTGATACAAATAGCGATCGGGATGATTCTCATCGGCCTGTTTGGCATACTCCTCAGTGAAGACAATCTCCATCGTGGAGGGCACATCCTTCAGGCAGCGGCAGCAGGTTGCAATGTATTCAGCGTGGATGCTGCCGGTCAGAAAGAAATCCTCGCCGGTATAGGTGGCTTTGCCGCTCACCGTGACCGGCTTTGTAAAGCGTAATTCCTCGCCGGCCAGGTTGATGGGTTCGAATTGCTCCGAAAGCTCAAACGGCATCGGTTGGCCGGGATTCTTCAACGCCTTTGATAATTCCAAGCGCATGTTCTTCCTCCGAAAAGGCAACGCAGTCCATTATATTGATATTGTGCTTTGTTGTCAACAAATATTCACTCTAAAGCCTCTATTCAGGCGAATTGACAACAATTTTGCATTCCTTTGCCGCCAATGCCGCACGGATTCACAGTTTTCTGCAAATCAGCAGCAACACACTGGATTTTTCCGGCGTCTCCGTGGCCGGCCATCCGAAGAGGCGGGCGAAATACCGCATGGTTTCCGGCGTCTCCACAAAGCACTCGTTGAGTAGCCGGGTGGGAACCCCTGTGTCACGGCGCCAGCTTTCCGACTGCGCCCGAAGCATGTTGGCAGTGGGTTGACCCATTATGCTTTCCACGGCAAAGCCGCTCTGCTCCACCAGCGCAATAAGGTTCTCTGCGGTATAAAGCCGCAGGTGCCAGGGGTTCTTCGGCATGCCGGAGCTGTCTTGCGGTTCATAGCCTTCCTTTGGCGCGGAGAGTAGCAGCCACCGGCCCCGCCGGAGCACCCGTGCCAGCTCCTTAAGCAGCAGGCCGTCGTGCTGCACATGCTCCACTGTCTCAAAGCACACGGCGCAATCAAAGGAGTTGTCCGCAAGGAAGGGGAGACCGTGATCAAGATCAGCCTGGTGAAAGGCAGCGTTGGTGACGCCTGCCTCGCCGCAACGCGCAGCACCCAGCGCCAGCAGGTTTTCATCACGGTCTATGGCCGTTATACTTTTGGCATGCCGTGCCAGTGCGGGCACCCCGTAGCCGCTTCCGCAGGCGCAGTCCAGCACCGTTGTGAGCCGCCGTTTGCGGATGAACTCGGCTGCATATTCATAACGTGCCAGGTGCTCCACACGTACAAAGAAGTTGGCGCTATCCCGATCAAAGGGGTCAATGCTCTCAGGGAATTTCGTCATTATTTTGCATATTCCTTACGGACAGACTCGGCATCAGCCTTCAAACGAAAATGTATTCTCCATGACGCCAGGTAATAAATCATAGATAGATTTTCCGATTTTTGTTTCGAAATATTCCTTGATCTCAAATGTCCTCTTCCATTTGGGTATGATATTTGCATGGATACCATGCCTCATAGCCACGTTAACCATTCTTTTTTCCATCAATATGAATCCTGTGTCAATTGCTAAGGTGTCACACAGTTGAATTAATAAATCATAATCATCATAAGCAATTGTCCGGATATAATCGTCCACAAAACGATATTCGTTATCAGTGCAGTCCCATTTTCCAAATGCTTCCTTGATGTCTTTATAGGGAAAGGAATGTGTCAGGCTGATTTTAGCAGCATCTGGTAAACCCTTTTCCATGCAAAAATGATATCCATCGATGCTATGCCTCATACCGGTGACGCCGAACCTTCTCCCGATATCATGCAACATCCCCAAAGCGTGTGCCTTTTCTGAATCCAGGCTTAGACAGCATTGTGCAATGTTCCTCGCAGCTAGTCCTGCATATTGTGAATGCTTTACCCATGGTCCCGGATTCATCCGGGAGGCCTCTTCTAAAAGCTCTTCCGCCGTCTCAACTGAAAGCTTGTCGATCTGCATATTAGCACCTCTGTGGAGTTCACCCACTGATTGAGTATATCATACTCAGAGACCATCACCCAGATTGGATCAATGCATTTCCTGATAAGGGATACCCAGAACTTGGCGCACGCATTTCCCGATGCCCATGGTAGTAAGATATATGGATTGATCGCTGTTTCGGGGGGAAGCATGAAGTGGAAGGGTTGGCTGCTGGCAGCGATGGCCTCGCTCATGATGCTGGGGCTTACGTTGCAGCCTGTGGCGGCGCTCAACAGCGCCAGAGAGGGGCTTGCGCTGTTTCTCACCGTGGTGCTGCCATCTCTGCTGCCGTTTATGGTGTGCGCGCAACTGTTTATTGAGAGTGGTGCCGCTTCCGCAGCCGGCAAAGCGCTGAACCGCCTGATGCGGCCGCTCTTCGCTTGCCCCGGTGAGTCTGCCTTTGCGCTCACCGCGGGGTTGCTGGCCGGTTACCCCACCGGGGCCAGGCTGGCGCTGGACTTGTATGAGCAGGGCCTGATCTCAAAGCAGGACGCTGCACGCACCGGGCTGCTGGCCTCCTCCTGCGGGCCGGTATTTATGCTGGGGGCTGTGGGCGCCGGGCTGCTCCAGAACCCGGCTGCGGGCTGGCTGATCCTGATCAGCCATATTACGGCGGTGCTCCTGACCGGCGTGCTGTTTTCCATCGGGGGGAACCGCACTGCCGGGTCAGTTGTGCAGCCGCCTTCGGCGATGGGCAGGCCGATGATGGAAGCCTTTGGCGAGGCGGTCAAGAAAACCGTGTTCACACTGTGGACAGTCGGCGGCTACATTGTGCTGTTTTCTGTGCTCTCGGCGCTGCTGAAGCGCTACAACCTGCTTGTGCCGGCGGCATCCGCGCTTGCGCCGGTGCTGAAACTGCTGGGCCTGGAGCAGAGCCTGGCGGCTCCACTGGCCATCGGCGCCATCGAAATGACCAACGGCTGCAACGCAGTGGCCGCTGCACAGGCCACGCTGGCCAACCGGTGCGCCGCAATGGCGGTGCTTGTGTCGTTCGGAGGGCTGTGCATTCAGGCGCAGTCTATGCTCTTCCTTTCAGGGGCCGGGCTTTCCTTCGGCAGGTTCCTGCTGATGAAGACAGCGCAGGCGGCGATTGCCTTCGCCGCCTGCCGTGCTTTTGCGTTGATTCCTGCGTTTGACGCCGTGCTTTGCATGGGCAGCGTTGCCGTGCCCGGATTCACCTTTGCGTCGGCGCTGCTCTCCTCGGCTGTTTATACAGCCGGGGGAATGCTCGTGTTTGTGGGGCTCAGCTTTATCAGCGGCCGCGCATCGACTCGCGGTTCTGCTTGACGATATCAAGACTTCTGGAAACATAGCTTTCCAGGTCAGCGAGGATGTCTTCCACATACTCGTTGGCGCTCTTCTTGATCTCTCTGGCGCTGGAATGGGCTGCAGCCAGGATCTCTTCCGCGCGGGCGGCCGCCATGCGGGTGATTTCTTCCTGCTCCACCAGCTTTCTGGCCTTGCTCTCGGCATCGGCAATGATTGCCTCCGCTTCCTTCTCCGCGTCATAGAGGATCTGGTTTTTCTCGCTCTGGATTGTCTGAGCTTCCATGATTTCCCGGGGCATGTTCTGCCGGATGTCGCCCACAATGTTCAGGCATTTTTCCCGGTCCACCATTGCCTTTGCGGAAAACGGCACATTGGATGCCTTCTCCAGCTCATCCTGTAAATAATCCAGCAATCCCATGATATTCATTCGTCCGTCCTCCAAATCAAGCGCTGTGAGCCGCGTGCGTTCAGCGGTTCCGGTTCAGCGCGTTTTTCACATAGTCCAGGTTGGCTTCCGGGATCAGGCTTGAGATGTCTCCGCCGTGGCTGCCCACATCGCGTGCCATTGACGAGCTGATGAACGAGTGCTCAATGGCCGTCATGATAAACACGGTCTCGATACCGGGTGCCAGCTTGCGGTTCATCGACGCGATCTGAAACTCCATCTCAAAATCGGAGAGTGCGCGCAGGCCTCTCACGATGGCTTGGGCGCCAATGTTGCGGGCATAGTCGGCGAGCAGCCCGCCGAAGCTTGCAACAGCCACATTGGGCAGGTGTGCCACTGCTTTCTCCAGCATTTGAACCCGCTCTTCCACGGTGAACGTCGCTTTTTTTGCCGCGTTGTTGAGCACTGCCACCACCAGTTTATCACACAGGCGGCTGGCGCGCTCCGCCACATCGATATGGCCCACAGTGGCCGGGTCGAAGCTGCCCGGATAGATCCAAAGGCTCATTGGTCTTCCTGCCTTTTGTAGAATGAAAACGCCGCCGCGCCATAGGTGCGCGTGCCGGTCTTGACCAGGCTTCCCAGAGTGTCCGGCAGTGTGTCGCCGGAGCTGTGCTCCGCCACAATCACGCCGCCGGGGGCCAGCAGGCCGCCGGATACCTCGATGGCGTCCGTCAGCAGCCCTGCTGCATAGGGTGGATCCAGAAACACCAGGTCAAAGATCCTGCCTGCGAGCGCCGGCGCTCCGGCGAGAAAATCCACTTGCCGGATCTCTGTCTGGGAGAGCACACCCAGCGACCGCGCGTTGTTTTCCAGAAGCTTTGCGGTGCCGCGATCCAGCTCAAACATCACGGCCTCCGCTGCGCCCCGGCTCAGTGCTTCAAATGAAAGCGCGCCGCTGCCGGCAAAACCATCCAGCACCCTGGCGTTTTCAGTAAGGCGATGCAGAATGTTAAACAGCGCGCCGCGCGCTTTATCGCCGGTGGGGCGCGTGGAGTCACCGGGCGGTGCTTCAAACTTTCTGGACCGGAGTTTTCCGGCGATGATACGCAAGTGCTGAGCCTCCATTGAGGTTGATCATTGCCGTATTTACATTATTTTACTATATGTGGTTGCGCTTCACAAGCAATAATCATTTGATGATGGGCCAAGATAGTATTTCCATGAAAGGCGCCCGCTCCCTGTTTTGACAACGACATGTGATTATGCTATTCTTCTGACTGCGGCGCGCGCGGGTCTGTGGCTGAAAGTCGATGCCAGCCGCGGGCAAAACGATCCACGTAACCCACCGCAAGCGGGCAGACGCCCGGTGCAGGTGGCGAGCATGGCGCGGTTTAGAAGTAAGTCCGGCCGGATAACCAAGCCGAGAGGGCCAATCGTGAGGCAGTTGCCAAGCAACCGTCCCAGCCGGCGAATGTGGGGAAAAAAGCCAGGTCAGCCGCTGTGCGCCGCATCTTTATTGATTCCCGGGCGAGTTAAGGCGGATTTGGGTTATCCACAGGGAATCAGAAGGAAATTATGCAAAACATCCCGCTATGCGTCGAATCATGAATCAATATGTTAACTGAATTTGAACTACCCACAGAATTTATCCACAATTCCACAAGCTGTGCCTGCGGCTGCACCTTTTGATAGGTTCGGCGGTTTCCTCGTAAAATGTGCTGGCGAAACGGGAGGTATTCGATCGTATGATCGCCGCGGTGTGTGCAAACCCC
The DNA here is from genome assembly GCA_023428265.1 of Bacillota bacterium. GTDB lineage: Bacteria > Bacillota > Clostridia > Christensenellales > UMGS416 > JAEYRA01. Next base: position 30,777 of record JAEYYW010000017.1, on the reverse strand, counting down.
TGTGTGGACAAGACCGTGGAAGTGGAGAAATTCACTCCCGGCGGCATGAACCGCATTCTCCGCACGCGGGAGGACGGCAGCGGCAAGGGCGTCAACATCGCGCTTGCCTGCGCGCAGTTGGGCATGCAATCGGCTTGCCTGGGTTTCATGCCGGAGCGGGATAACCGTCTGGTGCTCAGCAGGCTTGACGACGGTGGGTGCAAGAGCGACTTTGTGGCCTGCCCCGGTGCGGTGCGCATCAACCTGAAGGTGCTGGACCGTTCCACCGGCATCATCACGGAGATCAATGAAAGCGGCCCCGCCGTGGGAGCCGGCCTGGCGGATAGCCTGATCCGCTCCGCTGCAAGCTGGGCGGGCCGCTGCTCCTTTCTGGTGCTGACCGGCAGCACGCCCCCGGGTTGCCCGGCAGATCTGTATCGCCGGATTGCCGAAGCGGTGAGGCTGGAGCACCCGGGTTGCCGTGTGGTGCTTGACGCCGAGGGCGGGCGGCTGGCCGAGGGCCTAAAAGCCAAGCCCTATCTGGTCAAGCCCAACCGCTATGAGTTGGAGCTGCTCTGCGGTCGGAAAGTTCCCAAGCTGGACGCTGTCCATGCCGAAGCGCAAAAGCTGATCGGGCTGGGTGTTGAGATTGTGGCCGTGTCTCTGGGCAGAGACGGCGCATATATTACCGACGGCAGGCAGGCGCTTCACGCGGCGGCAATGGACGTGCCTGTGCGCAGCACTGTGGGTGCCGGAGACTCGATGGTGGCCGGCATGCTGCTGGCGCTGGAGGCGGGGCTTCCGCTTGCCGATGTGTTCCGCCACGGTGTGGCAGCCGCATCGTCCAGTGTGACCACGGAAGGTACGGGGCTTGTTGACGCGGTAATGTTCCGGCAATTGCTGCCGGCTGTGGATGTGAAGGTGTTCGTATGAATCAAAGCGTGCGTGTGCGTGTGCCGGCCTCGTCAGCAAATCTGGGGCCCGGCTTTGACTGCCTGGGCCTGGCGCTCAACCTGTATAACACGCTGGAAGCCCGAGAGGGCGACCGGCTTGTGATCGTGACAGAGGGCGACGGGGCGCAGTATATCCCGTCAGACGAGTCCAACCTGACATATCAGGCGATGCGGCGTGTCTATGATGAGGCCGGCAGAAAATGCCCCGGCCTGTTCATCCGGCAGGTGAATAACATCCCCCTGTCCAGAGGGCTGGGCAGCAGTGCCGCGGCCATTGTGGGTGGCCTGGTGGCTGCCAACGCGCTACTTGGCGGCCCGATGGGCAGCATGGAGCTGCTGCGGCTTGCCACGGCCATTGAAGGCCACCCGGACAATGTGGCTCCTTGCCTGCTGGGCGGGTTGACCGCCGCCGTGGCAGATGGCGACCGGGTGCATTGCGCCCGCGCTCTGCCGGATGCCCGCTTCGCCTTCGCAGCGATGGTGCCTAATTTTGATCTATCTACAAAAAAAGCCCGGCAAGCGCTGCCGGAGAGCTATTCCAAGGCCGACGCCGTGCACAATGTGGGCCGGGCCGTGCTGATGTTTGCGGCACTGCAGCAGGGGCTGGCGGGGGAGCTCAGGGAAGCCAGTCAGGACAGGATGCACCAGCCCTATCGCAAGGGCCTGATCCCCGGTTGGGATGAGGTGAACGCCGCAGCCTATGAGGCCGGCGCGCTGGCGGTCTGCCTGAGCGGCGCGGGCCCCACGGTGATGGCTGTGTATGACAGGCAGGAGGGAGCCTTTCTCCACCGCCTGCAAAATGGGCTGCACGGCCTTGCCCATCGTTGGGATGTGCTTGGGCTGGAGTGCTGCCACGAGGGGGCAGTGGTTCTATGAGCGGGGCTTTGCCGAGTAGGGCATAGCGATCAGCCGCCAGAGCCTCACTCCGCGTGCAACCCCGTCAGCAGCAGTTTCATCACAGAGAAATACTCCCGGCTGTAGCAGATCGGTTTGACGCTCCAATGCACCGGCACGGAGATGCCGAGTGCATGCACGCCCTGCGCCCGGGCAAGCAGCAGCGCGCGAAACATATGAAAATCGCTCGTCACGATCATGACGGTGTGTTTCCCACCGGAGGACAACCCGTCCATGATCCTCTTTGAAAAAGCCACGTTTTCTATTGTATTGGAGGCTTGATCCTCCTCAATGATGCGGTTCAGCTCGATCCCGTTTTCCGCAAGATACTGCTTCATCACCGAAGCCTCGGTGCTTGTTTCGCCCGCGCCCTGGCCGCCGGAAACGATCACGGTGGCGTTGGGGTTGGCCTTGAGCCAGGGGATTGCGCCGTCCAGCCGGTGTTTAAGGATCAGCGAGGGCCGGCCATCCACCACGGAAGCGCCGGGCACCAGCAGGAAATCGGCCTGCCGGTTTGCCTGGTTCAGACCTGCGCTGTAAATCACCAGGCTCTCCGCCGCGACAAAGGTCAGCAGGAAAAGGGAAAGCGCCGCAATGAGTATTGCCCGCGTCACCTTGTGTCGGCGCAGCCAGGGCATGGCAATTCCCTTGGCCAGCAGCACACCGGCGGCCAGGGAGAAGACACCGCCGGCCAGCAGGAAGCACACGCCAATATCAAAGGACCAGTGGATCACGGTGCCCGAGGCCCAAACGCCCACATACAGCAGCAACGCTGCGCCCAACACACACAGCAGGATGCCGAAGATCTTCTCTGGTGCGGACGCCACGACACTTTTGCTCATAAAACACTCCCTGACTTTGTTCATCTTCATATTTATGACGCAGATTTTTCCAATATGATACCTGAATAATGTAACAAATTTGTAACGGCAGCGTAAAAATTGTCATTGATTGTGGTGGGTGCGATCGCATAAACCGCTTTTGCGGGCGGAAACTATGGATAAACAGGAAGAGGTGTTTCTGATGAAAATTGAAGACGTGATGAGCCACAAGGTGCTTACTGTGGCCGCAGAAAGCTCCGCAGCCGAGGCGGCAAAGGCGATGCAGCAGCACAACATCGGCGCGCTGCCCGTGGTGAGCCACGGTCACATGGTCGGGATCGTGACCGACCGGGATATTGTGATCCGCGGGGTTGCAGCCGGCAAAGACACATCCGCGATGCCGGTGAGCCAGGTGATGAGCCAGCCGGTGGTCTGCGGCTCGCCCAATATGGACTTGGGTGCTGCAACCAACCTGATGGCAGAAAAGCAGGTGCGCCGGCTGCCTGTGGTGAATGATGGCCAGCTGGTGGGGTTTGTGTCGTTGGGAGACATTGCTCTGAACTCGCCGGACAGCATCTCCGGCGACGCCCTGAAGGACATTTCCGGCAAGTGGTAAAAAACAAAGGGCGGGCAACATGCCCGCCCTTGCCATATGCCGGATGCATCAGATTGCCAGGAGTTCTCTCATTGCCAAGGTTCAGCCCGCCACCACCAGCCCGCTGAACATGTCTTCCGCTTTCCAGCCCATCACGGTGAAATAACCGCCAACCTTGCCTTCCTTGCAGAAGATCCAGCCGGTCAGGTTGTCTTCGGTTTTCACCTTGAACCAGGTGGGGCCGTAGGTGCCCAGGATCGTGAGCTTTTCACCGGGCCGCACGATCACCTTAATGCCCTCCTCCGGCCCGATGTCGCGGCCGATCGTGGTGGGCGTCAGCGCCGGGTTCCAATAGTGGGCATAATCAGACGACATATACTTATTCACATCGCGGCTGATTTCATCATGATTGATCTGGACCAGACACACGGTTTTGCAGGTGAGCGGCTCCAGTTTGTTCACCGGCTCGGCGGTGTGCCGCCATTCGTATAGCTTGCGGCCTGTGCCTGTGGTTTTGTAATAGGCGATATACCAGATGTCGGTGAGCTCCTGCGTGCGGGCCAGCGCGGAGACCTGCCCCTTGCCGTTGATCACGTCGGCTGCCTTGAATGTGCTTCGCCAGGCACCGTCAAACTTCACATCCATGAGCCCGCCCATCAGGATGAGCTTGGAGCCGTCCCACCAATAAAGCCATGAATAGGCTTTCTCGCTGTCGGCAAGGCCGTCATCGTATGTGTCGGTAAACACAAATTCCATGTATTTGTCCGACGTGTCGATGTCGGTGATGGCGAAGCGCTGGGCCAGGTTTGGCTTTGCCACTTCATAATCCTTTCCGTTGATGGTGAGCACCGACTTGCTTGCTCCGCTTGTGAACGAAATCTCTTCATCCGTGCCGTCAAAGTTGACGTCACGATTGGCGGCGCTCTGATAAATGTCAAAGATCAGGCTGCCAGACCCCGCGGAATCCACCTCATCGGAGACCTCGGTGGGCTCCGGAGACGCCGTGGTTTCCGCTGTCGGGGCTTCCGTGGGCGCTTCCGCGGTGGATTCAATGGTAGGTTCCGCCGTGGGCTCCGGCGTGGGTGCCGTTGTTGCCGCAACAGTGACGGCGGGGGAGGGCGTGGCCGCGATGGGAGAGCTGCAGCCGGAGAAAGCAATCGCGGTGAGGATGGCCAGTGCCAGTGCCAGCGTTTTCTTCAATGAAATCACACCTTTCTTTGGCAGGGTATTGGTTGCCTGCTATTATACAGGAATTTGGCTGAGTAGTAAAATCGAGCCATACCGACACTATATGGTGGAGAAGCGAAGAAGATAAAAAATGAACCCCAAAAACGCCGGATGCATGGCCGGTATTCTGGGGTTCGTTTTGTTGCAGGCGGCTGCAAATCGCCTGCACTGCTTCAAACGGAATAGTTTTTATCGTCCGGATCCGCAGGCGCCTTAAAGTCAAAATCCTTAAAGTAGCGGATATTCTGAGGTGTGTTTTTGGCATACGGAAATGCAAATCCCGGATATTTCACCACAGGATTGCTGTTTTTGCGCACGGTATCAAGGAATTCATCCGGTAGGTTCAGGATTGATTTCACGACTTCGCGCGGGGTCATCGCGATCCATTGAGCGAGCGAGATATCGGCAAAATGATTGCTGTTGAAGACCTCGAGGAACTGCAGCGTGTCATCGCCGATGTTTTGCACATAATGGAAACCGCCCACCGGCACATAGCCCGCATCGCCTGCGCTGTAATTGAAAGTGCGGGCTTTTGGGCCGGGCATAAACACCGTCATCCTAGCTTTGCCCTTAATGTAATATTGAAACTCGTCCTGATTGGTGTGCCAGTGTATTTCCCTCATCGCGCCCGGTTCCACCGTTACAAGGGCTGCCGCTACCGTCTCACAGGCAGGAAAATTGCGATGGTCAAGAATTTGTATGGTGCCGCCGTCCCCCTTGATTGGCGGCACATTGCAGAGCTCATGCTTGTATGAGTTGGGAACCTTCCCGGTGGGGGATGCCACGGTCTGAGATTCCAGGGTTCCTGGGTCACCGCCGTCCGTGATATAAACCTCCTTGGTCGGAATGCTTTGGAAGGTTTCCTCCGGCACGCCGAAATTGGCGGACAACACATCCATCGGCATATGCGCGAACAGCTCAGAGATTGAAAAGGTGTTGTGCTCCGAGTATTCCCCTTTATCAAAGAACATCAGAAATTCGCAGCCTTCCCGAAGCCCCTGGATGCTGTGAGGGATGTTTTTCGGAAAGATCCAGCCCTCACCGGGGTGGATGTCTGCAACAAAGTTCCTTCCCAGTTCATCCACAGCGGTCACCCGGCAGCCCCCGACCAGAAGAAACCCCCATTCGGACTGCTGATGCGTGTGCATTTCCCGCACTCCGGGGGAAAGATTCATGTCTACCACGGCAAAGGTATCAGAAACCGGGAGCTCCCGCTCGGTGATCTCTCTGGACCATCCGCCCGGCCTGAGAATCATATTCGTATCTGAAAAAGAGAACTTCAGATTGGGGATGAGCCCTTTATCTGTGACCGGTGGCACCAGCATATCCGGGTTTTCCTGATCCCGCGCCAGATTTCTTGGGCCCAGGTCCAGAGCTCCGCAGCCGTCGGAGCGTATGGGTTCCGGTCTGCCGGCTTGTTTCAGCTGGTCCAGTTTTTCTTGCAGCCTGGTTTGCAGCAGTCTTTCCATATAATTCATCCTTTGCATGTTGATGCTTTAGCTTTTCCTGATTTGCTCCGGTTATTCCCGTGCCCGGATGTTGCTCAGCTTCCTGCTTCAATAGATTTTATTATGCTGAAGCATGCCGATGAGCTTGATAAGGAAGGCAACAAAAAAGGCCATGCAAATGGCAAAATCATAGGTATGATGAGGGCAAAATGAGAATGGTTGAGGCGGCCCCATGGGGCACTGGGCATGGATGTGAGGCGCGGTGTGTCTGGCTAGGGGAAGAGAAGCAAACGGCTGGCTTGGTGCGTCACTGCGATTCGTTCTGCAGAGCAAGGATCTTGCGCTGTGCGTGCTGATACCACCGCGTTCCGCGCACACGGATGTAGTAAAGCGTGCCTCGCACGGCCCAGTCCACGCTCATGCTCACATAAATGCCGACAGCGCCCCAGCCCATCACCACGCCCAGGATATACCCCAGCAACACACGGAACAACCACATGCCGGTTACCGTGGTAATCATCGAATACTTGGCGTCGCTGGCACCCTTCAGGCCGGCAGGAAGAACGAAGGAGACTGACCAGAACAGGGGCATCGTCACAGCAATGACCTGAATCATGGAGATGGCGATGGGAATGACGGACTCGTCGGTGGTGTAGAGCCCCACAAGTGGGCGCGCGAACACAAACATCGCCGCGCAGGTGACTGCCAGGCCGAGGCTTGATAGCCAGTTGACAAACAGCAGTTTGTCCCGCGCCTCGTCAAAGGCACCCCGGCCCACGCTTTGGCCCACCAGAGGCATTGCCGCTATGGAAAATGCGTTGCCTGGAATGCAGATCAGGCTGAAAATGGACCCGGCTATCACGTTGGCGTTCATATGTGCTTCGCCGCATTTCACGATGATCACGCCGGTGATCAACTTCCCCACCTGAAACAGAAGCGACTCCGCCGTCATCGGCACACCGATGGACAGGATGGATCGCTGCAGATCCATATTCACGCGGAACCCCTTCAATGACATTTTGATCGAGCGCTGCCCGCGCAGCAGCACATAGCCGATCAGAACCGAAGCGAACAGCCTGGAGACCAGCAATGCCAAGGCCGCACCCTTAATCTCCAGAGCCGGCAGCGCAATGCGGATGCCAAACAGTTGAAACTGCACGCCATAAATCAATAGCGCCGAAAGAATTGCATTCAGAATGCCCATCATCACGGTGATGATCATCGGCGTGCGGGTGTCGCCGGCACCGCGCAGCACACCGCAGCCCACGGATACGACAGCCAGCGGGGGATAGGATAGCAGTGATGGGATCAGATAGCTTGGCACCGCGTTTCGGATGGCGTCCCGCTGGCGGCCATAAAGCAGATCAATCAACGGCATGCCGGTAAGGGCCAGCAGCACAACCAGCACCACGGAGATCGCAAGCGACGTCGCCATGGCCTGGCGGGTGGCTTCATTCGCCTTGTCCAGCTCGCCGCGGCCGGTGTGCTGGGCAACCACGACGGTGGCTCCCGCAGCGATGGATGTAAAAAACAAGATGAACAGGAAATGGAGCTGATCCACCATGCCGATGGGCATGATGGCTTCTTTGCCAAGGCGGCTGGCCAACACGGTGCCAACGATTCCCATAGAGGATATAATCAATTGCTCCAGCATGACCGGGCCCACCATGCGCATCACTTCGCCGCGCACCGGGGCTGTCACGCGCAGCAACGCCGGAGACTTCATCGGATTCCCTTTCCTTCAAGCGAGTCATAAAACTGATATATCATAGCACTTTGAGATGCCTATGTTAACATGGAATGTCAATATCACACAATAATGTTAGAACTGTTCCGTCTTTCTGCCCTGTGCTATAATTATGGAAATTGATGGATCACCCGGATCGGAGAGTGCAAGATGTCATTTGTTAAAATACAGAAGATCCCAAATCCTGAGTTTTTTCTGCGCGAGCTACCGGTGCCGGAGAGCCTGCGCAGTGTCAAAGCCGCGCGAGACCGGCTGATTGCCTCCGTGCTCGATGGCTCGCTGGACAGGCTGCTGATGATTGTGGGCCCCTGCTCGGCAGACAAGGAGGATTCTGTATGTGAGTATGTGGCCCGCCTCGGCGCGCTGCAGCAGCAGGTGGAAGACAAGCTTGTGCTGGTGCCGCGCATTTACACCAACAAGCCCCGCAGCACCGGCGAGGGCTACAAGGGCATGATGCACCAGCCGGACCCCACCGCCGAACCAGACATCCTGAAGGGCATCCGTGCGCTGAGGTCCATGCACCTGCGGGCGATGGGGGAGTCAGGCCTTTCCGCTGCCGATGAGATGCTTTATCCTGAGAACTACGCATATCTGGAGGACTTGCTGAGCTATGTGGCCATCGGGGCGCGCTCCAGCGAAAACCAGCAGCACCGGCTGGTGTGCAGCGGCTTGGATGTGCCTGTGGGTGTGAAAAACCCCACCGGTGGCGACCTGTCTGTGATGATGAACTCGGTTTATGCGGTGCAGAGCTCCCACAACTTCAAATATCATGACGATGAGGTGCGCACCACCGGCAACCCTCTGGGTCACGCCGTGCTCCGCGGCGCCATTGATCATTCGGGCCGCAATATCCCCAATTATCATTATGAGCACCTGATGCTGGTGGCAGATGAATACAGCCGCAGGGAGCTTAAGAACCCCGCTGTCGTGATAGACACCAACCACGCCAATTCCATGAAGCAGTATGGCGAGCAGCCCCGCATTGTGTTTGAGACGCTGATGAACATGCGGCACTGCCCGACACTGCGCAAGCTCATCAAGGGCTTCATGGTGGAAAGCTACATTGAGGAAGGGGCACAGGCACTGGACGGCGGCGTTTATGGCAAGTCCGTGACCGACCCATGCCTGGGGTGGGAGGAGACCAAGCGGTTGATCTTTGAAGTGGCGGAGATGTATTAAGCAACAAGCACTGAGAACAACACAGGGCAGGCCAGCGGCCTGCCCTGTGTGTTTTGTCCGTTGATTCAATAGTCCCGGCGCTGGCGGCGGATCAGCATCACCGACACGACAACTGACACGATGGCGAAAATCAACAGCAGCACTTTTGTAGCATCGTTGTTCACCAGGCCTCTGGCGTTGTTGAAATAGTCAATGATCACAAAGGTCAGCATCATGCCGGCCAGAATAATGCTCAGATGAGGCAAAGCTTTCTTGATCGTTTCCATTTTGCACCTCAATTCGCTTCGCCGATGATGGCGACGTCACTGACCGCGCGGCCGTCTTTGTAGGGCTTGTTCACCAGCTTGCCCATGAAATACATCATGGAAGACTGGCCGCCGTCCATGTTGTAGGCCACGGTGCAGCCCAGGCTCTTCATCAGCTGAGACAGATCCTTCAGCGTCAGGCCCTGCGAGTAGGAGCCTTGCCTGCCGTCCACCAGCACAAAGCAGTAATGGCCCGGCTCAAAATACCCCATGGCGCTGCGGGGGTTCGCAGGGTTCACCCTGCTGTTGAAATTCTCCATCGGCTCGCCATCCTGCAGCAACTGGGGGCCGAAACTCCACACCTGCCAGGCGTCGTTGATGTCTTCCAGGCTGTATTGCCCCTTCAGAAAGGTCTTCATCGTGCCGTCGGTATACATCACAAGAATGTCATCAAAGGCGGTATCGCGGGCCAGCTCACCGTTCTTTACGCAGTAGCCGTTTTGAAGATCTCCGTAGTTGTCGGTGTTGATGGAGAGAATGGCGCCGCTGCGCTTGGCCATCTCTCCCTGTGCCTCCTGCTGGGCCTTGCCCAGTTTGTCGTTGGCCAGGATTGTTCTGAAGTTCTGCAGATTGCGGATGTAGATATCCGCCACGAAATAGGTCAGGTTGTCCTGCTGAACTTTTTGGATGGTGACATTGATGTCTTTGCTCTTATAGGAGTTTTCGGTTTGCTCCGCTTCGCCGGTTGCAAACTTATCAGCAAACTTTCCGCCCCACATACCCAGATCCGCAGGCTCCGGCGTGCTGGTTGGCTCTTCCGTTTGCCCACTTGCACCACCGGTTTGGGCGCTGGGGCTTGCTTGGGGCGACGCAACCGGCGACGGGCTGGCAGAGGGGGCTTTGGTCTCCAGTGTGCCGATTGTTTTTGTGCCGCTGAATTCTGAGGGCAGTGAGTTCAGGATGGCGAACACATTCAGCGCCACACCCAAACAAAGGATATCAACCACAACCAGCAGCCAAACCGGCATCCGGCGGCTCCGGCTTCCCAAATTCTGAGGCCTGCGATGGGAAGAGGGGCCTGACGGTTGACCGCCGCGGGCGCCGCCCCTGTTTCCACGATACATCCGATGATCGCTCAAGGCTACCTCCGATGGTGCTTATCTTCTCCAATAGGCTATATCATAATACTTTTTTCGGGCGCACACAACCGCAGAGAGGGAGAATGCTTTTATGCCTTTGGTGATCAACGGCATGGATTCGCCAAAGAATCCGGCTGCCATTGGCTGGCATATGCAACCTATCATGGTGTATAATCCCTCTGAGGTGATATTATGAATTGGTTACAGGCTTTGGTGCTCGGCGCGGTGCAGGGATTGACGGAGTTTCTGCCGGTGTCCAGCTCGGGGCACCTGGTGCTTTTCCAGGCGGCAATGGGTGTTGAAGGCGAAATGCTGCTGTTTGACACAATGCTGCATGTGGGCACGCTCATTGCCATATTCATCCTGGTCTGGAAAGACGTGCTGGCTCTTCTCAAAAAGCCGTTCAGCACCTTGATGCTGTATCTGGTGATTGCCACGATCCCCACAGTCATCGCGGCGCTTTTTTTCAAGGATCAGATTGATGCGGCGTTTAACAGCAAAGCTGGCATGCCCCTTGGCATCGGCTTTCTTGTTACGTCGGTGATCATGTTTGTCACGCCGCTTTTCAAGCGCGATCGCTTCGAGATGGAAAAAATGGGCGTGCTTCGGCCGTTCATCATCGGCATTGCGCAAGCGCTGGCGATCCTGCCGTCGGTCTCCCGTTCCGGCAGCACGATCTTTGCCGGTTTGGCCAGCGGTGTGAAGCGGGAGGATGCGGCGCGGTTTTCCTTTTTGATGGCGATTCCCGCCATTCTGGGCAGCGTGGTTTTCCAGGCAAAGGACATTGTCGAGGTGGGCGTCGGGCAGGCGGTGGACATAAGCTTGATCCTGATTGTTGTTGCCGGCATGATTGTGGCGGCTGTCACAGGCTACCTTGCTCTGAAACTGCTTATAGACATCGTGAAAAAAGGAAAGCTATGGGTGTTCGGTATTTACACGACGGTGCTGGGCCTGATGGTCATCTTTGACACATTGGTCACGCACATCGTGTTCAAGACCGCCTTCTGATCGATTGGAGGACTGCCCCATGGCCATCAAGGCGCTGCTGATGGATTTGTACGGCACGCTGGTTCGCGAGGATGACGGGCTCATTCGGGATCTGTCACGGCGCATCAGCGAGACCACACCTCGAGTGGTAGCGCCCGGCGACGTGGCCCATTTCTGGTGGGAAGCCACGACAACGCTGTTTCGCGAGCACAGCGGCATCCGCTGGCGCAGCATGGCAGAGCTGGAGGAGCAGGCACTCACCGAGGTGGCGGAGCGGTTTGAGTCCCACATGGACATCCGCGCGGCCCTCAACGAGATCATGCTTTCCTGGCAGAGGCCGGCGGCGTTTTCTGACACACGGCAGTTTATGGCAAACCTGCCGCTGCCGCTTTGTGTGGTGGCCAATGGCGACCGTGATACGATAGCCGCCGCCATCGCCCACACACACCTGGAGGTGCAGGCGGTGGTGACCAGCGAAGACGCCCGCAGTTATAAGCCTGATCTTGGAATCTTTTATCAGGCGATGAAAGTGATGGGTGTGAAGGCATCGGAGGCGCTGTTTGTGGGTGACTCAGTGCAGTTTGATGTGCAGCCGGCGCAGAGCGCCGGCATGTATACGGTCTGGATCAACCGCACAGGCAGGCCGCTGAGCGGCCGGTGCCAACCGGACGCCACCTGTGACAATCTGCAGCAGCTGCGGGGCATGATTCGCGGCAGATAGGCAACACGCCTGCCTGCTCCGCGGCGCAAGATCAGGCCATGGCGCTGTTGCTTTGCGCCTGGCCGTCTTGTTTTTTTGTGATTCTATTTGTGCTATAATGAATGGTAATTGTGCAGAGGGGAAACCAGATGGAGCATTTGTTTGGCCTGGGCGACCGGGTCATGATGAAGAAGGAGCATCCCTGCGGATCCGGCACCTGGCAGGTGATCCGTATTGGAGCAGATATTAAGATTAAGTGCGAGGGTTGCGGGCGCATCGTCATGCTGGACCGGCCAACCTTCGAAAAACGCCTGAAAAAGGTATTGGGGAAAGTGCCGGAGGAGCCCGCAAGTGGCAGCAGAAAGCTCTGAAAAGAAGAGAGGCACAGGCCGTGAGCTGCTGGAGTGGGGGGTCTCCATTCTCCTTGCGATTGTGCTTGCAGTCGGCGTGCACACCTGGGTGGGGCAGCTCGTTTTGGTGGATGGCCCAAGCATGGAGCCGACTCTCTTCACCGGTGAAAGAGTGCTTGTGGGCAAGCTGGAGTATTGGTTTCAGAAACCCAAGCGCGGCGACATCGTGCTGGTGCGCTATCCGGGCAGCCGCTTTGACTTCATCAAGCGCGTTGTGGCTGTGGGAGGAGAAACGGTTGCCGTTGCAAACGGCCTCACATTGATCAATGGAAAACCGCTGGATGAGCCATATGTGCAGCATCCGCTCTTTGCTGATCTGGCCCCTGTCACCGTGCCGGAAGGCAATGTTTTTGTGATGGGAGACAATCGCGCCAACAGCACGGACAGCCGCGAGCAGGCAATCGGGCCGATCCCGCTGGAGAATGTGGTGGGTCGCGCCTACTGGCTTGTTTGGCCCCTTGCCAAGGTGGAGAAATTGACGGATTATTCCGGAAAGCTGGAGCAATGAGAATCAGATCAAGCATGCAAGAAGTAAGAACCAAGCCGAAAAACTCCGCAATGCGCGAGGTTTTCGAGTGGGTCGTCACGCTGGCCCTGGCGGTGGGCCTGGCCCTGTGTGTGCACGCCTTTGTGGGCGAGCTCATTACCGTGGAAGGCCCCAGCATGCAGCCCAACCTTGTAGACAACGAAAAGGTGCTGATGGGCAGGCTGGAGTACTATTTCAAGCAGCCCAAGCGTGGCGACATTGTGATCGTGAAGTATCCCGACCGGGATGAAAACATCATCAAGCGGGTGATTGCCACGGCCGGTGAGCGCATCCGCGTTTCAGGAGGCAGTGTTTACATCAATGGCGCCCGGCTGGAGGAGCCCTACATCAAAGATACGATCCTTGGTGATTACGATGAAATGTTGGTGCCGGAGGGCATGATCTTCGTGATGGGCGACAACCGCAACGACAGCCACGACAGCCGGAGCTCCTCGGTGGGGCCAATCCCGCTGGATCAGGTGAAGGGCCGGGCATATCTGATTGTATGGCCTTTTGAGAAGTGGGAGAAAATCTCCGGCTACACAGGGTCGCTGGAGGGATAAGGTGCATGAATCAGAGGCGGGGGAAGCCCCCGCCTTTTCTATGTGACGCCGTTCTCTACTGCCGGATATGGCAGAGAAGGACGCAACCACACAGTAATATTGTGTATCAATAAAAAGCAGAGACCCGTATCAGGGTCTCTGCTTTACTCATGCGTTTTGTCTATTGCGCGGCCTTCACCCTCAGCCACACATCCTCATACTTGGCGTTATACTCGCCCAGGTCCCGATAGGAAGTGCAGCGAGCCTTCTCCTCATCGGAGGGATAAAGAGCCGGGATGGCCTTCAGTTCATCGGAGAGCGCATCATAAGCGGCCTTGATCGGCGGTGCATAGCAGATGTATTCGGCGTTGCGGGCTGAAATCTCCGGTTTGCACAGGAAGTTGATGAAGGCTTCGGCCTCATCCTTGTGCTTGGTGCCCTTCACGATGCACAGGCTGTCCATCCAGATGTTGCTGCCCTCTTTGGGAATGCTGTATCCAAAATCCTTGCCGGCGTCTGCGGCCTCCTGCTGGATCAGCACGGCGTCACCAGAATACACCACCGCCAGCGCCGCCTCTCCGGCCAGCATCTTGTCGCGGGTGTCATCCAGCGTGTAGGAGAGCACCAGGGGCTTCTGCTCAATCAGCGCCTGCTCAACCTGGGCAAGCTCGCCGTCATCCGTCGAGTTCGTCTTCAGGCCCTTGTAGAGCAGCCCCACGGAGATCGAGTCACGGGAGCTGTCATACATGAAAATCTTCTTGGCATATTTCTGGTTCCAAAGGATGGACCAGCTGTCCACCGGATCGTCCACCATGGCCTTGTTATACACAATGCCCACAGTGCCCCACATATAAGGCACGGAGTATTTGCCCTCCGGGTCAAATGCCATCGTCTGGAATTCCTTGTCGATGTTGGCATAATTCGGAATCTTGCTCTTGTCAATCTCCTCAAGCATTCCGGCCTTGGCCATGCGCTCCACCATGTAGTCGGAGGGGATGATCACGTCATACTGGCCGCTGTTTTTGGAGAGCTTTGCAAAAAGCTCCTCGTTGGAAGCAAATGTGGAATAGACCACTTTGATCCCGGTTTCTTCCTCGAAGTCCTTCAGGACCTGGCTCACGCCGTTGTCGTCCACCTCAATGTAGTCGCCCCAGTTATACACATACAGCACCTTTTGCTGTTGCTGGCTGCCGCAACCGGCGGTGAGCAGCAGCGGCAGCACCATCAGGCAGGCCAACGCGATTCCGAGGATTCTCTTCATGTTCCATGCTCCTTCGTTTATAATCAGATTTCCTGCTTTTTCTTTTCAGATTTGCCGGCGATCAGCGCCGAGCGGCGGTTCACGATGATCAGCAGCACCAGCACTGTGAGAAACATCAGTGTGGACAGTGCGTAGATGGATGGGTTGACCCCCCTGCGTGCCTGAGAGTAGATATAGATGGACAGATTCTGCACATCAGCGGAGGTAAAGAAGCTGATCACAAAGTCGTCGATGGACAGCGTGAAGGCCAGGATAAGCCCCGTAATCACTCCGGGCATGATCTCCGGCAGGATGATCTTCCACAGCGCCTGCCCCGGCGTCGCGCCCAGATCCAATGCCGCCTCGTAAACATGACGATCCAGCTGGGTGAGCTTGGGCATCACGGAAAAAATCACATAGGGGATGTTGAAGGCAATGTGGGCCATCAGCATCGTCCAGAATCCCAGATTGAGCCGGAAGAAGATAAACAGAATCATCAGCGAGATTCCGGTTACGATGTCGGGGTTGATCACCGGCAGATAGGTGATGTTGGTGATCACCGTTCGTACACCGCGTTTCATGCCGAAAATGCCGATGGCTGCCATGGTGCCGATCACGGTGGCAATCACTGCGGACAATACTGCCACCGCCAACGTGGTCTTCAGAGCGTCCATGATGCTGTCGTTCTGAAACAGGTGGGTGTACCACTGCAGGGTAAAGCCGCCCCACACCGACCGGGATTTCGAGTTGCTGAACGACAAATAGATCATCACCAGGATCGGTAAATAGAGAAACGCCAGCACCACCGCAAGATAGCTGCTTTTGAAGAAGGATTGAAGCTTGTGTTTGGTCAAATCAACTGCCCCCTCTCTTCTTCCGAACCGCCCAGGCGGTTCATCACAGCCATGCTGATCAGGATCAGCACCATCATGATAACAGACAAAGCCGCGCCGAAGTTACCGTTGTTTGACTGCAGGAACTGCTGCTCAATCAAATCGCCGAACAGCATGAACTGCGAGCCGCCCAGCAGGCGGGAGATCACAAACGTGGTCACCGCCGGCATAAACACCATCGTGATACCGGAGATCACGCCCGGCAGTGACAGCGGCACGATCACCCGGCGGAATGTCTCAAAGGGGTTGGCGCCAAGGTCGCCGGCGGCTTCCAGCAGCGATTTGTCCATTTTGCGCAGCACCGTCATGATCGGCAGGACCATGAAGGGCAGGAAGTTATACACCATGCCCAGCAGCACTGCGTTGGAATTATAGAGCAGCGAGACCTGCCCAAAGCCCAGCGCCATCAAAAGCTTGTTGGCAAGGCCCGTGTTTTCCAGGATGGACATCCACGCATAGGT
The DNA here is from genome assembly GCA_023428265.1 of Bacillota bacterium. Classification (GTDB taxonomy): domain Bacteria; phylum Bacillota; class Clostridia; order Christensenellales; family UMGS416; genus JAEYRA01. The sequence continues at coordinate 14,791 of JAEYYW010000017.1, read as the reverse complement.
GCGCAGCAGAAAGTTCATCCACATCGGCAGGATGAACAGCACAGACAGCACGCCGCCTTCCTTCCTGCGCGACAAGATATAGGCCACAGGGTAGCCGATCAGCAGGCAGATCACCGTGCAAAGAAACGCCAGCCACAAGGACCGCAACAGGATCGAAATGAAGATGGGATCCTGAAAGAACTTTGCGAAGTTTGCCATGGTGAAAGAGCCGCCGGCGTCGGTGAGGGAATAAACGGCCAGCAGGCCCAAAGGCGCCACGGTGAATATGATCATCCAGGCGATATAGGGGGCGGCGTACCACTTGATCTTCATGTGGGCACCCCCCTGGCCATCACGTGGATGTCTTCCGGGCGCACAATCAGGCCCACCGCGGAGCCCTCGGGGCGCATGGAGGTATCATGCACCAGGAACGTGAAGTCTCCGCAGTCTATGCGCATCTCAAAATGCACACCCTTAAAGATCACGCTCTCCACCACGCCCTTGATCGCGCCATGGGGTTCGTCCACCAGATAAATGTCTTCCGGCCGGATCACAACCTCCACCGGAGCGTTGGGGGCAAAGCCGCCGTCCACGCAGTCCAGCGTGCGGCCCAGAATTCTTACCTGTTTGTCCTGCGGCATATCACCGGGGATGATGTTGCTCTCACCGATGAAGTCAGCCACAAAGGCGTTCTTCGGCTCATTGTAGATATCCATTGGCGTGCCGATCTGCTGGATCTTGCCGCGGTTCATCACCACGACTGTGTCCGACATCGTCAGCGCCTCTTCCTGGTCGTGGGTCACATACAGGAAGGTGATGCCCAGCTCCTGCTGCATGTTTTTGAGCTCCACCTGCATGTCTTTACGCATTTTGAGATCCAGCGCGCCCAACGGTTCGTCCAGCAGCAGCACCTCGGGCTCGTTCACCAGTGCCCGCGCGATGGCCACGCGCTGCTGCTGCCCGCCGGAAAGGGCGTCGGTGCTGCGCTTCTCATAACCCTTCAGGCCCACCATCTCCAGCATGGCAGCCACTTTTTTGGCAATCACAGGCTTGTCCAGCTTTTTGATCTTAAGGCCGAATGCTACATTTTCAAACACATTCATATGGGGAAACAAGGCATAGCGCTGAAACACCGTGTTCACACGCCGGCGATGGGGGGGCACGGCGGTGATGTCCTTGCCGTCCATCAGGATCTTTCCGTCAGTGGGGTGATCAAAGCCCGCGATCAGGCGGAGCATTGTGGTCTTTCCACAGCCCGATGGGCCAAGCAGCGTCAGGAACTCCCTGCGCCGGATATATAGGTTCACATGGTTCAGAGCGACGGTTTCCTCGTCATAAGCCCTTGTGATGTCCACCAATTCAATGAAGCGGGTGTTCTCGACCATATTGTTTCCTCTCATAATCACCCCCGTCATGACCATTGCGGGGCGGGGGCGAGGGTTTAGAAACTGGGGGGGCAGGCAACCCAGAGGATCTTTGCCTCCGCCTTGCCGGTGTTTTGGATCTCGTGGTTCATGCTGGACTTGAAGTAAAACGACGAGCCCCGCTTCACCTTGTACTTTTGCCTGCCCAGCAGCAGCGTGACCGTGCCGGATAGCACATAGCCGTATTCCTCTCCGGCATGGGGCTCATGGGGCCCGTAGGAGCCGCCCGGCGCCAATGTGAGCAGTATGGGCTCCATCGCGTTTTTCTGCGCGTGGGGCACCAGCCAGCTGATTTGGTGGCCGCTTTCCGCGTTTTCCTTCACAAAGGCGTCCTCACCGTCAAACACCACCGGCGCGCCGCTGGCGTCGCTGAAGAACTCCTTGAGATCGGTGCCCAGGCAGGCCAGGATGTCCATCAGCGTGGAGATGGAGGGGGAAGTCAGGTTGCGCTCCAGCTGACTGATGAAGCCTTTGGAAAGCTCCGTCCTGTCAGCCAGGTCTTCCATCGTCAGGCCGTGCATCAATCTGAGGCCTTTGATCTTGCCGCCGATGTCCATTTCCTCACCACCTTGTTTGATAAAAGCTCACAGAATGTTTACCTATGCTGTGGTTTTGCCTTTGGTTACTTTTTGTTTAATCAAAGTAAACAATGTGAAAGGTTAGCATATTTGATTTGGGATGTCAATACGGCTAAATATTAAAATTCGGCAAAATGTGGCAGGCTAAATGGCATCATGCGGGCAATGGCATCAGCATCCGCCGGATACGCACTCATGCTGACCAAAGAACCAGTTGCAGCTGCCGCAGCTTTACGAGCAGCGCTTGCCTGATTGACGCGGAGGAACAATGCCCACAGTTATTTCTTTCAACCTTCATCTTTTTCCTTTTTCCGCAGTTGTGATATAATGGTTTGACAAGAGGGGAGGGCATCCTGTGAATAAGATCAAACTCATCGCTGACAGCACCTGCGATTTATCAGCGGAATTGATCAAACGTTACAATGTTTCCATCATGCCATTATATGTAAATCTTGGTGAAGCGAGCCGCAGGGATGGCGTCGATGTCACTGTGCAGGAGTTGTTTGACTATACTGCCAGGACAAAGCAGACGCCGAAAACAGCCGCCATTTCCATCAGCGACTGCATGGAAGCATTCACGCCCTGGATTGAGGCGGGTCAGGACATTCTGTTCATCGGGATTTCCACCCAGCTCTCCTCCACCGTGGCCAACGCCGTCATCGCGGCGCAGGAGTTCCCGGCCGGCCGCATCGAAGTGGTGGATTCGATGAACCTTTCCACCGGCATTGGTCTTTTGGTGCTGCGGGCGGCGGAGATGATTGAGCAAGGCGCGGCGCTCAGCGAGATCGCGGAGCACCTGCGGCAGACGGCCCCGAAGGTGCGGGCCAGCTTCATTATTGACACGCTGCTTTATCTGTATCGCGGGGGCCGATGCACCGCGCTGCAGGCTTTCGGCGCCAACGCGCTGAGCCTGAAGCCCTCCATCGTGGTGGCCGACGGCGCCATGCGGCCGGACAAGAAGTATCGCGGCAACATCGTGCGCTGCGCCGAACGCTATGCCGTGGACGTGCTGGCAGCCGCTGCCGGAAACGCTGACCGCGGGCATGTGTTTATCACCCACACGCCCAGCGAGCCTGGGATTGTGAAAGCGGTAAAGGCCGCTGTGGAAAGCTCCGGCCTGTTTGAACATGTGCACGAGACCGACGCCGGCGCCGTGATTGCAAGCCACTGCGGGCCCAACACCATCGGCGTGCTGTATGTGGAGAAATAACAGGCGAAGCTGAAAACTTCAAAAGAAGGAGACCGATCACAATCGGGAGGTCAGTTTGGGAAACTGGAGCAAAGCCATTGAGATTATCAAAGAGCAGGGGCGTGTGGCGGTCGCCTTTTCCGGCGGCGTGGACAGCGCCCTTCTTTTACGGCTCTGTGCCGACACGCTGGGCGAGGGCAACGTGCTGGCGCTCACGGCCGCAACGGAGCTCAACCCTGCCAGGGAGCTGAATGCTGCCCGGTATATCGCAAGCCTTTGCGGTGTCCGGCTGGTTGAGGTGCAGGTGAAGGCACTGGATGTGAAGGAAGTGCGGGAAAACCCCAAAGACCGGTGTTACCACTGCAAACGGGCGATTTTCGGCACACTGAAGGCCGTGGCGGAGCGGGAAGGCTTTCCGGTTCTGCTGGATGGCTCCAACGCCAGCGACCGGGGCGACTACCGGCCAGGCAAGCGGGCAGCCATGGAGCTGGGTGTGGTCAGCCCCTTTGACCTTGCGGATATCACCAAACAGGAAATCCGCAGCAAGTCGCTGGAGCTCGGCTTGCCCAACTGGGATGCCCCGGCGGCAGCCTGCCTGGCATCTCGCATACCCTATGGCACGCACCTTACCGGGGAGGCCCTCCGGCGGGTGGAAAAGGCGGAGGATGGGCTGATCGCCCTTGGGTTTGTCGGGTGCAGGGTGCGGCTCCACGGCAATGTGGCCCGCATTGAGGCCTCGATGGTTGATATCGCGCGGATAGCCGACTACGAAACAAGGGAAGCGGTGTTGGCCGCGATGAAGCCTCTTGGCTTTGAGTTTGTTACGCTGGACCTGGAAGGCTACCGCATGGGGAGCCTGAACACCGGGATTGAAGGAAAAAGCCGGTAACACACGGGCCAGGTTGGAGCACAACTATATGGGCCGGGGCAGAGCCCTACTAAGCGGGCCGGGACAGAGCCCGGCCCCTACTGGGAGGTTGCTGTGGAAGCTGATAACATCCGAAAATTGCTGGAAGGCATCAAGGACGGCACCATGTCTGTGGACGAGGGCATGAAGTCGCTTTCCAGCCTGCCTTTTGAAGACATCGGTTTTGCCAAGATTGATCACCACCGGGCCATCCGCACCGGATATCCGGAAGTGATCTTCTGCCAGGGTAAGACAATTTCGCAGATCTATGGCATTGTGGAGCGCATGATGGCCCATGACGACAGCAACATCCTGGGCACCCGCGCCACCGTGGAAGCCTACGAAGCTGTGCGGCAGCTGGCCGGCGATGCCGTGACCTGGCATGATGCCGCCCGCTGCTTTCTGGTGAAACGCCGCGAAATCCAGCCCACGCAGGGCACCGTTGCGGTGGTGACCGGCGGAACGGCCGACATTCCTGTGGCGGAGGAAGCCGCGATGACCGCCGAAACTAACGGCAGCCGTGTGCTGCGCGTTTATGATGTTGGTGTGGCGGGCATCCACAGGCTCTTTGCCCGCCTGGAAGACATCCGTTCTGCGCGAGTGATCGTGGCGGTGGCCGGCATGGAGGGGGCGCTCGCCAGCGTGGTGGCCGGCCTTGTCGATAAGCCCGTGATCGCCGTACCCACAAGTGTGGGCTACGGGGCCAACTTCGGCGGGCTGTCCGCATTGCTCACAATGCTCAACAGCTGCGCCAGCGGCGTATCGGTTGTGAACATTGACAACGGCTTTGGTGCGGGGTTCCTCGCGTCGATGATCAACAAACTGGGGGAAGAATGAAGATACTTTACTTTGACTGCCCGGCGGGCTTGAGCGGAGACATGACGCTGGGCGCTTTGCTTGATCTGGGTGTGGACCGCGCGGTGTTTGAGGCAGAGCTCAAAAAGCTCGGCATGGCAGGGGAGTATAAGCTCTCGATCGGGAGGGGCGTCAAACGCGGCGTCACCGGCACAGCGGTGCGCGTGCACCTGGCCCACGACCATCATGAGGGTGAAGGCGACGACCATGACCATCATCACCACCACCGCAGGCTCTCCGACATCACCTGCCTGATTGACGAATCTGGACTATCCAATGCGGTGAAGCAGAAAGCATCGGCGATGTTCCGGCTGCTGGCCGAAGCGGAGGGCAAAGTGCACGGCGTCACCCCGGAGGAAGTGCATTTCCACGAGGTGGGGGCTGTCGACTCCATCGTCGATATCGTCGGTTCCTGCATCTGTCTTGAGTTGCTCAAACCGGACCGGATCCTTTTCTCCCCGCTCAACACCGGTTCCGGGCGCGTCAAATGCGCCCACGGCCTGATGCCGGTGCCGGCACCGGCCACTGCAGAGCTGCTCACTGGCGTGCCCAGCTACACCGACGGCACGATGAGCGAACTCACTACGCCCACCGGTGCGCTGATTGCCCGCGTCTTTGCTGATGATTACGGCCCCAGGCCGCAAATGACCATCGAGAAAACAGGTTATGGCCTGGGCTTCAAGGATTTTGACTTCCCTAACGCGGCCCGTGTGTTTTTGGGCCACGATGATGCTGGAGAGGCTCAGACCGTGACCGTGATCGAATGCAACCTGGATGACATGACCGGCGAGGCGATGGCCTATGCGCTGGAGCGTGTGTTTGCAGCCGGTGCGCTGGATGCGTTTTATACACCCATCCTCATGAAGAAAAGCCGCCCTGCTCAAAAGCTCACGGCCATCTGCGCCACCGAGAAGCGCGATGATGTGGAGCGGGCGATATTGGCCGAAACCACCACGCTGGGTGTGCGCAGTTATGAAGCCCGCCGCACCACGCTGCCACGCAGGATTGAGACGGTGCAGACCCCTTGGGGCGATGTGCGCGTCAAGATCGCGCAGGGGCCGGCCGGCTCCAAAATCGCGCCGGAATATGAGGATTGCCGCGTCGCGGCGGAGCGTTCCGGTGAAAGCTTTCTGACCGTTTACGCCATGGCGCAAAGCCTGGCGCAACAGAAATTTTCTAGTTCGGAGGAGTAACCCATGCATCAGGAGACAGTGATTGTGCTGGATTTTGGCGGCCAGTACAATCAGCTCATCGCGCGCCGTGTGCGGCAGGCCCATGTGTATAGTGAGATCCTGCCATACTCGGCGCCCATCGAGCGCATCAAGGCGCTGAACCCCAGGGGGATCATCTTCACCGGCGGGCCGAATTCGGTCTATGAGGCCGGATCGCCGCTGGTAGATCCGGCAATCTTCGAGCTGGGCATCCCGATTCTGGGCATTTGCTACGGTGCCCAGGTGTTCGCGCAGCTGTTGGGCGGCCGTGTGGCCCCTGCCGCTCGCCGTGAATACGGGCGCATCGGCATTCGGCATGACGGTTCCTCGCCGCTTTTCGACGGCATCGACGCCGACATGGAGTGCTGGATGAGCCACACCGATCAGGTGATGGAGGCGCCGCAGGGCTTTGCCATTACCGCCTCCACCGGTTGCTGCCCCATCGCCGCGATGGAAAACGCCGGGCGGAAGCTTTATGCCGTGCAGTTCCACCCGGAGGTGGTGCACACCCCCAAGGGCCAGAAGCTGCTGGAGAACTTCCTCTATAAGGTGTGCGGCTGCAAGGGTTTGTGGACGATGAGCTCCTTCACCCGCCAGGCTGTATCGGCACTGCGCGACAAGGTCGGCGACAAAAAGGTGCTGCTGGCCCTCTCCGGCGGTGTGGACTCGTCTGTGGCGGCAATCCTCCTGAATGAAGCTGTTGGGAAGAACCTCACCTGCATCTTCGTGGATCACGGGCTTCTGCGCAAGGATGAGGGCGACCAGGTGGAGCAGACGTTCAAGGGCAAATTTGGCCTGAACATGATCCGCGTGAACGCCCAGGAGCGGTTCCTCTCCAAGCTTGCCGGCGTGAAAGACCCGGAGCGCAAGCGCAAGATCATTGGCGGGGAGTTCATCCGCGTGTTTGAAGACGAAGCCAAAAAGATCGGCCATGTGCACTTCCTTGCCCAGGGCACGATCTATCCCGATGTGGTGGAAAGCGGCGCAGGCCACGCGGCGGTGATCAAGAGCCACCACAACGTGGGCGGCCTGCCGGATCATGTGGATTTCGATGAGATTCTGGAGCCGCTGCGCGACCTGTTTAAGGACGAGGTGCGCGCAGTAGGTGAGGAGTTGGGCATCCCCGCCGAGCTTGTTTGGAGGCAGCCGTTCCCCGGCCCCGGCCTTGCCATCCGCGTGATGGGCGAGGTCACGCCGGAGAAACTGGAAATCCTCCGCGAGGCCGACGCGATCTATCGCGAGGAGATTGCAAATGCCGGCCTGGGCCGCGAGGTGTGGCAGTATTTCGCCGTGCTCACCGACCAGCGCACCGTGGGTGTGATGGGCGATGCCCGCACCTACGATTACCTGCTGGCGCTGCGCGCTGTGACGTCGGTGGACGCGATGACGGCCGATTGGGCCCATCTGCCTTACGAGTTGCTTGGGAGGATTTCCAACCGGATCATCAACGAGGTGAAGCACATCAATCGCATCGTCTACGATATTACCTCGAAGCCTCCGGGCACGATTGAGTGGGAATGACCGACTTACCATAATTTCAGCCAGTAGGGGCCGGGCACTGTCCCGGCCCGTACCTTTAATTGAGACATTCCCGCCCACCGGTTCAGCGCAATATTTTCTGGGTAGGGAAGGGATTGCATACGCGGAGTACATGAAATGAGGTGATCACCACGGTCATGACGGAACAACAATCAACAAAGAAAAAGCCCGGCATCCTCCGCAAAGCGTTGAAGATTGCGCTTTGGCTGGCGCTTGCCGCCGTGGTGGCCGTCGCCGCCACCAACATCGCTGTGGTCACCAGAGCCAATAAATTCATCGTCTCCCAAACCGATGCGCAAAAGGCCGACGCCATCATCGTGCTGGGCGCCAAAGTCTGGACCAGCGGCCAGCCTTCCTATATGCTACAGGACCGGCTGGATGTGGCCTATGAGCTTTATGCCGCCGGTGCCGCTCCGCGAATTCTCGTCAGCGGCGATCACGGCACCAAGGAATACGATGAAGTCAACAACATGCGCCGCTATCTGGAAAACAAGGGCGTGCCCACCGAGGCCATCTTCATGGATCATGCCGGGTTTGACACCTATTCCACGATGTACCGCGCACGTGATGTGTTTGTTGTCAAGAGCGCCATCGTTGTCACGCAGAAGTACCACCTGTATCGCGCCGTGTTTTTGGCAGACAGCATGGGCCTTGCCGCACAGGGTGTGGCCTGCGACCGCTACAAGTCGAAATTCCAGCTGTATTATGACGCCCGCGAACTTTTGGCCCGCACCAAGGATTGGTTTGAGGGCGCTGTCATCAAGCCCAGGCCCAAATATCTGGGCGAGGAAATCCCCATCAGCGGCAGCGGGCTGCTCACCCACGACGACATTTCCTGACCAAATGGCCATTTTACTCCCCTGAGAGCAGAGGGAGTGAGTCAATTTGTCCAACAAAATTCGACAAAATACACCCCATCTTTGTATGGACATGTGTTTCGAGCTGTGATACTGTAAAACAGGTTCCTTGGCAACCGAACATCGCGGCCGAATTCATAAGGAAGTTTAGTAATGATATTTACGACTCGTAAACAACCCCCCATTACAGATCATGCATTGCAGTCCTTGATATATGTGGATTATGAGTCCTTATTTTATGGGATGTATGACCGTTTCAAGCTTAAGCCAAACCTTGTGGCATTGCTGGATGAGTTGAAAAGCCAGGGGCGTTTTGCAGAAAGCATCAAGGTGTTCGGCGATTTCTCCAATGAGCTGATCAAGTCGGAGCAGGGGAAAATCCGCACGATTACCAGCACGATCATCGATTGCCAGCAGCCCAACTCCGAGGGCCATAAGAAGGATTATACCGACTTTTTGATGCTGGACAGCATTTATCAGGACAGCATGACGAAACCACATGTGGATCAGTTCATCCTGATCACCGGCGACAACCATTATTCCTCTGTTGCCACATTTCTGCGCACACAAAAGGATAAAGTGATTGGCGTATATGCCGTGGAAGGCACGTTGGGCAGGCAGTTGGCCGACTGCTCCAGCTGGGTCAAGACCATCATGCCCAAGGATGCCACCGAAGACAAATACCGTGAGAACCTGGTTCTTTGCATGCTGAGCGCGCAGGAAAAGAACATCAAGTCCACATTTATGAACACGCTGAACCACGCCGTGGTATATTACGGCGGCGTGTTTGACATCTACCGCAGGATTCTGAGCGATATGATCACAGAAGGAGCCGTCACGCAGCAAATGGAAGATGCGCCGGATGGCACGCCGATCCGCACAATTCGCCTCAAGCAGGAATCGGGTTCGGAGCAGCACGAGGCAATATCAGCAACAGACTGAGAAGAAACCCAAGGAACCCAAACAGGCCGCGCGGTTCGGTTCAGAGATACCACTCAAACCTTATGTCTCCCATCAGAAGCCTTGCTCTGTCCGAAAGCACGCGCTGCACATCCAGGAAGCGGGTGCCGTCGTCGGGATAGGTGGATGTGGCCGAGACAAGTTTCACATATTGGGGCATTCCCCGGCTGGTATAAAGCCCATTGAACGCGGTGAGCATCTTTCCTTCCAGAACCGAAACATTGTATTTGGTGCAAAACGGAAAAACACCAAGGTAGTATTTTGAATTATAGCGGATGAAGGCGTCGGTATCCCAAAACAATGTCTTGATGGTCTCGTAAAACAAATTCAGATAATAAGCATGGCTCATCGCGTTGCCTTGCTCTTCCGGATCCTCCAGGCGCACCGTTGCAAACATGAATGTGAGGCTGAAGTTTCCTTTCTCAGCTTTGCGAAACTCACCCAGCAGATATTTCTCCAGATCAAAGGTGATCATTTCGGCGCTTTTTTCGCCCTGCGTCTGGTGGCATTCCATGAGCTTCACGCGGATTGTGTCATCAGCAAGCGGCTTGATCACAAAGCCGGAAACACCCCAACGGATCGCGTTGACATAATAGCTCTTTTCATTTTCAGAGCTCAGCACAAGCAAAGGCACTTTCTTGTTGATGTTGCGCACATCGGTGCAGAAGGAACGGCCTTTATCGTCATGCGTGTCGCTGTCTACCAAGACGCAACCAACGATGATGTTGCGCGAGTTCAACAACCGGCGCAGGTCCTCGCTGCCCCTTGGGGTCTGGAAATCCAGCGCCAGCGGCGCAAGTTTGCTTCTGATGAGTCTCTTGGTTGTTTCCGGCAGGCCGGATGTCACAATCAGCATTGATTCACCAGCCATTCATCCACCTCCAAATTGTTTGGCTGTTGAATTATTATATGGCAAAATTCGCTGCGCATCAACACAGGCGCGGCATGTGTCCTTGTCCCATGAAAGCGATTCGGAACCCGCTGATATCATCCATATATATTGATATACTGCCTTGCTGACGGTATAATATACCATATCTGGTGGGTTTTTCAGAAAAACGGATATGATGGAGACGAAATGCATCGTACCAACTCCGGCAGCCGAAAAGGCAGTGTGGCATCCGGCGCACACCGGCTCATTAGTTGCGTCTTGGCCGTTGTGATTGGCGGGTGCTTGTTTGCGCCCCCCGAGGTTGCCAGGGCCGCCGGGCTCAACGGAATGGCGGTGGTAAACGCTTCCACTCTCAGCATCCGCGCCAAGGCCAGCACTTCGGCCCGCGTGGTGAAGAGCCTCGCCCGCGGAGATGTGGTAAAAATCCTGTCCGACTCCGGCCTGTGGTGCAATGTCATGACATCCGGCGGCCAGAGCGGGTGGTGCCAATCGGGCTATCTGGTAAATCATCCCAGCCCCGTGCAGCCCAGCAATGCGGCAAAGCTGGATTGGCCCAGCGAAGACATAAGCCTGACCACCAGCTTTACCGTTTCCCAATGCATGAAGGACATGAGTGAAATCGCTGTGCGTTTTCCCGGGAAAGCCCGCATTGAGACGGTTGGCTTGAGCGTGATGGGCAACCCCATCAAGGCCATTGTCATCGGCAACCCGAACGCAAAGGTGCGCATCCTTGTGCAGGCCGCCATACACGCGCGGGAGTGGATCAACGCCCTGTTGGCCTTGCGCCATGTGGAGACGGCGCTGAAGGCCGGTGAGCTCGGAGCGTCTTATAAAGGCACATCTGTCAGGAGGATGCTGGATCAGCTGGAAGTCTGGATCATCCCTGAGGCCAACCCGGACGGTGTCCGCCTCTGCATGGAGGGCCTGGCTACAGTGCCGGCAACCATGCCGGATCTTAAATCCTCCCTTGTCGCAATGAATGGCGGCAGCACCAACTTCCTCCGTTGGAAAGCCAATGGCAGGGGAGTGGATCTGAACCGGAACTTTGGCGCCGGCTGGCGGGTTGATCCCAACTACACCAAGCCGGGCCCATATTACCATTCAGGCCCGCGGGCATTCAGCGAGCCGGAGTCCATCGCTCTCAGAGACCTGACCATCGCCAAGGATTTTGCGCTGACGGCCAGTTACCATTCCTCCGGCGAAATGATCTATTGGTATAATCCCAAGGGCGTGAACAACAAGATGAACCGTTACCTCGCAGAGCAGCTCAGTGTGTTCAGCGGCTACACGATTCTTTCTCCCTCTTCTCAAGCGTCCGGCGGCGGATACCGCGATTGGTTCGTTGAGGAGTTCGGCCGGCCGGGGCTCACGATCGAGGTCGGGAGCGGCTACTGCCCGCTGCCTCAGGCCAACTTCTATGAGTATTGGCAGGACAACCGGTTCGTGCTGTATGAGCTGATGTGGGCGGCGATGCCGCAAAACCTGGGGCCATATCCCCGTGTGAATTATCGAACCATCTGGCGATAAAGAAAAAGGCGGCTTATGGCCGCCTTTGGTTTTGCATCACTTGTGATCCTTTTTCTGTTCCTTGAGCAGATCGCGGATTTCTTCCAGCAAAACCTCGCTCCTGGCAGGTGCCGGCGGCTCCGGTTCTGCGGCTTCCTGTTTGCGCTTAAACTTCTCGATCAGCTTGATAAAAAGATAAATACTCAACGCTATGATGAGAAAATCAATGATGCTCTGGAGAAAGGAACCATATTTCAACGAAAGCTCGGCAATGGGGTGGTTAGGATCTCTGAGATTTTCCGCCTGAAAAATCACTTTCATTTCGGTAAGATTTACCCGCCCTGTGATCAACCCGATGACCGGCATGATCACGTCATTCACCAGCGAGGACACTATCTTTCCAAACGCGCCGCCGATGATCACGCCCACGGCAAGATCAATCACATTGCCCTTCATTGCGAAGCTCTTGAAATCCTCAAAACGAGACTTGATTTTCATATTCAGATCTCCTTGCATTGTAAAAGAATACCCAGCCTTTCCTGTGATGATACATTGGTATCATACGCCATCCTTCGTGTATACGGAAGTGCCATTTTGTATATAGGTGTCGTTTTCCTGAATTTTTTGGCCGCGCCGATGGATGCTATGAACAAGGGCCTTGATTTCTTGCGGGAATCTGGATATAATGATAAAAAGGTCAAAGATGGTCAAAGGGGTGAACCGGATGTCGATGTTGTCTGACAACATAGAATCATTCATAAAATCACTGTTTGAGGATATGCATCAAATAGATGTGCGCAGAAATGAGCTGGCGGAGTATTTCCGCTGCGCGCCGTCGCAGATCAATTATGTGCTAGCAACACGCTTTTCCGCTGATAAGGGTTACTACATTGAAAGCCGGCGAGGCGGCGGCGGATATATCCGGATCATGCGGGTGGATATGGATGAGGGCGATTATCTGATGCATCTGGCCACGCAGGGCATCGGAGACGATTTATCGGAGAATGACGCCCGGCGCATCGTGGAGTGCATGCTGGAAAAGGAGATCGTGGAGCCCAGGGAGGCCAAGCTGCTGAAGGCTGCCGTGTCTTCAAGAGCCATCGTGGCCCCCATGCCGATCAAGGACCGGCTTCGGGCAGGGATTCTGAAGCATATGATATTGGCGCTGCTGCAAGGCAGAGAGGATGAATAGCATGATGTGTGACCGCTGTGGCCAAAAGCAAGCCACAATCTATCTGACCAAGGTGATCAACGGCGATAAAACGGAGCTGCATCTGTGCAAGCAGTGCGCCGAGCAGGGAGACAGCGAGTTTTTCAAGGATATGTCACTGGTCAGCATCCTGGCCAACCTTGCCAACGCGCAGCAGAAGCAGGCGCCTGCCGAGCCGCCGGTGGTGTGCCCCGATTGCGGCTTCGACCTGAACCGTTTGCGTCGCGAGGGGCGCGTGGGGTGTGAGCAATGCTACCGGCAGTTTTCAAACGAGCTGATCCCAATGATGCGGAGGATCCACGGCTCATTGCAGCACACCGGAAAAAGGCCTGGCCTTTCAGCCCCAACCAGGGCCGCCACGACGGAAAAAAGAAAACCCAACCGCATTGACGAGCTTCGCACGCAGCTGAAGCTTGCGATCAAAGCGGAGGAATATGAAAAGGCCGCCGGGCTGCGCGACGAAATCCGGGCGCTGGAATCGGCCGGAGATGGAGCGGCGAAATGAACGTTTGGGAAACAGCGGGCCCCGGCAACGACATTGTGATCAGCAGCCGTGTGCGGCTGGCTCGCAACATTGCAGGCATGCCGTTTCCGGCGGCGATGAACGCGCAGCAGGCTGATGCGGTGGCAGATAAAGTGATGGCGGCGATGAAGCAAGCCGAGGGGATGGATGCTTTCCGTTTCCTTCAGCTTCGCCTGATGGAGGAAACAGACCGGCTGGAGCTGGTGGAGCGGCATCTTGCCAGCACCGATTTGCTGAAGAAAAAAGACTGCGGCGCGCTCATGCTGAGCGCCGATGAAACGGTTTCGCTGATGATCAATGAGGAAGATCATCTGAGGATTCAGGGCTTGCTGCCCGGCAGCCAGATTGTGGAGGCGGCCACCAAGGCATTGCGGGTGGAAAGCATTCTGGAGAAATCTGTACCCTTCGCGTATGATAAGGCGTTGGGATATCTGACCAGCTGCCCCACCAACGTGGGCACCGGCATGCGGGCTTCCGTGATGGTGCACCTGCCGGCGTTGAAGCTCATCGGCATGCTGAAGATCCTGATTGACTCGGTGGTGAAGGCCGGCCTTGCGGTGCGCGGTATGTATGGCGAGGGCAGCGAAGCGCTGGGCGATATGTTTCAGATATCCAACCAGATCACACTTGGCTTGACCGAGGAAGACATTGCCGGCACGATCCGTGCCGTCTGCGAGCAGATCACGGAAAAGGAACGTGCCGCCCGCGATTTCCTGCTGCACAACAAGCGGGTGGAAATCGAAGACAAGCTCTACCGCTCCTGGGGCCTGATGAAATACGCCCGATCCGTCTCCAGCAAGGAGTTTATGCAGCTGCTGTCTGACGCACGCCTGGCTGTGGGCCTGGAGCTGCTGCCGGATGTGAACCAGACAGATCTGAACCGCCTGATGATTGCCGTGCAGCCTGCGGCGCTGCAAAAGCACGAGGGGCGCGAGCTCAGCCAGGAGGAACGAGACGCCGTGCGGGCCAGCTACATCCGGGAGGCGCTGGGGAAGAAGGGCTGAACGAGCAGGGCAGAGCCATTGCCCCGCTCAGGAAATAAGCATCAGAAACACGAAATCATCATAATCCGCTATAGAGAAGAGAGGAGATCGGCATGTCATTCCAAGGAAGATTTACAGAAAACGCCCGCAAGGCGCTGGGCCTGGCCCAGGAGGAAGC